>PAHG01000015.1 GCA_002705795.1 Gammaproteobacteria bacterium
GATGCCGGACGGACGTTCGCGCCGGTTCACGTGGGTGATGGAGACCAACTCTGTGATCACATCCCCGTGCCCAGAGAACCCATTGAAGGAACCAGGGTTCTTGGAGATCCGTGGTCTCGCGTGGTCGGGACGCGGAAAGATCAAGGCCGTGGATATTTCGTTTGATGGCGGGGTGAACTGGGAGCGTACCGAGCTAAAGGGGCTCGTGCTGTCAAAGGCGCTGACGCAGTTCAGCTTCAAGACTAAGTGGAACGGACAGCCCTGGCTCCTGCAGTCACGAGCGATTGATGAGACCGGTTACGTTCAGCCCACGTTGAGACAGTTGCGCGACGAACGGGGCGGCTGGTCGATCTACCACAAGAACTCAATCCATACGTGGAACGTCACAGAAACCGGAGATGTATTCAATGTTCAAATCTCTTAAGTTTCCTGTGGTAGCCGCCGTGCTGGCCTTGTCTGGGTTGGCAACCGCGGGTCCTCTGGGGATTGGTTCCACGGCCACGGCCGAGATGATCGCGGGGTGGGATATCGATGTTCGCCCAGACGGTATGGGTTTGCCCGATGGTGAAGGGTCCGTAGCCGAGGGTGAGGGCCTCTACGAGGCAAAGTGCGCGAGCTGTCATGGCCTATTTGGTGAGGGAGAGGGTCGGTGGCCGGTCCTCGCCGGCGGTGAAGGCACCCTCGATACGCTTCACCCAGAAAAAACTGTCGGCTCGTATTGGCCCTACGCGTCTACCCTGTGGGACTACATATACAGGGCGATGCCCTACCCAGTGCCACAGTCGCTGAGCCACGAGGAGGTCTACTCGATCGCCGCCTACGTCCTCTATCTAAACGATATCGTCGGGGATGACTTTGTGTCGAACAAAGATACGTTTGCGGAGGTGAAGATGCCCAACGAGGAGAATTTCTTCATCGATAACCGCCCCGACGTGAAGAATGAGCGCTGTTTCAAGAACTGTGCGGACCCATCTAAATTCGAGATCGTGACCACGATTAATGGCGTGACGCCGACCGGCCACTTTAAGGAGGACTCGGGGGTCGCGGCGAATCACTACGATGGGAATCCCTCNGCAGNNAGCGAGNCCGGAATAAGTACAGAAAAAAANATNACTAAAGTCGCACTCTCAGANGGGGCAACACTCGGCAGAGGTGTGTACGATNNGGCTTGTCAGNCATGTCACAACTCGGGGATCGCGGGAGCGCCCAAGGTNGGTGATGTGGCTGGTTGGGTTGATCGCATTGGTCAGGGTATGGATACCCTTAANGACCACGCGATAAACGGCTACCAGGGCGCANANGGAGTNATGCCCGCAAAGGGTGGCAACATGGCGTTATCGGATGACGACGTCGTTAACGCGGTAGCGTTTATGGTTGAATCGAGCCGCTAGGCTTAATTCTTATTCAGTATGGAGAGGAAACTATAATGAAGAAGGAACTCCTAACAGCCTTACTAGCATCGGCTCTGATGTCGCCCCTAGCGATCGCAGACGCTGTCAAGCAGGGAAAGGAAATCGCTTGGAGCCGTAAAAAGGGCAACTGCCTCACGTGCCACATGATGGATGGTGGGCAACAGACCGGTAACTCGGGCCCGCCCCTGATGTCGATGAAGGCCCGGTATCCCGACAAAGCCGCTCTTCGTGAGCAGATTTGGGATCCTACCAAGCGGAATCCGCTGACAAATATGCCCCCGTTTGGGCGTAACAAGATTTTGACCGAGGCAGAGATCGACCAGGTGGTTGAGTATCTGTATTCACTGTAATTTGGCAAAAAAGGAGAGTTGCGATGGATCGTCGTAGCGTATTGAAAATAACAGGCACGTTATCAGCCGCCGCTGCGGCTGCNATGGCATTTCCTCGGATGGTATTTGCGGCCTACAACCAGAAAGCATTTAAAAACCCTAAGGTCGAGGATTCGTTGAATGAATTGTTCGGTGGTAACGCGACGACCCCGAGCGGTGACATCAAGCTGAAGGCTCCTGATATTGCGGAGAACGGTGCGGTCGTGCCGATCGAGATATCAACNTCTATGAAAGCAGAAAAGATCGCGTTCATGGTGAAGGAGAATCCGAACCCGCTCGCTATCGTGGCCGATATACCTGCTGGTACCGAGGCGATGGTTAAGACCCGGGTCCGTATGGGTAAGACTACCCAAGTGACGGCGGTCGTGAGCTCAGACGGTAAGCTCTACACGGCATCGAAAGAAGTGAAGGTCACCATCGGTGGATGCGGCGGTTAATAGGAGAACCTAGATATGTCATCAATTCGTATCAAAGCAAAAGAACGTAACGGTACCGTGGACGTGAAGACTCTGATGAAGCACAACATGGAGACGGGTCTACGTAAAAAGAAAGACGGCTCTAAGATTCCAGAGCATTGGATCACGGACGTCGCTGCAGAGTCTGGCGGCAAGGTAGTATTCGCTGCGGCTTTCAACACATCGATCTCGAAGGATCCCTATCTGGCCTTTAAATTTGCCGGTAAGAAGGGAGATAGCTTGAAGATCTCATGGAAAGACAACACGGGTAAGACGGATTCTGCCGAGACAAAAGTTAAGTAACTGAACGGAGACAGTGCTATGAAAATAATAATACGAGGTACTCTGGCGACCCTGGGTCTAGGGATCGCATTGGGAGTGTCAGCCGGACCAGTCGAGGACCAGGCGGCTTTCCAGAAATATTACGAGAGTAGGTTCCCGAACACACCGACAGCAGACTTTGCTAACGGTGTCTATTCGATTCTCCCAGAGGCTCGCGAGCAGTGGGAGTCGATCGAAGAGTTCCCTCCCTACGAGATCGCGATCGAGAACGGAGAGAAGCTCTACCACTCAAAGTTCGCCAACGGTAAGTCTTTGGCAGACTGTTTCGGGCCAGAGGGTGCGGTCCGGGGGCAATACCCGCTCTGGGATAAGGATCGTGGGATGGTTGTCACCATGGAGCGAGCGGTCAACGAGTGCCGCGAGGCGAACGGTGAGAAGCCTTACGGCTGGAAGAAGGGAAAGATCGCGGATGTGACGGCTTATATGTCATATAACTCTCGTGGCCAGGAGGTAAAGGTTGATATCCCGTCAAATGATCCTCGAGCGCTAGCCGCGTACGAGGATGGGAAGGAGCACTTCTACACCAAGCGTGGGCAGTTGAATTTCGCGTGCGCGGACTGCCACATGCTGACCGCTGGAAACCTATACCGGGCGGATACAACCTCTCCCGCGTTTGGTCACGCCACGAGCTGGCCGGTGTTCCGCTCAAAGTGGCAGTCCATGGGGACGTTACATCGTCGTTTCGCCGGGTGTCACAATAATATCCGCGCGAATCCATACAAGGCTCAGGGTGCGGAGTACAGCAACCTCGAGTATTTCGTGACCTACATGTCTAACGGCCTTGATTTCAATGGTCCGGCGGCGCGTAAGTAGGGGATTGAGTTATGAAGTACAGATTGAAAATTCTCGCGCTTGGGTTAGCGTTGGCTACCCCTACCGCGTTCGCCGGGAATGGAACCACGGCAGAACATATCGAGGCGGCTACCGCTGCGTACAAGCAGGTCGCTAAAGATACAAGCTATCAATGGACTGTGACCGTCAAGGCCATAAAAGCTGCTCGGAAGGCTCTGAAGGCGGGCGACGATAAGGCGGCACGGAAGCTGGCNCACGAGGCCATGGATTTGGTCGAGGCGACTCGTCTTCAGGCGAAGATCGAGGACGAGACCTGGCGGATGCGTGTTCCTAAGTAACGGTTAACTGTAGCCAAGAAACGCGGCCTGGTGCCGCGTTTTTTTTTGCTACGTCTCGCGATTGGGTTGTTACCGTGACTGACTATTGATCACGNCCACGAGAACCTGACCGTTGTGTGTTAGTACTTGCTAGATCTCATGGATTTTCTCACGCCACCCTCCCCGGGTAGTCNGCGATTCCAGGATTATCGCTCATACCAATTACCTTGGGGTGGTTGACTTTGGGTAGCCGGAGCACGTCTCCGGAGTCTTTTGTGGCGAGGATGTAGTCCCGGATAATGTCCCAGATCAGGCGACCCTCAGGTGTTCTGTTCACGGTGGCCCAGCCCGCGACCTTGTAGGTTTTCTTGGGATCAATCGGCTCACCGCTATCCAATCGGGCCTCCGTGATCCGCTCGCCGAGACCCTTCGTCGGCGCGATGCTGTAATCCATGCCACCCACCCGAACCATGTCTCCGCCCGACTGAAGATATGGGTCTGGGTCAAACAGATTGTCTGCTACCGCCTCAAGTGTCTGCATCAACTGCTCACCCGTCATTTCAGATACATACGTCTCAGAGTAGGTGGTNGCGACCTGACTCATGACGTCGTCCATCGTGATCCAGTCGCCCCCGAGGGTGGATGTACCCCACCGAACGCCGGCCGACATCGCAACATCTGCTTTATATTCCCAGCGCAGCGCGTTGCAGATCACTTGGTCCCAGGTACCCATAAAGTTTCCTCGCCGGTACAGCAGTTGATCTGCCTTGGCGAGTCTCTCTGTGAGGATTTCGTCATAAGTCTTACCGACCCACTCCGGTTTATAGAACGAGTCCTTACGTCGGCTCTGTATGATCTTGTCTGAGTATCTGGTCTGACGCATCTGGGAGATGAAGGACTCCATCTCTTTGTCTGCCTCGATCCAGTCACTGATCACCGGGAACATCCTGTAGGACAGTTCGTCAATCTTTTCGTCGCCGAATTTGAAGTCCATGCAGCCCACGAACTTACCGTTAGAGCCGGCGTTGGTAACCCAGCAGTCGTGTCCGGCCGGATTCTTGACTTTGACCGGGAGAGGGCACCCGTCGTGGGTGTGCCCACCGAAGACAGCATTCAGTCCCGGCACCCGCTTGGCCATCTTGACGTCGACGTCCATCCCGTTATGTGAGACTAAAACGACCGCGTCGGGTGACTCGTCGCCACGGATTTGTTCGACGAGTTCTGCCATATCATCCTCGCGGAGACCGAACGACCAGTCAGGGAAGAATTCTCTCGGGTTGGCGTTCGCTGTACGCGGGAACGCCTGGCCGATGACCGCGATACGGGCACCATTGATTTCTTTGATGACATACGGCTGAAATGCGTGACCGGTATCTTCATCATACAGACCACGCCCATCGAAGCGCTCGACNAGGGCAGGGTAGTCGTCACCGAAAAGTGAGTCCTCGAGTACACGGACATTCTGNCCGATGAAGTCGCCCTTGAACAAAGCGACGTTTGAGAGAACCTCGTCCTCGCGGTAGGTGAATTCCCAGTGACCGACCATCACATCAATNCCGAGGATGTTNGAGGCCTCAACCATATCAACACCCCGGGTCCACAGGGATGTCGCGGAACCTTGCCANAAATCACCGCCGTCAANNGTNAACGTGTTACCTCGNCCCCCGGCCTGGTCTCGGAGCCCATCGAGCAGTGTNTTGACGTGCGCGAAGCCACCTGTCCGGCCNAATTTCTGGGCATGCTTTGCNAAATTNAGGTAGGTAAANGCGTATTCNTCTGGTGAACNAGGNTTGAATTNATTNGCNTCCAGGAAGCGTTCTCCCACAATNTGTGGAAANCGCCCGTAGGCATCNCCGANNCCTAGGTTGACGTTGGGTTCTCTGAANTANACCGGGAGCAGCTGNCCGTGCACGTCCGTGACGTGGAGAATCCTGNCGTCACCCTCCATCGGNTTACCNTAAAACCCCGCCGGAGCAGCCTTATTNGCNGCCGCGTANGAGNTANATATNGTGGGGANAGAACCAGCNGCTGCTACTCCNGCCATTAGCTTTATAAATTGACGACGATTTAATGTATCCATGCTAATCCCTGCGATCGTTTTCANTGATTTCCANAAAAGCTNGGGATGCTGTGCTAGCATCCGATCGATTTTTNTNCCNGAGTGTNNTTTGTTTGANAAAGACCNTTNNAAAATTTTNTNTATTCTTAATAGTTATAAGCTTANGTTTACCAGCTTATTCTGATGTTGTGAAGCCTGCATTAGTNGAAATCAGTGTGTTTTCTNATGGACATGTGGGCATTGAGATACGTACCAGNATTGAGGCCCTNTTAACCNNGATTGATGGCCGGTATCAGAACACCCAGGANGCNCCTAATTCGGAGCAATATGACGCGCTCCGGGTNCTTGNNNCNGACGAGCTTCGNGAGCAATTTACGNCGTTTCATNCAACTTTNCTGGNGGGCGTGAATCTGTTGGCGGACGGNGTGTCTATACCGCTNCAGATGGNTGTGATCGANATCGCTCCNCCGGGCTATANAAAGGTGCCTCGGGCGAGCGTCATANGACTGGTTGGTANGGTTCCTNGAGGCTCAACCTCGCTGCNGTGGTACTATCCCCCTCGGTTTGGAGACCACGCTGTTCGCGTCCGGCAGGTGGACGAAGATCGNGGTGAATATCACTGGTCCAGCTACCAGTGGATCAAAGACNACAANTTATCCGAGCCGTTTTCACTGACANAGGTATTTGCCAAGCCAACGTTTTGGTCGGTNGGTTCNTCNTACGTAACCGCNGGNTTTNTNCATATCGTGCCGAANGGACTCGATCANGTTCTCTTTATCNTGGGCGTNTTTCTCATATCCATGCGTTTGAGGCNGTTACTTCTCCAGATAACNATGTTNACGATCGCGCATTCTCTTACCCTATCTTTAGGTGTCNTNGGCTANCTTAATATTCCACCGCAGNTCGTCGAGCCGTTAATCGCNTTATCTATCGCCTATGTTGCGTTCGAGAATTTAGCCAGTGACCGGCTGAGNCGTTTCCGNCTGCCCGTANTATTTGGCTTTGGGCTTTTGCATGGGTTGGGGTTCGCCTCAGTTTTGGCTGAATTTGGGTTGCCTNAGGGTNTNTATTTGGCCGCACTTTTTTGGTTNAACGTGGGTGTTGAGTTNGCNCANATCGGCNTACTTGTTGCNGCGTATTTNGGTATCACAGTTTGGTTTNCCTGTCCCGAANTCTACCGNNGNTACGTCGTGCTTCCCGGCTCGCTCGTGATCGGNGGCGTNGGTACGTACTGGATGGTGGAACGTATTTTCTATTTTTATTTTAGTTGACGGTCGACAGGTTTCTGATCGTTTCCTCCACTTCNAACGCGTAAAAATCAATCAGATCGGGTACCCCAAACTTTGGTGGCGCNAGCTCTTNNCCGTCCGGGCCNAGAAATAACAGTGTCGGCGTCCCGNACCCTTGATACCTGTTNGCAAACTGTACGGTGGTCGTTTTTGAGCCATCAAAATCGATTAGCGGGGCGGCCACACCGATATCGACCTTGGTAAAACGCACCCTCTCTTGGAACTCCCCCGAGGCTCGGAGAGGCTGCAATATTTCGCTCTCTAGACGAGTGCAGAACGAGCACCCGGGCTGAGTTACCATCACCACCCACGGTCGAGAATCTGGGCTAGAAAACGTAGGCTCCTCCAGAATCGATCCNGCGTTTGCGTTGAGAGTCANCGCGAGCGTCANNGCAANNAGCGCGTTCCTGGACATCAAATGCTCTCAATGAGATCGACCATCATGGTGGCCGCATCGTCGGCATACAGGTCTCGGAAAAAGTGGTCCGCGCCCTCGATAATTTCGACCGTCANATTACTCTGGTCGGCAAGNCCCGCGAAATCGGCTTCGATATTCGGGACCACGGTGTCTTCCGANCCTCCAATCACCAGTATTGGAATATCCTTTATTTGTTGGACGTTATANGGGGCGCTGTGTGANGGATTATCCATGTACTCCGANACGAAGGCGCCGGCAGTGACACGAGGCTTGTCNCAGTANATGAACTTAGGAACATCGACGTACTGATCCTGCGGGAGTTTAGAGAATTGTGCGAGCAGCTCGGTTACATCGAGGCCGGTATCCTTCTTGTAATTCTCTANATTTCTCTCGTTNCNAGATAGGCCGGANGCGATCAGTACNCCACCAACTATGGACGGCTCGTTATTGGCNGCCAGNAAGGAAGAGACCTGGCGACCACCGCGGGAGTGTCCCGATACTAGGATTTTTTCAAATNCCTCCTGTTTCAGNTANTCGACCCAGGTTCNNAACTCTNATACCGCGTCTTCGTATTTGTGGGTGTGCTCAATGTCACAAGCGGTCAGNGTGGCGTAGCTTTTGGTNGATGTTTGGATCTTCTCGCCCATCCGGTCTTGATNGTTNAGAGAGAGNTTAGGTGNCAGGACCGGGTAACCATAATCNTCTGAGATCAGTGTCGCTATGGTGTTGATAATTTCCATCCTNTTATGNGCGAGGGTCCCNTGNAGTAACACGACGGCCACGTTTCCATCGGCGTCATAGAAATCAGCCGCCAGCCCCTTGTAGCTTACTGGCGTCTGAGCCCAGCAGTTTGAAATGNTNATGCTTAGGATCACGCAAATCGGGCCGATAGCTTTACGGAAGTTCATGTTGTTATCTCCANGACGGTGGTGTTCGTNCGACACGNGTCAGNTTTATTTNTAAACACAGACGATTGTGGATTTTTTCCGGCTAAAAATGAAGTATTATCTAGNNCTNGGTTGTTTTAGCGCGTANCNCAGTNCGTTNTTAGATTATTGAANANGCGTTTACATAAGGAGCGTAAATGAAACAGATGCTAGNNGCNGTGATCGCCGCCACNTTGAGTGTCGGTGCGATCGCCGCCGGTGATGCNGGTGCCGGTAAGGCTAAGGCNGCAGTTTGTGCCGGATGCCATGGGATGAATGGTAAGGCTATGGTGCCAAATTACCCCAGTCTTGCTGGGCAAAACGCTGCNTACATCGAGGGCGCATTGAAGGCCTANAAGACCCAAGAGCGGAAGGGATACCANGCGGCNATTATGTATGGGATGGCCGCCGCTCTCTCTGACCAAGATATCTCTGACCTCGCGGCATACTACGCAAGCCAGAAGTAATGCGGTTTGCTTTTCGGGCATTCGCGGTTTTGATTGCCTCATACATCGCGACCGCTCAGGTCGCGGTGGCAGCGAGTTCAGACTTCGACCCCGAGACCGGGTTACGGATACANCACTACACCGACCCGGTTCCTGGCGAAGTACCCGGGGGTACGGTCCTTGACACCACTGGCGTCAGGGAATTGGTCGATTCTGGGCGGGTGGTCTTGATTGATGTGCTTTCGATATCTGGGGTTCGATACGATGAGCTCGACGGCTCCTGGTCAGATTACCAGCCCCGTCACAACATCCCTGGCAGTATGTGGCTCCCTAATGTTGGCTACGGTAGACCGTCGCCTGATATGTTGAAGTATTTCTTAGATACCGTCTCTGAGGCGACTGGTGGTGATAAAGAGTATCCGGTGCTCATCTACTGCGTGAGTGATTGTTGGATGGGTTGGAACGCGGTCCAACATCTAGCTCGCGGGGGATACATGAATGTGTTTTGGTCTCCGAGAGGAACGGACGGTTGGATCGAGGCGGGGTATCCGCTTGAACTAACTGAGCCGACTTCGGTTGACGTCGATTCCTAGGGAGGGGTTGTGCTGCAGTTTATTTCCATGGAAGAGGCGTTTGGTCAGATCAAAGAGCGTGCCTCTAGCCGTCGAGTCCCTGCGTCGCAGGTCCCGCTTGAAGACACGGTGGGGTGTGTTTTGGCTGAGCCCGCTGTAGCAAATCTGTCAATCCCTCCATTTAATAATTCCGCCCGCGATGGTGTTGTATTGTCTGCCACGGGCCTCACACAGGCGCGTGGTGGTAGTCCGATATCATTGGCTGGAGAACTCCGTGCAGGTGATTCCGTCGAGGCAGCGAATGGAATCGAGGGAGACGCAGCCCGGATTATGACCGGTGCTCCGATTCCCGTATGGGCCGACGCGGTTGTGATGATCGAGGACCTGGAATTCAAAAGCGACGGGACCGTTCTAGTCAAGCAGTTACCAGGGTCTGGTGCATGGATTCGTCCCCAAGGATCAGATATCGCGGCAGGTTCGGTGATACTGAATTCTGGCCGGTGCATTATTCCTGAGCATTTGCAAGCACTTGCCTCAAGTGGGATCGTCGACCTTGTTGTCCATGACAGCCCACGTGTCGGGCTGTGCTCGACCGGCGAGGAATTGGTTGACGTGAAATCAGGGCCGCCCGGGTCCGGCCAAATCTATGATTCCAACCGCCCCTTTATGACAGCGATGATTCGTTCTTTTGGTTGTGACGTGGTGATTAATGAGCATGTTGGTGACACCCTCGACGAGATGGTGGGGTTCTTAAATCGCGTCATGGATGCGTCTTTGGATCTTGTCGTCTCATCAGGTGCGGTCTCGATGGGCAGCTATGACTTCGTGAAGCCAGCCCTGGAGGCAGTGGGCGCCGAGATAGTTTTCCATAAAGTGACACAGAAGCCCGGTAAACCCTTGCTGTTTGCCATCCTGCCAAATGGTACGCTGTACTTTGGGCTTCCAGGCAACCCTGTATCTACGGTGGTTAACTGCCGATTTTATGTGCACCACGCCCTGTCAGTCATGCTCCAGAGACCACCCGAGACCGCGCTAGAGCTACGTCTTGAAAATGATGTTGAAACTCCTGAGGGCATGGCAGTTTTTTTGAAAGCTCGGTGTATCCGTGGTCAGGACGGAGTAGTCGTCCGGGCGCTAGAGGGGCAGGAATCGTTCCAGACGATGCCGTTACTCGAGATGAACGGCTGGATTGTCTTAGGTGAGCAGTCGGGATCGAAGCGCGCTGGTGATCTGGTGAGCTTTTATCCATCTAGTCCGCACGGGCTACCCGATATATTTTGACGTATACAACGCTTTATGCGATTCTAATTTTNAAATAAAAAGCGATAACAACCAAGGCGGGTTATGATTGAAAAAATCTTGACGGATCGGTTCGGGAGAAGCTTTCCCTACCTCCGACTCTCTATCACCGACGTATGTAACTTTAAGTGTACATACTGTCTTCCCGACGGATATAAAGGTGAGGCCGATGGGTTCCTCGGTGTGGACGAAATCCGGCGTCTTATCGAATGCTTCGCGGAGCTCGGGACCCGAAAGGTGCGGCTCACGGGAGGCGAACCGACGCTCCGGAAAGACTTCCTAGATATCGCACGTGTAGTGTCCCAGACACCGGGGATTCAGACCGTCGCGATGACAACCAACGGGTACAAGCTGCCCGAGCGTGCCCAGAGCTTCTTCGACGCTGGCGTGAACTCGATCAACGTATCGATTGACGGACTGACGCCAGAGCGCTTTGAGTTAATCACGGGAAAAAATCGATTCGAAGAGGTCATGGGGGGCCTGAAGCGGTGCCAGGAGATCGGCTTTTCGCCCGTGAAGGTCAACGCTGTTCTTCTCAAGGACCTCAACCACTCGGAGCTCGATTCGTTTATTCATTGGGCGGCCGAGGGTGTGAACTTACGGTTCATCGAGCTGATGGAGACCGGCGAGAACCGAGCTTATTTCGAAAGACATCACCTGTCTGGAGATGTGCTCGTCAAAAAACTTGAGGCAAACGGATGGGTCGAGGCACCGCGTGACGCGTTGGGTGGCCCCGCTCGTGTTTGGAAACATCCAAGCCATGTCGGTAGCGTCGGACTGATCGCTCCATATTCGAAAGACTTCTGTACAACCTGTAACCGTTTACGTGTCTCGGCAAAGGGTGGTTTGCATCTGTGCTTGTTCGGTGACGGCGGTCATGATCTACGGCCTCTACTGCAACGCGATTCAGACAAAGAGGCACTGAAGGAAACGATTTGCGATCTCCTTGATCTTAAAGTGGCCGGTCATGGGCTACACGAACATAACACCGGAGCAACTCCTCACTTCGCATCCATAGGAGGCTAAGTTGGCCGCGCGTGAACTGATTTCGAATTTTTCGATGATCGATGTTGGAGGCAAGCGCCACACGACACGTCGCGCGCTGGCAGCGGGTACCATCCACTTGGGTCCGAATGCGTTCGCTAAGGTCCGCGATAAAACGCTGCCAAAAGGGGACTGTTTCCCGATGGCCGAGATCGCCGGCGTGAGCGGCGCCAAGCAGTGCGCGAATCTCTTGCCGATGTGCCATCCGCTACCGCTAGACCAGGTGCTTGTATCGTTTGAGCTAGATCACGACGCCCAGGCTGTACGGGTTTTCTGTGAGGCGGCCGCCCACGCGAAGACTGGTGTCGAGATGGAAGCACTGGCCGGCGCGAATGCATCACTTCTCTGCATCTGGGACCTTTGTAAAGGGACCGACCCGGTCCTAAGGATCACTAACCTCGAGCTGTTAACCAAGACCGGTGGGAAGTCTGGTGTGTGGATTAATCCTGACGCGTTGGTTCCTGTGTGGGTCTTGGAGCGCTTACCCTCGACGACCCCTCTAGCCACGAGAAAGATAGCCGTAGTCGTAATGAGTGACAGGGCCTCTGAGGGTACCTACGACGATGAGTCGGGCCGGTATCTTGTGGATGCGCTCACAGACCAAGGTGCTGAGGTGTGTGTTTATAAAGTGATCCCGGACGAGTATGACCTGATTCAGAAGACGATTTCAGAGATCTCTGAGGAACATGACCCGCACGTAATATTGAGCACTGGTGGCACGGGGCCTGGCCCGAGGGACGTGACACCTCTTGCTCTGGCCGAACACTTTAATCCCGAATTACCTGGCCTCGGTGAATGGTTGCGCTCAGAGAGCGCGGCTTACACCAAGACCGCGTGGCTGTCGCGTATGGGAGGTGGTCTGGTTGGGCGAGCGCTCGTGATTACCCTTCCCGGTAGCTTACAGGCGGTGAAAGAATGTTTCGGTATTTTCATAGAGGGTTTACCAAAGGCCATCGTGATGATTGAGAAACAAGGCCGGAAAGGTCGACTGTGACAGCCTTAACGGTGCATTGTTTAGGGGCTTTCAGAGACCTAGGCGATAGCTTTACGATAGACGTCGACGATGTCACTGTTGGCGCCATACGTGACGAGGTATCTAGGCATCTGCTTGCACTAAATAGGTCTGATTTAGACGGTGTACTGAAGCGTTCTATTTTCGCTGAGGGCGATGAGTTGTTGAAGGATCATGCTACCGTGTCAGGCAGTGAAATAAGTTTGTTGCCGCCAGTAGCTGGAGGTTAGCGTGGAGTTGTTTGCTCGAGATGAGGGTGAGCGGTATCTGTGTGGCTTGGTTGATGGACCGTGTCAAACAAGCGATCTTGATGTGTTGGTGCAGGATCCTGCCCACGGCGCTGTCGCGCAGTTCTTTGGAGTCGTCCGAAACCACAACGAGGGGCTTTCGGCTACGGCGGTTGATTATGATGTACATCCTGAGCTGGCGCTGAAAGCACTGAGTGAACTGTGCCAAGATCTGTGTGCAGACTATCCGGTCAAACTAGTGATGGTCCACTCACGGGGCCTTGTTCGTGTAGGCGAGGCAAGTGTGGTCATCGGTGCCAGCAGTGCCCACCGAAAAGACGCGTTATCTGCTGTCTCTGACGCCATAGATCAGTTAAAAATTCGTGTTCCGATTTGGAAGAAGGAAATCGGCCTCGACGACGAGCAACGGTGGCTCGATGGTCACTCCTTAAGACAGGTTTAAGGCTCTGATGGATGCAAACACCTTTGAGATCGACTCGCAGCTAAAACAAACAAGCTACCCACTGGTTTCACTCAGCGTCTGTGACCTGCGTTTGGTCGATGACCAGCGCTGGCCCTGGCTTTTGATCATTCCCCGGGTTCCACATGCCGTTGAGTTGATCGACTTAAGCCCAGAATTACGTAGCGGTGTTTGGCTCGAAATTGACCACGTTGCGCGGGTTATGCGTGATCAGTTTTCGCCACATAAACTGAACATAGCGGCGCTAGGCAACCAAGTACGTCAGCTGCATATTCACTGTATCGCACGTTTCCCAGACGATGATGCGTGGCCAAACCCTGTATGGGGCGTGGGTGAGTCAGTCCCTTATGGCTCGGATCTACTGACGGCGAGGCTTAATAATCTGAATAGCGCCTTCGCCTGAGGTTCATGGTGGGTGCTCACTATCCATTACTAAATAAATGTGCCTGGTGCGGGACAGGTCTGCCGTAGCTACTGGGATTTGTAAGGGCGTGGAGCCTCACCTGTATACAACTGACGTGGACGCCCAATCTTATACGAGCTTGAACTCATCTCGTGCCAATGAGCAATCCATCCAATCGTTCTTGAGACAGCGAAAATCACGGTGAACATACTGGTGGGGATTCCGATCGCGCTCAAGATAATCCCTGAATAGAAATCAACGTTCGGGAACAGCTTCCGTTCGGCGAAATATGGGTCCGACAGCGCAATCCTCTCGAGTTCCATCGCAACAGCTAACCGCGGATCGTTGACCCCCAGTTCTGCCAGCACTTCGTCACTCGATGACTTCATCACCTTAGCACGTGGATCGAAGTTCTTGTAGACCCGGTGACCGAAGCCCATAAGTTTAAATGGATCATCCGGATCCTTTGCCTTATCGATAAACATCGAGATGTTTTCAACGGCCCCAATTTCGTCAAGCATCATCAAGACAGCCTCGTTGGCACCTCCGTGCGCCGGTCCCCAGAGCGCCGCAATACCAGCGGATATACAGGCAAAAGGGTTTGCTCCCGTTGAACCTGAGAGGCGAACGGTAGATGTTGATGCGTTTTGTTCGTGGTCCGCGTGCAGCAGGAATATACGGTCCATCGCCCTTTCAACAGCAGGGCTCACCGCATATTCCTCGCAGGGTGTCCCGAACATCATGTACAGAAAGTTAGCCGCATACGAAAGTTCGTTACGCGGATACATAAACGGCTGTCCTATGGAGTNNTTNTACGCACATCGCCGCTAAGGTTGGCATCTTGGCGACCAAACGATGCGCTGCGATCTCGCGATCGCGGTCTGACCGGATATCCATAACATCGTGGTAGAACGCAGACAGGGCGCCCACGGCACCGCACATCATTGCCATCGGGTGTGCGTTATGATGGAAACCATCGAAGAAATGAGCAAGCGATTCGTGGACCATCGTATGCCGAGTAATATTATTCACAAAAGTTTGTTTCTGCTCTTGATTAGGAAGGTGTCCGTACCAAAGTAAGAAGCAAGTCTCTAGGTAATCTGAATTTTCAGCGAGGTCCTCTATCGAGTAACCTCGATGGAGAAGGACACCCTCGTCGCCGTCGATGAACGTGATTTTTGATTCGGTAGCGGCCGTGGACATAAATCCTGGGTCGTAAGTGAAGTACCCCGCTTTCAGTAACCCTGAAACATCTATCACGTCGGGTCCGTACGATCCTTTTAGTACTGGTAGGTCGACGATTTCACCCGTTGGGAGGGTAAGCGTGGCATTTCTTTCNGCCATGTTTCTGTCCTTTGTAGGTAAATCCGCTAGTTAGAACGTATTTGTAGATTCTTTGTGCGGTGCACACAACGTCCTTGAGCGACGAACTCTATAGTCAGGAGAATTCGCATGTCAATTGGTCGTGGTGGTTTTAGTTGTAAAGAAGCATGCGTTACCCTTTGTAACGTTAACGAGACAGGATTATACTGTGCCACTAGAGAAAACGGTTATTTTTGAGGATCCCCAAGAGCATGGCTTTATCGAGTGAGCGTCCAGTCAATTTAGACCTGACGACCTTCCGTTTTCCCATAACCGCGATCGCGTCCATCCTGCACAGGGTGGCAGGAGTTATCCTATTCTTCGGTAGCTTTATCCTGATGGCACTTCTGGGAATGTCACTTGAAAACGAGGCAGGATTCGCAGATACGCTCGTACTGTTGGAAAACGGTTTTGTATCTTTTGTCGTCTGGGGAGTACTGGCAGCTCTTGCTTACCACTTCGTTGCTGGTGTGAAGCATCTCTTCATGGATATGGGCTACGGCGAAACGCTGGAGTCTGGGCGTCTATTCGCAAAAGTGTCGATAGCGGTAGCTTCTCTATTAATTGTATCTGCGGCGGTCTGGGTATGGTAACGAACGTACTGAGCTACGGTAGGAGTGGTGTCGCTGATTGGGTGGTTCAGCGGTTCAGTGCACTCATTTTAGCTGCCTATACGGTCGTGATGGTTGTGTGGCTCACAGTCAATGGTGGCGAGCTAACATTCGCTCAATGGCAGGGGTTCATGGGACAGACTTGGACGCGCATCTTTACGCTCCTGACCATAATTGCTCTCGCTGGCCACGCGTGGATCGGTTTGTGGACCGTGGCAACGGACTACATGAAGAGAGGTGCTGTTCGGGTAGCATTTTTGGGGTGCGTAGCGATTTCTTTGTTCGTCTACGTCGTATGGGGCATCAGTATNCTTTGGGGATTTTAGTATATGACAGCACTTCGCAAACTTTCTTTTGACGCTGTCGTTATCGGTGGCGGTGGCGCCGGTATGCGCGCGTCACTCCAGATGGCTCAGTCGGGATTCAAGACAGCTTGTTTAACCAAAGTTTTCCCCACTCGATCACACACGGTGTCTGCTCAGGGAGGCATTACCTGTGCGATAGCGAGCGCGGATCCGAATGATGACTGGCGTTGGCATATGTATGATACCGTCAAAGGTTCCGACTACATCGGTGATCAAGACGCAATCGAGTACATGTGTTCAGTGGGCCCGGAGGCGGTGTATGAACTAGAGCACATGGGCCTCCCATTTTCCCGCTTTGAGAATGGTCGTATCTATCAACGCCCATTCGGTGGTCAGTCGAAGGATTATGGCACGGGCGGTCAGGCTGCACGCACATGTGCCGCCGCCGACCGGACTGGTCACGCGCTGCTGCACACGCTATATCAGGCTAACCTGAAGAATAACACGACATTTCTTAACGAATGGTTCGCTGTTGACCTTGTTCGTAACCAGGATGGTGTTGTTGTAGGCGTAATCGCGATTGAGATTGAGGGTGGCGAAGTCGTTTTCGTCGAATCAAAAGCCACAGTACTCGCGACAGGCGGTGCCGGTCGTATATATGCCTCTACCACGAATGCTCATATCAATACCGGCGACGGTATCGGCATGGCTCTACGAGCCGGTTACGCCATGCAGGATATGGAGATGTGGCAGTTCCATCCGACGGGAATTCATGGGGCGGGGACGTTGGTGACCGAGGGCTGTCGAGGGGAGGGTGGCTACCTGATCAACAAAGACGGCGAGCGATTTATGGAGCGTTACGCACCAAACGCAAAAGACCTCGCCGGTCGAGACGTTGTTGCCCGTGCAATGATGACAGAGATCCTCGAGGGTCGAGGCTGTGGGGAGAATCAGGATCATGTTTACCTCAAACTTGATCACCTGGGGAAAGATATTGTGCATAACCGTCTACCGGGTATCACCGAACTATCAAAGACATTTGCGCACGTGGATCCGGCAGTGACCCCTATTCCTGTTGTACCAACGTGCCACTATATGATGGGAGGGATCCCGACCAACGTTAACGGCCAGGCGATCACTCAAAGCAAGGGTAAAGACGAACTCATCCCGGGCCTGTACGCCTGTGGGGAAGCCGCGTGTGTCTCGGTACATGGCGCGAACCGTCTTGGTGGTAACTCGCTGCTTGACCTAGTCGTATTCGGTCGTGCAGCAGGCATCTTTATTGAGGAACAGCTACAGCAAGGAATTGATTACCGTTTGGCTTCTGATGATGACGTCGATCGTGCGATGAGTCGCCTAAATGCCCTGGATTCAAACGACAATGGCGAAGACGCCGCAGGTTTGAAGCGTGAACTCCAGAACTGCATGCAGAACTACTTTGGGGTATTCCGTGACGGCGAGTACATGAAAAAGGGTCGAGAGGAGCTTCACACCATGCGCGACCGAGTGGCGAATATTGCCATCTCAGATAAGTCGAAAGCCTTCAACACGGCGCGCATGGAGGCGCTTGAACTCCAGAATCTATTTGAAGTTGCCGAAGCGACAGCGATTTCCGCAGATGAGCGTACCGAGAGCCGTGGCGCCCACTCGCGTCGTGACTTCCCGGAGCGCGATGACACCAACTGGCTGTGTCACTCGTTATACCATCCTAAAACTAAGAAACTGACCAAGCGTGACGTNAACTTCAGACCGAAGACCGTGGAAACGTTTGAGCCAAAAGAGCGTACGTACTAAGGGGACTTAACATGTTGATAAGCGTGTATCGCTATAACCCTGAAACGGACCGTGAGCCCTACATGCAGGACGTCGAGGTATCTCTTCCTGAAGGAAAAGATCTGATGGTTTTGGATGTACTCAACCTGATCAAGGAAAAAGATCAATCGCTATCCTACCGTCGGTCATGCCGAGAAGGTGTCTGTGGATCTGACGGTGTAAACATGAACGGTAAAAATGGGCTGGCCTGTATTACACCCGTATCTGAGGTTTTGACGGGCGGAAAGTTGGTGATCAGACCGCTCCCTGGTCTTCCCGTGATTCGTGACCTTGTGGTTGATATGGGTATTTTTTATAAACAGTATCAGCGTATAAAGCCGTATTTGCAGAACTCGACGCCAGCAGGCGGCCGGGAGCGTCTGCAGTCGCCAGAAGATCGCGCGAAATTAGATGGTCTATATGAGTGCATTTTGTGTGCATGCTGTTCGACTAGCTGTCCATCATTCTGGTGGAATCCGGAGAAATTTGTTGGCCCGTCAGGCCTGCTGCAGGCCTATCGCTTTTTGGCAGACAGCCGCGACGAGGCGACGGAGGACCGGTTGGCAGAGCTCGATGACCCGTTTAGCGTGTTCCGTTGTCGCGGCATTATGAATTGCGTTTCCGTGTGTCCTAAAGGATTGAACCCAACTAGAGCGATCGGTCATATTCGAGATATGCTGTTATCGAGGGCAACTTAAATCTGAGTTGGTTGATGTGCCGTAAAAGCGCAAAGCGGCAATGTCCGATATTCGGGATGGTACCGTTAAGGAGCCAGCATTAAACCGTTGGATAGTGGAATTTTAAGACATAATGGCAAGGATCTGGGCATGCGCCAGAATGGATAAAGAACGGCCAGGTAGCTCTAGCCAAGACAACGTCGAACCGGGCTCCGATGTAAAGGAGCACATCGATGTCTGAAGGCTCAATGGAGAAAAGTCTGAATACCTCCCACCTAGCGGGC
Source organism: Gammaproteobacteria bacterium (assembly GCA_002705795.1). Classification (GTDB taxonomy): domain Bacteria; phylum Pseudomonadota; class Gammaproteobacteria; order Pseudomonadales; family Litorivicinaceae; genus HIMB30. The sequence goes on from PAHG01000015.1 coordinate 18,935, forward strand.
GGCAATCTGTGTTATCTCGATGACTTGTACGAAGATTACCTGTTAGACCCCAACAGCGTTCCGAACGAATGGCGACAGTATTTTGATTCACTCCCACGAGTTGAGGGAACCATAGTTGGTGACGTGCCACACTCAACCGTCCAAGAACAGTTTTTACTCCTCGGAAAAGATCGGAATCGTGCTGTATCAGCCGGTGTCGGATCTGTTTCATCTGATTTTGACCGTAAACAGGTCCAAGTCCAGCGCCTCATCAACGCCTATCGAATCCGAGGCCATCAGCGTGCCGCTCTTGATCCACTCGGGCTAATGAAGCGCGAGAAAGTTCCTGACCTGGAGCTTGGATTTTATGATTTATCCGCCGCAGATCTGGATACGGTTTTCCAGATCGGGAAGCAAGACTTTAGTATGCCCGAAGGCAAATTGAGAGACATCATAGATGCTTTGGAGAGGACCTACTGCGGCTCAGTGGGTGCTGAGTATATGCACATTGTCGATACCGAAGAGCGTCTGTGGCTCCAGAACCGTCTTGAAGGTGTTAAGGGTAAGCCTGAGTTTCCGATGGAAGTCAAAAAGCATCTCCTTGAGCGTCTGACCGCAGCAGAGGGTTTGGAAAAGTATCTTCAGTCGCGTTATCCGGGGACAAAGCGTTTCGGACTCGAGGGAGGCGAGTCACTCGTCCCATGTGTCGATGAGTTGATCCAGGGCGCGGGCTCGCACGGCGCGAGAGAGGTCGTGGTTGGTATGGCACACCGTGGACGGCTGAATCTCCTGGTAAATACGCTCGGAAAAAGTCCTCAGGACCTGTTTGATGAATTTGATGGTAAGGCGATATTTGACAACCACGGTGACGTGAAATATCACCAAGGGTTTAGTTCAAACGTCACGACGCCTGGTGGCGAGGTACATCTGGCGATGGCGTTCAATCCATCACATCTGGAGATAGCGTCTCCTGTGGTTGAAGGGAGCGTCCGGGCACGCCAAGACCGTCGCAACGATCCATCTGGTGACCGGGTCGTTCCGATCTCGATTCACGGTGATGCCGCGTTTGCGGGCCAAGGCGTCGTGATGGAGACATTCCAGATGTCGCAAACACGTGCCTACAGGACAGGTGGCACGGTCCATATCGTGGTCAACAACCAAGTAGGTTTCACAACTTCACGCCGCGAGGACTCGCGATCCACAGAATATTGCACTGACGTGGCGAAAATGGTGCAGGCGCCCATTTTCCACGTTAACGCGGACGATATTGAGGCAGTGAATTTTGTGACCCAGTTGGCGATGGATTACCGCTACGAGTTCAAGAGAGATATCGTCATTGACCTGATTTGTTACCGCCGTCGCGGCCANAACGAAGCAGATGAGCCGAGTGCAACCCAGCCTTTGATGTACGCGCAAATCACGCAGCAGAAAACGACGCGCTCTCTCTACGCAGCTAAACTCGTCTCCGAGGGCATATTATCGGATGCTGATGCGAAAGGTATGGAAGAAGCTTACCGGGCGGCACTCGACGCGGGTCAACCGGTCGTAAAAACTCTGGTGCGAGAACCCGATAGTAAGCTGTTCGTTGACTGGACACCCTACCTCGGCCATGAGTGGACGGCTGACCATGACACCAGCTTCTCGATGAAGCGTCTTCAGGAACTTGGTCAACAGATCAACACGGTTCCAGCGGGGCTCGTCATGCAGAGGCAGGTGGAAAAAACCTACGAAGACCGTCGGAAGATGGCGGCTGGTGCCCTTCCGTGTAATTGGGGGTTCGCAGAGACGCTGGCGTATGCGACGCTCATTGATCAAAATATTGGTGTCCGTTTTACAGGCCAGGATGTGGGTCGTGGAACCTTCTCGCACCGCCAAGCGACCTTGCACGATCAAAAGACCGGTGAGCCGTACACACCTCTCGAGCATATTGTTGAAGAACAGCCACGATTTGAATTGTTCGATTCCTTCCTCTCTGAAGAGGCAGTGCTCGCTTTTGAATACGGATACGCGACGACTGAACCTCGTCGTTTAGTAATCTGGGAGGCTCAATTTGGCGACTTCGCCAACGGAGCGCAGGTCGTCATTGACCAATTCATCACTTCNGGTGAGCTGAAGTGGAGTCGTTTATGCGGCCTGACCATGTTGTTGCCACATGGCTACGAGGGGCAGGGTCCTGAACACAGTTCGGCGCGCTTAGAGCGCTTTTTGCAGTTGTGCGCGGAAAATAACGTACAAGTATGCGTCCCCTCGACCCCAGCCCAGATCTTCCATATGCTTCGTCGGCAGGCTATCCGTCCGCTACGTAAGCCGTTAATTGTGATGAGTCCGAAGTCGCTACTCCGAAAGAAAGAGGCAGTTTCTACATTAGAGGAAATGGCCGATGGCAGATTCCAGACCGTAATCCAAGACACATCAGACCTAGAACCCAATAAGGTGAAGAAGGTGATCCTNTGTTCGGGAAAGGTGTACTACGACCTGGAAGCCTATCGCGCTGAAAACGGAATCGAAGACCGGGCAATCTTGAGGTTAGAGCAGCTCTATCCGTTCCCGGAGGATGATCTGGTTGAGACACTCGCACCTTACGTCAACATGGAGGAGATGGTTTGGTGTCAAGAGGAGCCAATGAACCAAGGTGCCTGGTTCCAAAGTCAGCATCACATGCTGAATGCAATGTGGCGCCATCTGCCGAANAAATTTTTGCGTTATGCGGGGCGCTCGGCAGCAGCTACGCCCGCAGCTGGATACATGGCCTTGCATGTCGCTCAACAACAGGCACTGATAAAAGACGCATTGGAAGGATAGACGTCACGGCAAGTGACTGGTTAAGGAAACACAATGGCAATTCAAATTAAAGCTCCGCAGTTCCCGGAATCGATCGAGGAGGGATCGATCGCAACCTGGCATAAGCAGGTTGGTGAATCAGTTACTCGTGACGAACTTATCGTTGACATCGAAACTGACAAAACAGTCCTAGAAGTGGTCGCGGCTGATGATGGTGTCTTGACTGAAGTTATGAAGAAGGAAGGTGACGTCGTGTCGTCGCAGGAACTGATCGGAAAGATTGAAGTCGGTGCTGTGGTTGCGAGCACCCTCGCAAAGCGGGTTGAGCCCACACCTGCTGCCGAATCACATCTGGACGCCGCCGTTGTGGCAAACCCGGCGGCTAGGAAGCTCGCCGAAGAGAATAACATTGACTTAGCCTCATTGAGTGGTACCGGGAAGGACGGCCGTATACTGAAAGAAGATGTCCAGAACGCAATGACAGCCCCTCGTGCTGTCGCACCTGTGGCGGAAGAACCAGCGAAGTTAGTTGTCCCAATATCGCTCGGTGAGCGCGCAGAGAAGCGTGTTCCGATGACACGTCTGCGTGCCACGATTGCTAAGCGCTTGCTTGATGCGCAACACAATGCAGCAATGCTCACGACATTCAATGAGTTGAACATGGGCCCATTGATGGAGCTCCGTAAGCAGTACAAAGAGCTATTTGAAAAGACGCACAACGGAACACGGCTTGGCTTTATGGGCTTCTTCGTAAAGGCGGCTGCCGAAGCGTTGAAGCGTTTTCCTGCAGTGAACGCATCGATAGATGGAAACGACATTGTGTATCACGGGTACTATGATATCGGTGTTGCTGTGTCGACAGAGCGTGGCTTAGTCGTTCCAGTACTGCGCGATTGCGACAGGATGTCGATCGCTGAGGTTGAGGGTGGTATCAGAAGTTACGCAGCGGCAGCACAAGAGGGTAAGCTTGCTATCGAAGACATGACCGGCGGGACGTTCACGATAACAAACGGCGGTGTATTTGGGTCACTTCTATCGACNCCAATATTGAACCCGCCCCAAACCGCTATTCTCGGGATGCACAAGATCCAAGAGCGACCTATGGCAGAAAACGGTCAGGTTGTGATTCAACCGATGATGTATCTCGCGCTGTCATATGATCATCGAATGATTGACGGAAAGGATGCGGTTCAATTCCTGGTCGCCATTAAAGATATGCTGGAAGATCCAGCACGTATGTTACTAGACGTGTAATCGGGAGAGTATATGAGTCAGCAATATGATGTTGTAGTCATCGGTGCAGGTCCTGGTGGATATGTAGNCGCGATTCGTGCGGCNCAATTAGGTTTCAAAACTGCATGTATTGAGAAATGGATTGGTAAGGACGGTAAGTCTTCGTTGGGCGGGACCTGTCTAAACGTCGGTTGTATTCCATCTAAAGCCTTGCTGGAATCGTCTTATAAGTACGAAGAAGCTTCACATGAACTCGAGTTACACGGCGTGAGCGTTGGTAAGCCGAAGCTCGACATCGCTGCGATGCTCAAGCGCAAGGACACAATTGTCGGAAATCTAACCGGGGGCATCGCTGGATTATTCAAAACCAACGGTGTCACGCACCTGCCCGGAACAGGTAGGCTCCTACCAAACAAGCAGATCGAGTTAACGGGCCGCGACGGTAAAAGCCAAGTGCTGGAGGCACAAAGTATTATCATCGCGACCGGCTCTGTTCCGGTAGATATACCACCCGCACCGTTGGTAGATGACTTGATCGTCGATTCAACAGGCGCCCTCGAATTCACCAGCGTCCCCAAGAAATTGGGCGTAATTGGTGGTGGTGTGATCGGACTGGAACTGGGCTCCGTTTGGAATCGTCTGGGCGCGGAGGTCACCGTGTTCGAAGCATTAGATGACTTCCTCGCGGTCGCTGATCAGCAGATCGCGAAAGAGTCGCGCAAAATTTTCGCCAAGCAAGGTTTGAATATCTTGACCAGTACGCTCGTGAAAGCAACCGAGGTGAAAGGTAAGAAAGTCGACGTGACCTTTGAAACCAAAGACGGTGCTCCGACGGAAACCTTCGATAAGTTAATCGTTGCCGTAGGCCGCAGACCATATACAGACGGACTGCTTGCTGATGGTTGTGGGGTCACGCAAGACGAGCGTGGCTTCATCGAGGTGAACGATGTCTGTGAGACAGCAGTTCCCGGTGTCTATGCAATCGGTGATGTCGTTCGTGGGCCGATGCTGGCGCATAAGGGATCCGAGGAAGGTGTAATGGTTGCCGAGCGGATCGCTGGAAAGCATGCGCAAGTAAACTATGACACGGTGCCGTCAGTGATTTATACACATCCAGAGGTTGCTTGGGTGGGTAGGACCGAGGAGCAACTTAAACAAGAGGGCGTCGACTATAACGTCGGCGTGTTCCCATTCGCTGCATCCGGTCGCGCGATGGCTGCGAACGAGACAGCAGGGATGGTGAAAATGATTGCGGANAAGGAAACAGACCGGATCCTAGGGGTCCACATAGTCGGGCCAACGGCGGGCGATATGGTTGCGCAGGCCGTGATAGCCATGGAGTTCGGTTCATCGGCAGAGGATATCGCGATGACTATGTTTGCACACCCAACAGTATCAGAGGCCTTGCATGAGGCCGCTTTGGCTGTGCATGGCCACGCGATTCATATCGCTAATAAGCGCAAGCGCGCTTGATTGTGAGAAGAGCATCGGTGCCGCCGATCGCCTTTTTGTTATGAGTCCGGCCACTGGTCGGCTTTCTATTGACCTCAGAGAAAAGTGAACCGAAGAGTATGAACCTTCATGAATATCAGGGTAAGACTTTATTCCGCGAGTACGGCCTGCCAGTCTCTAATGGCATAGCGTGCGACACCACGGATAGCGTTCTTGCCGCAGCGAAAGAAATCGGCGGTGACGCGTGGGTAGTTAAAGCCCAGGTTCATGCGGGCGGCCGGGGTAAGGCGGGTGGTGTCAAGTTAGTGAAGACGGACACGGAAATTCGGGAGTTCTGCGACCGCCATATCGGTACCNGTCTAGTAACCTACCAAACAGATGCAAGCGGCCAGCCTGTCTCGAAAATATTTATTGAGGAATGTACGGATATTGAAAGCGAGCTATATCTTGGTGCCGTGGTAGACCGTTCATCACGCCGTATCGTCTTCATGGCATCGACCGAAGGCGGTGTTGAAATCGAGAAAGTCGCGGAGGAGACTCCAGATAAAATCCTCAAAGCGGCGATCGATCCACTGGTAGGTCCTCAGCCAAATCAGGCGCGAAAGATTGGCTTTAAGCTCGGTTTAAACCCGGTTCAAGTAAAGCAATTCANGAATATTTTCATGGGTTTAGGGAAGCTTTTTGATGAAAAAGATGTTTCATTGATAGAGGTCAACCCCTTAGTGATTACATCCGGAGGTGACCTACTCTGTCTGGACGCTAAAGTGGTTATCGATTCGAACGCGCTGTACCGCCATCCAGAACTGAGCGCGATGCACGATCCNACNCAGGAAGACGAACGTGAAGCTCAGGCTGCACATTGGGATCTTAACTACGTGGCTCTCGAGGGAAGCATTGGCTGCATGGTGAACGGCGCGGGTCTCGCCATGGGAACCATGGACACGGTCAAGCTTTATGGTGGTGCCCCTGCTAACTTCCTAGATGTTGGTGGCGGAGCGACCAAGGAGCGGGTCGCAGAGGCGTTTAAACTGATCCTATCTGATTCGAGTGTAAAGGCTGTGTTTGTGAACATCTTCGGAGGAATCGTCCGGTGCGATATGATCGCTGAGGGAATCATCGGAGCAGTTGAAGAGGTCGGTGTTGAGGTGCCTGTGGTTGTGCGTCTCGAGGGTACGAATGCAGAGAAAGGCGCCGAGATCCTGAGGCAGTCCGATTTAAACATCATCGCCGGCTCCAGCCTGGCTGACGCTGCTCAGAAGGTAGTCAAGGCGGCGGGGGGTGCAGTATGAGTATCCTCGTCAGCAAAAACACCAAAGTGATTTGCCAAGGTTTTACCGGTAAAAACGGTACATTCCACTCAGAGCAAGCGATCGCATACGGCACACAAATGGTCGGTGGCGTGACACCNGGCAAGGGCGGTACTGACCACCTTAAACTACCGGTGTTCAATACGGTCAGCGACGCTGTGAGAGAGACTGGTGCCGACGCTTCGGTACTTTACGTGCCAGCGCCATTCGTTATGGATTCCATCATGGAGGCGGTGGACGCAGGTATCCGAATCATCGTCTGTATCACCGAGGGTGTACCAACGCTGGATATGCTCAAATGCAAAGTCGCATGCGACAGCGCCGGCGTTGTTCTGATTGGTCCAAACTGCCCCGGTGTCATCACTCCAGATGAGTGCAAGATCGGTATAATGCCCGGTCATATACACAAGAAAGGCCGCGTGGGGGTCGTCTCGCGGTCTGGGACCCTGACATATGAAGCTGTGAAACAGACAACAGACATAGGCTTCGGTCAGTCTACCTGTGTTGGTATCGGTGGTGATCCCATCCCCGGATCAAACTTCGTTGACATATTAACGCGCTTCCAGGAGGACCCTGAAACGGAGGCGATTGTTATGATTGGTGAGATTGGTGGGACAGCCGAGGAAGAGGCTGCGGAATTCATCAAGAGNGACGTGACCAAGCCAGTAGTTAGCTACATCGCCGGCGCCACGGCGCCTCCCGGTAAGCGGATGGGTCACGCGGGTGCGATTATCTCGGGCGGTAAGGGGACCGCCGATGAGAAATTTAAGGCCCTTGGAGCCGCTGGTGTGACCGTGACTCGTAATCTTGCCGAGATTGGTTCAACTTTGAAAGAAGCAACCGGGTGGTAGGGATGTCACTGACGGAAGATCAGCAGAGAAAGGCCCTGCAGGTTCCTCATCGGGGCTTTTTTTGCTTGGAATCTAAAAAAAAATCCTCATGTACCCAACCATCTTTAGAACCCTCACACAGTGATTAGGACGATGACTGCGAAAGAAGAAACCTTAGGCTTCCAGACAGAAGTCAAACAACTCTTGCATCTGATGGTGCACTCCTTGTATTCAAACCGTGAAATCTTTTTGCGGGAGCTGATCTCAAACGCCAACGACGCATGTGACAAGCTCAGATTTCTGGCGCTCGATGCGTCAGATTTAATGGAATCGGACCCAGAGATGGCCGTTCGAATCTCGCTTGATCCGGAGACGAAGGAGCTCGTGATCGCCGATAACGGTATCGGCATGTCCCGGGACGATGTGATTCAAAATCTTGGCACGATCGCGAAGTCGGGTACAGCCGAGTTCATTAAAAACCTGTCCGGAGACTCAAAAGGCGATGCAAATCTTATTGGCCAGTTTGGGGTGGGGTTCTACTCGGCGTTTATTGTTGCCGAACAAGTANCTGTCAGAACACGGCGTGCCGGCAACGATGCCGGTGAGGCAGTNGAGTGGTCGTCCGACGGCGACGGTCAATACACAATTAAGGGAATCGAAAAACCCGACCGCGGTACTGAAATTCGCCTGACGCTGAAGGAAGACGCGAGCGAGTTTGGTGAGGCATACCGCATCCGCCATCTGGTGACCAAATACTCGGACCACGTCTCGATACCGGTCTACCTAAAAAATGNAGTCGAGAAAGACGAAGATTCAGAGACTAAGTCCGAGTGGGATCAGGTGAATCAAGCGACCGCTCTCTGGACACGGTCCCGTACAGATGTCACTGACGAAGAATATAACGAGTTCTACAAGCATGTGGCGCATGACTTTGAAGACCCGATGACCTGGAGCCACCACAAGGTTGAGGGCAAGAGCGAGTATACGGGGCTTCTCTATGTGCCTGCCCGTGCGCCGTTTGATCTGTGGAATCGTGAGAGCCCACGCGGCTTGAAACTCTATGTTCAGCGCGTGTTCATCATGGACCGTGCCGAAGAATTCCTGCCGCTCTATCTACGATTTATTCGTGGTGTTGTGGATTCTTCGGACCTGAGTCTTAACGTGTCTCGAGAAATACTACAGAAGGACGCACGCGTGGAGGCCATGAGGTCGGCCGTCACACGGCGGGCGCTCGATATGCTGGCGAAGCTAGCGAAAGATGACGGCGAAAAGTATCAAAAGTTTTGGGAAACCTTTGGGGAGTGCTTAAAGGAGGGCCCAGCCGAGGACCACCAAAACAAGGAGCGTATNACCAAGTTATTGCGATTCGCATCCACGCAGACCGATACCTCAAAGCAGGACGTGGGTGTAGAGGGTTACATTGGTCGCATGATTGAAGGACAGAAAGATATCTATTATCTCGTATCGGAGTCCCACACAAACGCCCTCGGGTCGCCTTACCTTGAGACTTTTAAGACACGCGGTATCGAAGTTCTGTTGTTATCTGATCGCATCGACGAGTGGCTCATGGGCCACCTCCAAGAATACAAAGACCACAAGTTTGTCGATGTCACCCGCGACGGGCTCGAGCTTCCGGGCGAGGACAAGGGNGGGAAGAAAGGTAAAAAGAAAGAGACCAAGAAGCAGAAGGAGCTGATTAACCGGATAAAAGAATCGCTGTCTGATGAGGTTGAGGACGTCAAACCATCTCAGCGACTGACTGACTCAGCAGCCGTCTTAATCCTGNCGGAGCATGATATGGGGCCACAAATGCGACAGATAATGGAGGCCGCTGGTCAGGCAATGCCCGTGTCTAAGCCGATCCTTGAGGTGAACACAGACCACGGGCTATTAAAGCGGTTAGAGTCAGAAAAAGACGAGAGTCGCTTCAAGGAGCTGGCTCGGTTGGTCTTTGACCACGCGCAACTCGGGGCCGAGGGAAAGCTCGACGACGCGCCTGGGTACCTCAAACGGGTGAATGCATTATTAACAGAGCTCTCGGTTTAGTAAAACAATCGATTGGCCTAATCGCCGGGCTATCCATGGTCGCCTGCGCGATGCCAATCAAGGCACCACCAGAGGTTAAAGACCTGGCTAAAAGCGATACGGCCTTCTTCGTGGAGGCCGTCCGGTCGGAGCTTGATCAAAGTCTCAGTCTACTGCTCGTAAAACTCTATCGTCGTAACCCAATCCAATTACCATCCTCGTCTAGCGTGGAGACACGTCTCGTGCAATTAAAAGCACCGAGGCTGAACCTGCAGGAATTTGGTGACCCGAAGCCTGACGACTTGGTACGGATGGCGTTCCGCGAGGATTTTATAGGAGACCGGGCATACGCGTTTGTCGCGGGCCTCCAATCGATGGTAAATCATGCGTTTGCTCACCGCCGGGAGTATCTACTCCTAGATGATCTGCCATCGGCTCAGTTTGTTTACAATTCAGCCCGAAACATCGAGACCGCCGCCTACTTACTCAGGACACAGCGTGATCGTTCTGCGGCGCCTTACCTGTATGCGGACGGTATCCAGGACGGAGTTCTAAATGCGTCATACTCACAGTTGATGGGGACGATGATTGGTCTGCAGGATGCCTTGTCGGCGACGCTTGCGAAGAAGGATCAGCGGACCCTCAACGCTGTCGCACGTGGTGCTGCGTCGATTGTCTTCTTGCCGGTCGGCTTTTGATCCTAAGCCTAGGTCACAATAAAGGAATATCACAAGCTTCGGGCCAAAGCTCGAGCACTTCTGCGTAGATCTCTGGACCGGCTGCGAAGGTCACTTGGGGGCTGGTCCGCCATTCGGGATTGGCGAGATAGTCGCTTACAATGGCGCCAGCCTCATGAGCAATCAGCAGTCCCGCGATTGAATCCCACGGTCTTAGGTGTTGATCATAGAGCACATCGATCCNGCCAGCCGCCAGGTCGCAAAGCATCAGCGCAGCGGCTCCCGGTTGTCGCAGAATCGCACCTCGTTGCAGCGCACCAGTGATGCGACCAGCCAGTCCATTAGCTGTCAGTTTCGAGCTGTGGCAAATTCCAACCAGGCTGGTTGAGAAGCTCTTACGCCATTTTGGTTTCAGAATCTGTCCGTTACAGCGTGCTCCTTCGCCAAGGCTTGCTTCGTATAATTCTTCGCGTGTTGGATCAAAAATCCAACCACCCACTACTCGTTCATTATCGACAAGTGCGAGAGTGGTACAGAAATAGGGAAGGCCACGGATAAAGTTGGTAGTACCATCAATTGGATCGATAACCCACTGTCTTGCTTGCTTAACTTCACCTGTTTCTTCTCCAAGGAATCCGTCGTCCGGAAAGTGCGCCCGCAGAAAATCGATAATGTTGGCCTCAACGGTTCGATCTGCGTCGCTCACGTAGTTCTGGGGTCCCTTGAGATTAATTGTCAATTCATCTCTAGCGTTAAAAAATTCGAGTGCCTTGAGGCCACCAATATGAACAGCTTCTTTCGCGATATCGGACGTATTCATTAAAATCCCCTACACTCCGTCTTTCTCAAAACAAAGATAGTCCAGTGTCAACAATCTCAGCGAGTACAAAGCAAAATATTCAGGCCCTGTACACCGATTTTCTCGGTGCAAAGCATCTGAGGCCTCGTCTTGGCCAAAAGCAGATGATTGCTGAGGTGGCTCGAATTCTATCAAGAATCGGTGACAGTAGTTCTGCACCTATTGGGTTTATTGAAGCAGGCACTGGTACTGGAAAAACTCTTGCATATCTAATTGGTGCGTTGCCGTACTCGATGGAGCGAGAGATGCCACTCGTCATCTCGACCGCGACCGTTTCGCTCCAGACGCAGTTAATCGCAAAAGATATTCCTGACTTAATTGATTCGACAGGATTGATGCTCAGTTTTGCCTTGGCGAAAGGGCGTCGACGTTACTTATGTCCGATCCGTCTTGAGGCTGTGTTGGAAACACTCACTGATAGCCAGTCCATTTATCCGGACGAACTCACCCTCGTTCTTGATTCGGATGACAGAGATATCGTCTCTGACCTAGCTAAGGCATGGGCTAAGGGTCAGTGGACGGGAGACATGGATCAGGTGCCCCAAGTCATCTCTGAATCCGTAAAGACGGCGATTACGACCGATCATCGGAGATGCCAAGGCCGAAGTTGTCGACATTTCAAGGCCTGTCCCTACTTTATGGAGAGAGACTCCTGGTTAGATGCAGATCTTCTCGTCATCAATCATGATCTATTGATGTCTGACTTAAAGCTAGGTGGGGGCGTAATACTGCCCCCGTTGGAGCGGATGATTTTGATTGTTGATGAAGCTCATCAGCTTCCGCGCGTCGCGTCGGATCAGTTCACAGCACACTGCAGAATCGCCCAAAGTTTGGGAGCAATTAAGACGATACAGCGGGTCGTTTCTGCATTGCAGGGGATCCTACTGACGGATCACCGTTTGTCGAATGATCTTGTGCGCCTCTCAGAGCCGCTTGAGGGACTGGGACACATCCTGGCCAAATGGGGTAAAGATTGCCTGATAAAGCTCACAGACCTACCGGATACCGCGTTTGCGTTCCACAACGGAGGTTCTCGCTACAGGCTGACGTTATCAGAAAGTCTTCCAGTGAGCTCTGATGGTTTCGAGCCGGTAACAACCACATTGTCCCGAATAGAAAAAGTCCGTGATTGGTTGAAATCGCTCGTGTCGCAAGGCGATCATGAATTGATCCCTGAAACGGACGCGGAATTATTGTCCGAGCAAATGTCCATAGCGCTTGGGCGTCTCGAGACTATTCCAGAGCTCATAACAGCCTTTTCCGATGACGCCAAGCACACCGGTGACGCGCGGTGGCTCCGTGTTGGTCAGGACGTACGTTACGCGACCCCGGATGATCCAACCGATCTTGAATTCTGGGTAAGCCCGATGGAGCCCGCTGGCGCACTGTCAGGCGCTCTTTGGGGAAGAGTTGGGGCTTGTGTTCTGACATCTGCGACGCTTGCGCATCATGGAGAGTTTGATGTTACGGCAAGGACACTTGGACTCCCGGAGAACTCAGGCCTGATTGTTGATGGCGCGTTCCATTATCAGTCTCAGGGACGCTTGGTCATTCCCAAACTTTCAGGTGATCCGCGAGATGATCAGCTGCATGCTGAACGTATCGCTCGATATTTAGAGACCCGTTTGGAAACGGGCACCGGAATCCTTATATTATTCACGAGTTGGCGGTTGTGTTTCCAAGTAGAAGAGCTACTGAGTGAGGCGACCCGAAAAGTTACGCTCGTTCAGGGTCAACAGCCTATGGCCAGGTTACTTCAAGAGCATGAGAAACGCAGGAACCAAGGTCTAGTCTCAATTATATTTGGACTGCAAAGTATGGCAGAAGGCATTGATTTACCGGGAGATTTGGCAAACGAGGTGGTAATCACAAGGCTACCATTTCAGCCTCCCGATGACCCCCGCGAAGCGACCTTGGCCGAGTATCTGAAGAATCAAGGCCGCGACCCATTTAAGGAGTTATCACTCCCATCTGCTACGATTCGCTTGCGGCAGGCGGTCGGTCGATTGATACGTTCCGAAACTGATACCGGTCAAGTAACGATGCTTGATCGCCGATTGGTGAGTACCCATTGGGGCCAAAGTCTGTTGAGCGATCTCCCTGCTTTTGAATTCATTGAGGAATAAATCAGATGTCACAAGTTGCTATTGTTTCCGCTAAACGAACCGCCGTAGGAAACTTTTCTGGGTCACTAGCATCCATGTCGGCGGACGAATTAGGTGCGACCGTGATTCGTCGGCTGCTTGCTGATACGAAGCTGCCTGTGGATCAAGTATCTGAGGTGATCCTTGGTCAGGTCCTGGCAGCTGGCCAAGGACAAAACCCTGCACGCAAGGCAGCAATCATCGCAGGCCTCCCGGCGACTTGCCCCGCAATGACAATTAACAAAGTCTGTGGGTCTGGCTTGAAAGCAGTGAGCCTAGGTGTGCAAGCGATTCTTTTAGGTGATGCCGAGGTCGTAATTGCGGGCGGGCAAGAAAATATGAGCCAGTCTGGCCACGTGCTGCTCGGCTCTCGTGAGGGGTTCCGTATGGGGAATGCCTCTCTCGTCGATACAATGCTGAGGGATGGCCTCACGGACACCTTTGGGGGCTATCATATGGGAATTACTGCGGAGAATGTCGCGAAAAAGTACGGTATTTCTCGCGAAGAGCAAGACCAGTTCGCGGCTACCTCTCAAGCAAAGGCCTCGAGGGCCCGGGCAGAGCGACGTTTTGACGATGAAATCGTTCCCGTGATGGTCCCCCAGCGTAAGAAAGACCCGATCGAATTTAAGGTGGATGAATTTATTCGTGATGGGGTGACTGCCGAAGCACTCGGTAAATTGCGTCCTGCTTTCGATAAAGATGGCACGGTGACCGCGGGGAACGCGTCAGGTATTAACGATGGCGCTGCCGCTGTGATGCTGATGACCGTCGAGAAAGCTGAGTCGTTGGGTCTGCCAATACTAGCTAAAGTTAAGGCCTACGCGTCGGCGGGCGTTGATCCTGAAATCATGGGAACTGGTCCAATACCGGCCACCGAGCAGTGCCTAAAAAAGGCTGGATGGACACACGACGATCTTGACCTCGTTGAAGCTAATGAGGCATTTGCGGCCCAAGCTATTGGCGTAAATAAAGGTCTCGGTTGGGACCCGGCGAAGGTTAATGTTAACGGAGGTGCAATCGCAATTGGCCACCCGATTGGTGCGTCAGGTTGTCGGGTGTTCGTAAGCTTAATTCACGAAATGATTAAGCGTGATGCAAAAAAAGGTCTTGCGACACTGTGTATCGGCGGCGGCCAAGGAGTGGCCCTCGCAGTAGAACGTTAATTCACACTGAGATTGATCCCTCGTGTAGACTTAGCGTTTTGATCATGGGTTGCGAGGGATCATGACTNCCACGAATACTTCCTGGGATGTGGAGTCCTTTGTTGTTGAACCAGAAGAGGGTAAAACACGATTCCATGACCTAGGTCTGCCTAAAGCATTGATGCACGCAATCTCAGATCTCGGATTTAGGTATGCGAGTCCAATCCAAAGCGAGTCGTTGCCGATCGTTCTAGATGGTGAAGATATTGTTGCGAGGGCACAAACAGGAACCGGTAAGACGGCTGCCTTCCTCGTCTCCATTATCGATACCTTTTTACGTGAACCAATTGATGGTAAGCGCAGGACCGGCACTCCTCGTGCATTGATCCTCGCACCTACGCGCGAACTTGTTGTCCAGATCGCCAAAGACGCGGACAGTTTGTGCAAATACACCCGTCTCTCGGTGGTCTCGATCGTTGGCGGGATGGATTATCAAAAACAACGTGATGATTTGAGGCAGGCACCCTGCGACATCATGGTTGCAACGCCTGGTCGTTTGATTGATTTTCTTGGTCAGAACGAGATTAATCTTCGCAAGATTGAGGTATTGGTCCTGGATGAAGCGGATCGGATGTTAGATATGGGCTTCATGCCGGACGTGCGTCGAATTGTGCGCGCCTGTCCCCGGAAAGAATTACGTCAGACGCTTCTCTTCTCTGCGACCTTCACTTCGCAGATTGTGGAGCTATCTGAGCGGTGGACCTTCGAGCCGACCCGAATTGAAATCGAGCCTGAGAATGTGGCGACCGAGACAGTTGAACAGATCGTGTACATCACGACTGCTGATACTAAGTACCAACTGCTTAAGAACGTGATTAGTTCACGCAACCTACATAAAGTCATGGTGTTCGCCAATCGCCGCGATTTGTGCAGGGATTTAGTAGACCGTCTCGTAAAAGATGGGATTGATGCAGCGCTCTTGAGCGGGGAAGTGCCCCAGCGCAAGCGGATCCAGACTTTGGACCGGTTCAAGGAGGGCAAAACACGGATCTTGGTCGCAACTGATGTCGCGGGACGGGGCATCCACATTGACGGCGTCGGTCACGTGATCAACTACACATTGCCGGAAGATCCCGAGGATTACGTCCACAGGATCGGCCGGACGGGTCGGGCGGGAAATGAGGGCACATCAATTAGCTTCGCGTGCGAAGACGACTCATTCTTGCTACCTGAAATTGAAGAATTTATTGGTCGCGAATTGCCATGTGAGCAGGCGCCCGAGTCCCTATTAGATGAGTCTAATGGCGAGACAGCCGCTTAATTGGTCGGCTCCATTTACGACGCTTGATGAAGAGATCTTCTACACGAAGGTCTCTCCATCACCTCTGGTTAACCCGAGATGGGTCGATGTCAATGAACCCTTGCTTGAAGAGATTGGATTTGTTCTGGATAGAGAGGATCCCCGGACACTTGACGGGTTTTCAGGAGGCCCGCCTCTAGATGGCTGGGATCCCATCGCTCAGGTTTACAGTGGCCATCAATTTGGCCAGTGGGCGGGCCAGCTTGGCGATGGGCGCGGTCTTTATCTTGGCGAATTCGGTGGCCTCGAATGGCATCTTAAGGGGGCGGGGAAGACGCCGTTCTCGCGTTTTGGAGATGGACGATCTGTCCTACGGAGCGCGATTCGAGAGTATCTCGGATCTGAGTACGTGCACGCGTTGGGTATTCGGACCACGCGTGCCCTGACGCTCGTTACGTCGGATACTCCTGTGCAGAGAGAAACGCTTGAGCAAGGTGCAATCCTCACGCGGTTAGCAAGGAGCCACCTACGGATTGGTCATCTCGAGCACTTCTATCATCAGAACTCGCATCAGGCGCTCCGTGAATTGATTGAGTTCTCGATAATGCAGCTCGATAGCGATCTGGTAGGTCTACCTGACCGAATTGAGCAGGCGTTTGATCGCTATATCCAGCGTTCGGCGGAGCTTGTTGCTCAGTGGATGGCGGTCGGCTTTGTTCATGGGGTCATGAACACCGACAATACCGCGTTGTCGGGTGAGACATTGGATTACGGCCCATACGGTTTTCTGATGGCATACAGAGATGACTACGTGATCAACCATACGGATCAAACAGGAAGGTACGCCTATGGACAGCAACCACGTGTGATGCACTGGAATCTGGGATGCTTGGCGGAGACGCTGACGCCGTTTGTTCCCATCGAGACCTTGCGAGCTTTGTTAGATACCTTCCCGGAAAAATATAGGTATTACTACCGCTCAGAAATGGCGACCCGGTTGGCGATCGACCCGGCCCATGACGAGCTGCCCGAACTCATAGATGCTTTGAAAGCTTACTGGTCGGGGGATCGTATGTTCTATCCCGAGCTATTTGCCGCGTTGCTTGATGATTCTTTTGAGGGTCTATCAGGGCCATCTGGGGATCGGTTTGTGTTCGATAAGATCAGGGATCGTTGGTCCGCGATNTCTGAGCCGTCTCGAATACAAGAGGCTCGCTGCAAATCTCCGGTATGGATGTTGAGTCATTGGTTACTTGATCGGTTGATCCTAAGCGCCGAGGCGGGCGACTATTCCCCAATTCGATTAATACGTGAGGCGATCCATACCGGCGTTAGCAAACCATGCGAGGTCGCGATAGCGTTGGGTGGCTCGCTGCCTGATCAGAAGCCAGCATATCATCTGAGCTGCAGCTCGTAGGGATTTAGCATGCAGATAGCTATCATTGGTGCAGGAAGCTTCGGTACCGTTCTCGCAGACATCGCCGCTCACAATGAATGTGAGGTCAAAATTTATGCGCGTCGTGAAGAAACGGTCCACGCAATCAACGTGTTCCACCAAAATACGCAGTACCACCCTGAGCTTGAGTTACACCCAGCNATACACGCATCAAACGATCTTTCCGCTGTTATATCTGGTGCAGATCTCTTGGTTCTGTCGGTCCCCTCACAATCGATGGATNCAATTTGCAAGAAGTTGAAGCATGCGCTGGTTCCAAGTGTGCCACTGCTGTCCACGACGAAGGGAATTCGTTCAGACGGATTTAAATTAATGAGCCAGGTAATAGGTGAGCGCTTACCCGAGCATCCTATCGGTGTTCTTTCAGGACCCAATCTGGCGCATGAGATCGCGAACCGTCATCTGACGGCGTCGGTTGTCGCGAGTCGGTTCCCACTGGTTCGACAGTTGGCGCGGGATGCGTTCGCGACAAAGTATTTTCGGCTATACAGCTCGGAGGATTTGATTAGCGTAGAGCTCGGCGGTGCGCTAAAGAATATTTACGCAATAGCGGCCGGCCTCGCCGACGGCCTAGCCGTTGGTCAAAATACCAGAGCGCTCTTGATCACTCGCGCACTCGCTGAAATCTCTCGCCTGGCATCCCACATGGGCGGTGATCCATTGAGCTTTCTAGGTCTCGCTGGTGTCGGTGACTTGTACGTCACAAGCGTATCGCCCCTATCCCGAAATTTTCGTATCGGCCGAGCGTTAGCAGGAGGAGTTTCGCTAGATGCAGCAGAAGCGGAGCTGGGTCAGGTAGCCGAAGGCATTAACACGCTCAGACTGGTATACGAACGTTGCCAAAAGGACGGGGTCGCGATGCCTATTCTGAGTGCGCTTTATGACGTAATTTTCGGCGGCAAACCTGTGAGGCAAACCGCGCTCCAAATGATGCAGGCGGCACACACATCAGACGTTGAATTTTTGATGCCAGGCGCGAGTCAGTCGTTATGATTGATGTCTGCGATCTGTCAGGTGTCCGGTAAGTGTGTCTGCCATCTTATGGAGAGACTTCTCGGTCGACTCCCAGCTTATGCAGGCATCTGTCACTGAGACACCATACTCCAGCTGCGAAAGATCATCTGGGATGCTTTGATTGCCTTCGTTGATGTTTGATTCAATCATGACACCGCAAATCGACTGATTACCATCCTTGATTTGGTGCACGATGTCGTCAAGCACAAGGGGCTGGACATTGTGGTCCTTGTTCGAGTTGGCGTGCGAGCAGTCGACAACGATATTCGTTGGAAGCTTCGCTTTCTCAAGTGCTTGCTCACAAAGCGCAATGCTAACCGAGTCATAGTTTGGCTTACCGCCCCCACCGCGGAGGACAACGTGCCCGTACTGGTTGCCCTTGGTCTTCGTGATGGCGACCTGCCCCTGGGGGTTGATACCAAGGAATGAGTGGCCACTTACAACCGATTTCATTGCATTGACCGCAACGTCGAGTGATCCGTCGGTACCATTTTTGAAGCCAACGGGAGAAGACAGGCCCGAGCTCATTTCACGGTGCGTCTGTGATTCGGTGGTTCTGGCACCAATAGCGGTCCAAGTGATCGTATCTTGCAGATACTGCGGAGAGATCGGGTCAAGCGCTTCGGTGGCCAAGGGAAGACCCAGCTCTGACAATTCAATCAATAACTTGCGTGCTTTTCGTAACCCTGTCTCGATATCAAAGCTCCCGTTTAGACTCGGGTCGTTAATCAGGCCCTTCCAGCCCACCGTTGTCCGAGGTTTTTCGAAATAGACACGCATGATGATGAAAATAGTTTCATTGACCTGATCGGCCAGTGCCTTCAGGCGCCTCCCGTAGGCAAGGGCTAGATCGGTATCGTGGATTGAGCAGGGACCGACAACCGCAAACAGTCGATCGTCTTTTCCATCCAAAATATCTTTGACTGTTTGACGTGATTTGGCGATAAGTTCTCGGGCCGACTCAGGCAGCGGGAGTTCTTTCTTGAGCTCAGTTGGTGTAATAACCACCCGATAGTCATCAATATTTAAATCCGATAGACGCATATGCAAACACTATTTATCTTCAGAAGTTGGGCTAATCATTGTAGAGATGAATGGTACAGAAGCAAGAAAATCTATTGACACGATTTTCAGAGACAGTATTATCCGCCACCTATCGTTGCTCGCGGGTGGATAGCTCAGTTGGAAGAGCATCGCCCTTACAAGGCGAGGGTCGGGGGTTCGAGCCCCTCTCCACCCACCAAAATGCACAGCAACGGTCCGCACGGAGCGGTAGTTCAGTTGGTTAGAATACCGGCCTGTCACGCCGGGGGTCGCGGGTTCGAGTCCCGTCCGCTCCGCCATTTAGGCTTCGCGATATGCGAGCCTCTTGGTCTCTAGACCCCTTCAAATCTGGAATCGGTTGTTAGGCCACCAACCTGTTCGTACAAAAGACCATACCTGCCATCCATACTTTGGCTAGGAAAGACGCTTAGTAAGGCAGTCCGATGTCCTCGTAATCCTATCAAATAGTTTTGTGCCGAGGGTATGGGGATCCACCATGGCTGATGGTCATCGGCGACCAAATGAACCCTAACCCACAGCTCTCAACGCCTCGTCTGCATACCCGTCATGCATCACAAACAATCTCAGCTTTTCCGTTGACGATGAATGTTTCGATGTCAGTGCGTAGCAGTCTGCCTGAGCCGGCCTATCCAGTGATTTAGTCACAAGAGGTAATTCCGCCTGCCCAAAAAAAGGTGCAATCCATTGATCCCGCTTTAAACGAGTCCAGCCATAATCAGTTGAGTAAGGTCGACTGAGGTGGCGCATGGCTTCCCGTGTTTCTTTATAGGTAGCCCAATAAGCAGGGCTTGGAGAATTCAGACCATCAGGCAGGTAGCCGGCATCAGACCACGGGTCGATTAAATATCCAAAGATTAACCCGAGCGAGGAATCGGGATTCATCAGGCCCACATCGGCGATCGATTGGAGACCAAGCGGTGTCTCGCTCATCGTTAATTGATGTGTTTCGAGATGGTTGATCTTTAAATCCAGCCGATCCCTGCAGCTAGGGCCTACCCAGGCAGATTTTTTGGTTCTTTCGATTGGGGATCCAATACCAGCGTAGAACTTCACCGCAACCTCCAGGTGAAGGACTCGACCGGGTAACTCAATTAAGTAGTCCAGTTCACCAATGGTTTGTTTTTGATTCTTAACAATGATCCCGTGACCCAGCAGTTTCACGCACTCGGTCTGCTCCAAGAGGGCGGTTAATAAACTCTCAAATCGTCGCCCGAGACGTCTCGGAGCGCCGTGCCAGGCCCATTCATTCGCCAAATTCTCCGCAATTTCTGTGACAGAGCCGTTGCAAATTTTTATCAGTGGCACACAATCACTATCCATACCGGATGACCAGATCGGTCGGGCCTCGAGAAGCCACCTTAGTTCGCGCTCGATTGCATCCCGATGATTTGCATCTGATAACACGGGTGAGGTGGGCATAAAGCTCCCGAGGATAACTGGTGAGTAAATTTAAACGTATCGCACTGATTGGTCGCTCAGGACATCAGCAAGCCACGGAAACCATAGCACGATTGGTTGACTACCTGAGAGCCGAGGATCTCGAGATTTGGGTCGTAGATGATATTGCCAGTATTGATGGGTTCTCAGATCTCCCGCATTGCACGCTCGAACAAATCGGTCAGAAAGTCGACTTGGCCGTCGTCGTCGGGGGCGACGGTAGCTTGCTTGGTGCGAGCCGGGCGCTTGCGAATTTTGGTACCCCGGTCCTCGGTATTAACCGAGGAACATTGGGATTTCTGACAGATATCCGTCCGTCAGAAGCGATAGAAAAGGTCGGGCAGGCACTGCTTGGACAATTCACTGAAGAGAAGAGGTGGCTTAACTCTGTTGAGGTAATCCGCGATGAACAGATAATTGCCCAAGCAACAGCCCTTAACGATGTGGTTCTGCACAAAGGACAAAGCGCTCGAATGCTCGGATTTGATCTCTGTATCGATGATCAATTTGTCTATTCTAGCCGCTCGGATGGCTTGATCGTCTCGACCCCAACAGGTTCTACCGCCTATGCGCTCTCCGCTGGTGGACCGATCATGCATCCGAAGCTTAATGCGCTTGTGCTCGTGCCCATGTTCCCCCATACATTAAATGCGCGACCTATCGTGGTCCCCGCAAGTTGTGTTGTGTCAGTAACAGTTACTGAGAAACACCAGGCACTGCCACAGGTCAGCTGTGACGGGCAAACGCACATATCCTTGCTATTGGGGGACCGTGTTCTGATTAGGCAATCGGAGGAGCAGCTGACCTTGTTGCATCCACCTGGATACTCATACTACGAAGTTTGTAGATCAAAATTACAATGGGGCGGCCGCATCGAGCCTCAACAGGATGATGAATGAATACAGTTGATGAATTAGTCGAGTCGTTGACCCCTGATATGGTGAACGAACTAAAACGCGCAATTGAGCTAGGAAAGTTCCCAGACAATCGAGCCGTCTCAGATCAGCAAAGGGAACTGATGATCGAAGCGACAATTCTCTATGACGCGTTGAAGCTCCCTGAAGAAGAAAGAACCGGATTCATTCATCGTAAAAAGCAGGCATCCGGTGTTCTAAATGTTGTGCCTAACATCATCCCATCTAAGGATACCGGAAATGACTGACTCACGCGCCATGAGTACTGCGCCATCTATTACCCGTTTGGCTGATTACGAGGTCTATCCATTCGCTATCGACTCCGTTAATTTGACTTTTGAGCTAGACCCCACTCGCACCCGGGTGACTCAGTCATCAGAGGTACGGCGAGTCGTGAGTGGGACGAATGCACTCGAGTTGAACGGTAAGGATTTAAAGCGAATCTCTATCAAAATCGACGGTGTCGAAGTCGGGGCTGATCGCATAGTAGAAATCGATGAAAGCCTATTAATTCGTAACGTACCTGAAGAATTCAGGCTGGAGGTTGTCACCGAGATAAATCCAGAGAAAAACACAGCGCTCGAGGGGCTGTATTTGTCTAATGGAATGTATTGCACGCAGTGTGAGGCGGAAGGGTTCCGACGGATCACTTATTACCCTGATCGACCAGACGTGATGAGTATTTTTACGACGCGGATTATTTCGGACCCGAGATATCCGGTTTTGTTATCAAATGGAAATCCAATCGAAGACCACCAATCACCTGATGGACGGAGGGAGGTCACTTGGCACGATCCATTCCCCAAACCTTGCTATTTGTTTGCGCTGGTTGGTGGAGATCTCGCTGTCAAGCATGATCGGTTTGTGACACTGTCTGGCCGTCCTATTGATCTGCGCATCTATGTTGAGGAAAAAGATTTAGACCGAGTAGATTACGCGCTCGAGAGCCTAAAACGCGCAATGGCCTGGGATGAGAGGGTGTATGGTCGTGAGTACGATCTCGATATTTTTATGATTGTGGCCGTGAGCCACTTCAACATGGGCGCCATGGAAAATAAAGGCCTCAATGTCTTTAATTCGAGTTGCGTCCTCGCGAACGCTAGCGCAGCTACTGATCAGGCATTTCAGCGTATCGAGGCAATCGTTGCTCATGAATATTTCCATAACTGGTCTGGTAATCGCGTGACTTGCCGCGACTGGTTCCAGTTAAGTCTCAAAGAAGGCTTCACAGTATTTAGAGACAGCGAATTTAGTGCAGACACAAACTCACGTGCAGTGAAGCGTATTCAAGATGTGAATTTCCTTCGTAGCGCTCAATTTACCGAAGACGCGGGACCAACAGCACATCCGGTACAGCCATCGGAATATCAAGAGATTTCGAATTTTTATACGCTGACCATCTACGAGAAAGGTGCCGAAGTCGTTCGCATGATCCGTACGCTTCTCGGTCCGGAATTATTCCGGAAGGGCAGTGATCTTTATTTTGACCGGCATGATGGGCAGGCTGTGACTATTAAAGAATTCGTTGAGGCTATGGCGGAAGTATCCGGCCGGGATTTCACGCAGTTCATGCGATGGTATCAGCAACCAGGAACGCCGCGATTGTGCGTCAAAACGAATCACGATGCTGCGACGGAGTCGTTGCAGATTCAGTTGGAGCAAAAAGCACCCATCATTGCTAGTAATGATTCCCATCTGCCCTATGTGGTACCTGTAAGCTATCAAGTGATTGATCAAGAGACAGGTGCGGTAATTGTACCGGAGNCCTTGTTTGAGCTGACTGGAGAAGCCGCGTCAATAACTTGCGAGGGCGTATCGGCCCGTCCCGTTGTTTCTATCTTGCGAGGTCTTTCGGCGCCAGTTAAGTTGGAAATGAATCGATCAGTGGACGAATTAGTGGCGCTTGCTAGGTTCGACGATGATGGCGTCAGTCGCTGGGATGCCATCCAAGAGCTATACATGAAGACGATTCAAAGCCTCCTTCGGGACCCCGGTTCATCGATTGATGGCGCCCTAGACCTGTTGATCTGCGATTTGATCNAGGACCCATCGATGGTAACTGACCCGGCTTGTTTGGCCGAAATGCTGTCTCTTCCCCAAGACAATATCCTATGGGATGCATTCCAGCCCGCTAATCCACAGGAGATCTTGGAGGCACGTAAGGCCCTACGTAAAAAAATAGCGGAGGCTGGCTCACTGCTGTGGGCTAATCTATACGAGGCCATGCGGATTGACGGACCTTATCGGCCTGACGCGGACGCGATCGGTCGCCGGTCGTTAGCTATAACTGCCCTCGGCTACTTGGCTAAGGTTCGATCAATAGATGACTTGCTTGGTGAGATTGATTCGAACGCGTCAAACCTGACAGAGCGTTACGCTGCATACCGCATCGCTAGGAGTGATGCGAGTGAGGCCACTTCGTCGATGTTGTCCCAGCGCTTCCTTGACAGCGCAGCTACAGACGAGGTCCTTGATCTTTGGCTCTCGACTGAAGCGATGAACGAGAGGACGGCAACCATCGACCGCGTGAACGAACTCACGTCACACCCAAGATTTGCCTGGACCAACCCGAATAGAGTTCGTGCTGTCCTTGGAAGTTTCGCTAATCGTAATGTGAAAGCATTCCATACCCCGGAAGGTTACAGGCTCCTAGCCGACTCGGTTCTGAAATTGGATGCGATGAATCCTCAGATTGCTTCGCGGCTAGTAATGCCGTTGTGCCAGTGGGGGCGCCTTGAGTCCAGCTTCCAAGAAGTGATCAAGGCAGAGTTACAGCGTATGGTGGCGAAAGAGCTGTCGAAAGATTTGTACGAGATCATCAGTAAGTCAGTGGACTAATCGCGGCTGCCAATGAAATCCTGCCTGCTAAAAACCATGGTATGAGCTCGCTAGTTTAGTACGATTTATCACTAAGGTTACCTCTCACTGAATCGTGGCCCTAATGCGTGAGGTTCTGTAAACTTCGCCGTAGTCGACGATGGAGATGTCGTGTATTCGCTAATCAAGCCTGTGTTATTTCAGATCGATCCTGAATCGGCACATGACCTGACCATTCGGTCGATTAAGGCGCTTGGTCGATATTTGGGCCACTCATGTCCCGTGAAGGGTCAGCATTGCGAGATAGCTGGGCTAAACTTCAATAACCCGATTGGCCTAGCGGCGGGCCTTGATAAAAATGGAGAGGCAGTCTCGGGCTTTTCTCGGCTTGGATTTGGGCACATCGAAATCGGGACGGTAACACCTCGTCCTCAACCTGGTAATCCCAAGCCTCGTGTGTTTCGGCTTCAGGAAGACAGCGGCCTGATCAATCGATTTGGTTTTAACAATCTTGGTATTGATGCCATGGTAGAGCAACTACAGGGGCATCCTTATCGAGGAATCATTGGTGTAAACATCGGTAAGAACAAAGACACCCCAAACCAGGCCGCCCACTCTGATTATGTTGCCTGTATCCAGAAAGCTGCTTGTGTATGTGATTACATCACTATCAATGTCTCAAGCCCCAATACCCCCGGCCTTCGCGATCTTGCTCAGGCTGAAAAAATTTTAGATGTTATATCTCCAGTATTGGAGGTACGCGCTGATCTCAAAAATCGGAGGGGCGGGTATGTGCCTGTGTTTGTGAAGCTTGCACCCGACTTTGCAGACCAGGATTTCCTTGAGGTCCTCGAGGCGTTAAAACGAACCAAGGCAGACGCTGTTATCCTGACAAACACAACTCTTGATCGCGCCAAATTGACNAGTCCACATCGGAAAGAGATCGGTGGCTTATCGGGAGCCCCTCTGACTTCTAAATCAGAGCACTGCCTGAAGTTTGCGCTGAACGTGCTCGAAGCCACGTTACCCGTTATCTCTGTTGGCGGAGTGATGTCTGGAGAGGACGCGAAAAGGCGGATAGAACTTGGCGCCAAGCTTGTTCAGCTGTACACGGGACTGATTTATCGAGGGCCTAGATTAGTAAGAGATGCAATCCAGATGACGCGATGTGGTTAGTACTCTTCAACCACGTCCCCATCGGGGACGTGGTGAACTCCATCTCTAAGAAGCGATTTGTGGGTCACAGTGAATCCCAGATACCCCGGTCAGGCCATCCCAGGAAGCTGCTCGACCATCCCGCCAGCCTGAGAGCCAGACATCGCGGGCTANACCAGAAATTGCCGGGCACATCTCTTTCGATTTCCCACCGATTCCTGCACGATAGCCACGGTTGTAGTAACGGTCGTTTAAGCTACGTTTTTTCGTTCTCATTGAGTGTGATCTCCTTGGAGTCGGCGTCTATCTCCGACCCCTCATCGTTGGTTGTCACTTGCGGTTGCCAATGAGCCGCATAACAGAACATAGCACAGGTATTTTCGCTATTGGAACTCTTCTCGCGACGGATGACTTGGTTGCGGACGAGATCCAGGCATTAGGCCTCAAAGTGAGGGGGCGGCAGCTCGGTTGGGTCACCGCAGAGGGCACGCTNCGCGATGCCTATCGGACGCTCTTGACGACACGGGTCGGTGATCGCGTTGTCTGGCTACTATCACGCAATGAGGCATCTACAGCCGATCAGTTCCGCAAGGTGGCGCAAGCGATTGGTTGGAATGAATTGCTGCATGTGGGGGCAAGCGTTCGTGTGGACGTTGCTGGTAAGGTCGGTTGGTTGAAGGATACGAGGTTCGCTGGGCAGTTGGTGATGGACGCGATTCGTGATCAGGCAACGATAGTAAGGCGGCCACGTCCTGAATATGACTCGGAAGATCCGTCTGTCCGTATCACGGTTCGCTTTGGTCGTGGCCGTGTGGATATAGGCGTCAATCTGAATAGGGCTCCTCTAAATCAGCGTGGGTACAGGACAGAAGGAGGGGAGGCCCCATTACGAGAAACACTTGCGCAAGTTATGTTAGCGCGCCTGAAAATTGAGAAGGCCAAGCCCTCGATGGTAATCGACCCCTGCTGTGGCTCAGGAACCATTCTTATCGAGGCTTGCATGCGCCTGAGTCAGATCGCGCCACAACGTCAACGGTCATCAAATGAGCTATCACGCTGGATCGGCTTGGATACAATTTCTTGGACCGACCTGATTGCGACAGAGCGCGCGGGAGAGATACAAGTTCCGACCCGTTTCCTGGGTTTTGATATCGACCCTGAGGCGGTCGCTCGGGCGCGTTCGAACATCGAGCGTGCAGGGCTTTCGGATCGGATATCTGTTGAAATCGCTGAGATTGCGGACTTATCTCAAGAGGGCACCACAGCCTCTGAGGCAGACGAAGTCTGGATCTTAGCAAACCCTCCCTTTGGAACTCGGCTTGGAAGAACCGAGGACCTAGTAGGCCTTTACCGGCTTTTAGGGGACCGCTGTAGAAACTTCAAGAACGCCTATCTTGGTTTGGTGACCTCAGACAGAGAGTTGATGCAGGCGCTCGGTCTTCGCTCGGATAAGAGATGGGAAATGCAGGCCGGTGGACTTAGGTTGAATATTGCCAAGTATGAGCTGGGCCTAGCGGGCGAGGATCGTNGGAGCACGGGAGATGCAGAACCGCCAGAGGAAATCCAACCACTATTAAATCGTCTCTCAAAAAATCTAATATTGAGATCTAAATTATTGAAAAATAACGAGATAAATTGCTTTAGAATCTATGATTCGGACCTGCCCGAGTTCAATGTGGCGATTGATCAATTCGCTGACTATCTGCATATCCAGGAATATCGACCACCCAAGACAGTCGATCAGAAAAGGGCGAACCATCGTCGTCAGTTGATTCGTCAGTGGGTACCGAAATATTTCGGTTTCCCACTTAAGCACGCGATCTATAAGGAGCGCTTTAGGCAGTCTGGGAACTCGCAGTACGAAAAGCGGGCAGAGCCACTCTTCGTTGATGTCCATGAGAATGGAATGCGGTTCGAGGTAAATCTGACAACCTACAATGACGTCGGTCTGTTCCTTGATCATCGACCATTACGACGCCTACTGCTTGAATCATGCAGGGGCCAACGCGTTCTCAATTTGTTCTGTTACACCGGTGCGCTGAGTGTTGCTGCCGCGAAGGGCTTCGCGCGATCGGTAGTAAGCGTAGATACGTCAAAAACTTACCTCACTTGGGCGCATCGTAATTTTGAGAAAAACGGTTTGAACCCAAAACACTACAAGTTTATCAGAGCGAATGTGCTGGAGTGGTTGGAGACCGAGCCTCGGCCGGAGTTTGACGTGATAATACTCGACTCACCGACCTTCTCGAATACCAAGAGCACAGAGCGGACACTCGATATACAAAGAGACCACGGAGCTCTGATCGGGTCATGCGTGGACTGGCTTGCGCCTGGTGGTGTGATATATTTTTCCAACAATTTCAGGGGATTCTTGCTTGACTCTCTCGTCCAAGAGTCCTACCTGGTGAAAGACATTACCCACGGAAGTATTGATGCCGACTTCGACCGCCGGCCACCGCACGCGTTATTCAAGATTTCTCTGAAGACATGACCCGCACTAGACCGAAGTATAGTATCCAGCATCCACTGAGTATGATGACGCTCGATAATTCACCAAACGGAAACACCAAGTCGCTCAGGCGGGCCCCGCCTATATAAGTCAGAGCTGCTCCGATCGCGCTCGCTGCCAGGATCCACGGCTTCCCCGACCAGCACCACCGTAGCCCATGCCCTAGAGTTGTAGGGAAAATGAGCCAAAGCCCCATGAGCCAAAGCGGAATTGGCCAAGCGTCGCTAGCGAATTGGTAGACATTAAGGGCGGCCAGAATACTGTCCATAGCGATACCAAGGGCGATATATATAGGAAGAAGCCGCCTCTCGCGGGGGTTGCTATAACGAACGACGTGGTAAAGCAACCAGCAAAGAGCGGCCGGGACGAACCCGTCGCCCCCAAGCACGAGAAGGAACCAAAGCCCCTGGAAAACTCCGAGGTTTCGTACCGTTGCCCACATCAGGCGAGACGCAATGGAACCACCGGCGTCTCTTGACGGGCTTTTGGCTTAGCTAGGATCAATTGAGCGAGACCGAGTTGTCGCTCTCGGAACCCCCCCTCGCAATAGGCGAGATAGAACTCCCACATCCGACAAAAACGTTCATCGTATCCGAGACTGAGGATGCGTTCTTTTTCTTCTACAAAACGTTTCCTCCATTCCCCAAGCGTTCTTGCGTAATGGCTCGCAAAATCCTCTAGGTGCAGCAGTCTGAGATCTGACGCTCGACCGACAGACGTCAGAATACTACCGATAGATGGAATGAACCCGCCTGGGAAGATGTAACGCTTGATAAAGTCAACGCTACTGACCGCGATTTGGTAGCGCTGCTCAACGATCGTAATCGCTTGGATCAAGGCAAGACCGTCTGGCTTTAATCGCTCAGAAAGTGTGTTCACGTAGGTGTCCAGGAAATGATGCCCGACCGCTTCGATCATCTCGATGGATACCAGTTTGTCATATTGACCGGTCAGATCCCGATAATCCTCCTTCAGCACCGTGACTCGATCGTTTAGGCCCCGCTCATTAACCAGACGGGTAGCATGCTCATATTGTTCTTCAGAGATAGTCGTCGTGGTGATCTTGCAACCGTAGATCTCAGCTGCATGGATAGCAAAGCCTCCCCACCCGGTACCAATCTCAAGAACGTGATCTGTTGTCGAGAGGTTCAACTTCCTACAGATATGGTCCAACTTTTCAATCGATGCGTCGTGCAGATCAGTGATGCCGTCAGCAAAAAGTGCCGACGAGTACATCAATGTTGGATCTAGGAAGGTCTCAAACAACTGGTTACCCAGGTCGTAATGTGCCTCGATATTCTTTTTCGAACCCTCAACTGTGTTTCTATTGAGCCAATGTGCCGTCGAGAGAACCGCTCTGAAAAATCGGGTCAGCCCTTGCTCTAGTTGATCTGTAAGGTGGCTGTTCGCGACAAAGAAGCGCATCACCTGGTCCAGCGAGCTAGTTACCCAATATCCGGCCATGAAGGCCTCCCCACTCCCGACTGACCCTCGGAACGCGACATCTGCCCAGACCTGTGGGTTAAGGACAGTGACGTGTGCCTCAGGGCCTGCTTGAGAGCCCTCGAATGAGAACGTGTCTTCACCATCGGCGATGGTAAGACGACCGAAACGTGCTCTCGAAAACGCTCGTAGTAATGCTCGTCGAGCAAGTTTTTGGGCGATTGTCAGGTCCTTTGACTCTCGGACGATTAAAGACTTCATTTCTGTCGTTGTTTGCGTCATATCTATCCTTAAGGGTGGGGGTGATATGTGAGACCTTTTCGCCACAAGGCGAAGGCCTCACGGTAGATTGCTCCGATTACTAAAAAAGTTTGCGGCCAAACTCCTGTAAATAAAGGTTTGACCGAGCGTCCATTGTAGGGTGTCAGATCCAGGGTTAATCCAGCCTCAAACATCAAGCGGTCTGCGCCTTCGTCCTGGAGGCCCAAATATATTGAGGTGTGACGGTCTGTGGGCCATTGAACCTTAGTTACGTATCGTTGGGTGATCGGGTTAAAGGGCGAGACATGGAAGGTCTTGTCAAACCAGTACTCTTGTCCTAAGGCAACCTGATCGTACGGGATAACGTAACGATGAATCTCGTTCCACGGTGTATTCGAAACCTCGTAGATGAGAGCACCGGGCGAGCCGTCTGCTTGGTGGAGAAAATAGACCGACAGGGGATTGAAACCTACACCAAAGCAGTACGGATTCGTTAGGAGCTTTACCGGGCCCGAGACGTCCACATTTAAGTGAGCCCGCACTAACCCCCGGGCCTCCTCTCCGCTGGGTTGACTGTCGTCGCAGAGGTGACGCCGTGTCTTGAAGCTCAACGCACCGGGCCGGTTGACTTGAAGAGCACTGTTATCAAAGTCGTCTAACCGATCAAGGTCTAGGTACAACATTGCCGATCGATATTTGAATCGATGCGTTTTAGGCTCAAAGCGCGCGTGCCACGTCGAGCCGCTTCCGGACGCGTGGGTGAATTCTAGACTCTCAGACATGGATCCCCAACGTCATCTTGATAGCTTCAGCCGCCTTCTCACCAGATACCACCCCGTCCTCATGGAACCCATTTCGACACCAGGCCCCGGCCAGCGCCATTCGTGATCCTAGGTTGATCTCGTCAATACCGGCCTGGATGGCAAGTGACTCTGGACCAAATTGTGGGTGTGCATAGGTCCAGCGACCCAGAATGCTCTCAGGCTTAATATGCCTCGTATTATTTAGGGTAACAAAGAATTGATGAGGGCCGTCCAGATTTTGTAGCCGATTCATATCATAAGTCACAACCGCACCGAGCCCATCAGGATCCGCTTGAATATGATAGTTCCAGCTCGCCCAAGCCCGATGATTTTTTGGCATTTGCGACCGATCGGTATGCAGTACCACTTCATTATCAATGTAGGGTATTCCCCGAAGGAGGGCTTTAAGGGCCGTCTCTGAGTCATCAAGTAACGCCAGGGTCTGATCGCTATGTGACGCAAGGACGACCGCATCATATACCTTGCGTCCATCTTTGGTAGTGACCTCAATCCCTTGGGGTGTGTTGCGGACAGATTTCACCAGTGTATTAAGGTAAATCCTATCAGCAAATGAAGCCGTTAGCGGTGCTATATAGCTACGTGATCCTCCGGGTAAGGTATACCACTGAGGCTGATCTTTAACCGAAAGTAACCCGTGATTCTTAAAAAACCGGACAAAAAATAGGGCTGGCATTTGGCTGACATCCTTTAGATCTGACGACCAAATAGCCGCCGCCATCGGGAGCAAATAATGTGAATAAAATAAATCAGATAGAGATAGTTTCTTGAGATAATTCTGGAGCGTTATTGACGAAATAATTCGATCATTTGCCAAATCGGATATCGCGGTTTTATTGAATTTTACGATATCGAGGAGAAATCTGTGATACCGGAGCGATAGCAGTCTGTGACGTTGTGCGAAGAGTGTCGACAAGTTAGTGCCGGCGTATTCTATTCCAGTTGTCTCGGACATAACGCTAAAACTCATATCTGTATCTTGGTGTGTCAGACCAAGTTCTCTCAATAGATTCAGGAAACGGGGGTAGGTCCATTCGTTGAATACTATAAAACCGGTATCTATCGGGTATGCCTGACCATCAAGATTGACGTCGACGGTGTGTGTGTGTCCCCCGACCCAGTCATCCTTTTCATACACCGTGATATCCACATCTTTCTGAAGACGATAGGCGGCCGTGAGGCCCGAAATTCCTGAGCCGATAACCGCGACCCGCGGTCTCACTTGGCGATTCATGATTTCAGGTCCTTAAATGCATTGATTGCACGTTGCCGTGATGACTTGAGGTCAACAATAGGTGGTGTATAGCCCATAGGCACCGATCCCAGCCAAGGCGAATGTCGTTTCGATTTTGGAATCTCAGCCAACTCTGGAATGAAGCGGCAGATATAGTCTCCCTCTGGGTCATGAGTCTCGCCTTGGCTCACGGGGTTAAACACCCGAAAGTAGGGCGCTGCATCTGTGCCGGTCGACGCGCTCCACTGCCATCCGCCGTTGTTGGCCCCGAGATCGGAATCAACAAGGTAACGCATGAAGTGAGACTCTCCAATCCGCCAATCGCACAGTAAGTTTTTCGTCAGAAACTGGGCGACAACCATGCGAATACGGTTGTGCATCCATCCGGTTTGCCTGAGTTCCCGCATACCGGCATCAACGATGGGAATCCCGGTGTTACCCAATTTCCATGCCTCGATCTCGTGTGGAAGATTACGCCACTGTATTGCCTCGGTTTCGGGGCGGAATGCCCTATTTTTCGAGAGTCTCGGAAAGCCAACCAGTAGATGATGATAGAAATCACGCCAAATCAGCTCGTTGATCCATGAAAAAGCACCTTCAGGAAATTCCCCAATGGGCCGCGATAGAGCGTCCTCAGCGGCTTTTATGCACTGTCTCGGCGACAAGAGGCCCCTCGCTAGGGCGGCAGATAAGCGACTTGTCCCCTGGATAGAGGGCCGATTTCGCGTCTTATTATAGTGGGTGAGCTTTGTCTCTATGAAATCGTCGAGATCATCGAGCGCCTTGGACTCATCGGTTGCAAATGCTGAAAGATCAGAGTCAGGTGCATCGCAGAGGCTGGCCCAACTTGGGGCAGAAATCTTAGCTCGGACAGGGTCGGGCGTTTGAAAGGGGGAATGATTATCTCCGTCATATGCGGAGAGCCATCGTTTTTTAAATGGACTGAAAACAGAGTAGTACCGGCTGTCTCCGGTCAGAACGGTGCCTGGCTGTAAGACAATACGATCGACAAAACTATGCACATTGATACCGCTGAGCGTTGTAAGGAGATGATGGTCGCGCATTCGCTCATTCCACTGATATTCTTGGTTGAAATATAGGTCTGTCACATGCTCCCGTTGGCAGTAGTTACTGACCCAGCGGCTTTGTTCAGCGTAATTCGGGAGCCTGACGACCTGGAGTTTGACACCGAGTTTAGCGAGTCCCAGGGCGAGACTCTTGAGTAGCTGATCCGTGTAGAACAGCCGGTTGGCGCCGTATCCGAATGACGACCACTCATCGTCGGCCGTCAAAAATATGGCGGTAATTCGGACGGCTGGATCACAACCGAAAGCCGCACTAACAGCAGCGTTGTCGCTCACACGTAGGTCGTCTCGGAACCAGAGTAGACGATGTTGCATAATTCTCCTCAGTTGCATCTTGCAAAGAATAGTTCGCCATCGTCCGAGCCGGCACTACGCTGAAAGTGTCGCCCAGGCTGTTGGCAAACGCAATGGAGTCTGACACTCTGTTGATGATCAGTTAGGATAAGCGTATGTTCTTGGGACGGTTTTTGATTGCATTCAACTGCCTTTTATACATCGGGTTGGCGCTCTGGGCTCTTGCTTCTCCGCTGACACTCTGGAGTGCGTTGGAAGTAAGTGGGTCATCCCGGGCAGCTATCATTGAGCTTCAAGTATTGATAGCCGGTTCGTTCGTCGGTTTTTGTCTACTAATCGTCAGTGGTCTCTTTGATCAGAAGAAAACTAAGCGGTCCCTGATCAGCCTGTTCCTGGTTAATGCGTCATGGCTCTTTACTCGCTGCATCGCTCTCTTGGAGGGGCTCCCCGAGGAGAACTCGACCTATCTCTACATGGGCTTCGAGTTGTCGATCCTTATTCTTGTCCTGATTGCGCTGCGGTTAGTAACAGGCCCGAGAGGGCGCACCTTATTTCGGCAAGAGGAAGCGAGCTTTTAATTTCCCTTTAACCGTTCAGCCGCCTCTATACCGGCCAAAAACGATCCCTCGACTCGGCCACCTGCCAGATAATCGCCTGCTATCCATAGACCAGAGTCGACCTGATAGACACCCTTTTGCGTTGTGACCGTTGGATCGGCTGGTCGTGCATACCGCCACCGGTGCGAAATTAGCGGGCTCGATCGTATTTCTAACGCTTCCTCGAGCATAGACGACATCGTGCTCAAAACACGCTCTGGGTCGTCCTCAAGATGCGCCTTTGACCAGTCTGGCGATGAGTGGATCACAATCAGGTTTGAATCGCGTCCTGGCTTGCTACGTTCGACCGAGATGAAGTCAAACACCTCGTGATCTCCACCAAAACAGGCGTCAATGATCTCGCCATCGACCGTGGCAAGTTGATCATCTGATGAGACGACGGTTGTCCAAGTAGGCTCCATCGCAAATTTGCTGGCAATCTGATCAGTCTCAAAGTCTGCGAGTAATTCTCTCATCTGGTCGACGGGTGCAGTAACTAGCACCTGCTCAGCCGTGTATATTTCACCAGCAGTGCTTGTCAGGACAAACATGCCACCGTCACGTTTGACTGATGAAATTCGAGCCTCACGCCTAACATTGACCGATTGGGACAAGAAGTTACCAAGCGAATTCATGTATGGAAAACCGACGTAACGTTGTTGCTTGTCTGGGGAATAGACCAGTCTCCCGTTCCGGAATGCTCCCATTCGCGGCGACCATCGTCGGACGGCTCCAGTGTCTGAGGCAAAAGCGATCGTTTCCTCAAACCGAGGATCGCGAACCGTGAAGAATTGCGCGCCAATATCGGCCCGAAGTCCATTGATGCGCTTGGATGCGAGCCTTCCTCCGGGGCCGCGACTCTTTTCGAAAACTACATAACTTGTAGGCGGGAGCTGACGTGCAGCCGCCAAGCCAGCTACTCCGGCTCCGATGATTGCTATAGGTGTGTGTGCCATGGAGTGGTCTTTTGATCCCAGTAGAAATTAGAATAGATGCCCCAATCAAGATATCAGGTTAGTGAAGGGTAATCTAAACACATGGCAGATATTACAATCACAGAAAGCGCACAGATCTATCTGAGCGGCTTATTAGAAAAGCAAAACGTTGACGGGATCGGGGTACGCTTGTTTGTTTCCCAGCCCGGCACGATGTACGCCGAAACTTGCCTCGCCTACTGCCGCCCTAGCGAGGAAAAGTCGGATGACGAGCGTTTCGAATGCGAAGAATTTACAGCCTATCTGGACCAGCCGAGCCTACCCTACTTGGACGAAGCCGTGGTCGATTACGTCGCCGACAAACTCGGTGGACAGTTGACGATCAAGGCCCCGAAGGCCAAGCAGCCCGCTGTAGCATTCGACGGTCCGGTGGAGCAACAGATTGTCGAGATTTTAACTGCTGAAGTAAATCCGGGGCTCGCGGCGCATGGTGGCGAGGTAAGGTTAATTCGTCTTGAAGACGAAGTGGCGGTTTTGCAGTTTGGTGGTGGTTGCCAGGGCTGTAGCGCCGTTGACATGACCCTCAAGGACGGGGTGGAGAAAACGCTGATGGATCGGATCCCTGAGCTAAAGGGTGTCCGAGACGTAACGGACCACAGTCAGCGAGAAAATGCCTACTACAAGTAAGATTATCTCTAAGGTGACATCGATCGATGCCATTGTTCGTGAGATCCGTAATTTTCTTACTGTGCCGACACCGGATGCCTGGGTCACGCACGCTACCAGTGATCTTGCGACGCTCCTCATCGATCATGCGAACTGTGAGTACAAGGCAGCGGCTACGGGTATGAGTCTCATAACGAAGTACCGACACATGCCCCGGCTGCAGCGGCTTATGGCCCGATTAATTCGTGAGGAGATGTTACATTACGAGCAGGTTCTTGCGTTCATGGAACGTATGGGAGTGGAATTCCGTCCGTTAAGCGCATCACGCTATGCGAAAACCCTCCGAGAATCCGTCAGAACGGATGAGGCAGGTAGGTTGGTAGATCTACTCATCGTGGGAGCGATCGTTGAAGCACGATCGTGTGAACGATTTGCCGCGCTGTGGCCACATCTTCCCTCATCGCTCGGACGGTACTATAAATCACTACTTCGATCTGAGGGGCGTCACTACCAAGACTATTTGGCGCTTGCCAGAGAGAATGATACCGAGAACAGCGTCGACCAGCGTCTGAGCCACTTCCTTAAGATTGATCAGCGGTTGATTCAGAGCCCTGATCAAGAATTTCGTTTCCACTCGGGCATCCCTGCCTGACGAGACCATTGTTCGCTGATTACTGGGCCGGTGGGCGCGAGGTGGGCGAGGCTGATGATCTGCTCAGAGTCAAAGGTATCGGCAAAGATCCCGATCCCTGTATACCCCCAATCGGAGGTCACCGCTCGAAGGCCGTTTTTTGTCGGTTGAATTGCGGGTCGGTGGGTGTGTCCGTGTACCAAGACGGCCGCACTGTAGCGGGTCATCCATAGCTCAATCTCTGAACTGACCGCATCACCAATAGCCTCAGGACGATTGGCTTGAGCCTCTCGCGATGCTTGCCGCAGTCCTTCAGCAATCTCTTGACGGTCAGACAGTGGTTTTTGTAAAAATTGTTCGATCCAGGCGGATTGTCTGACCTCTTGCTTGAATGACTGGTATGCGTGATCGTTGGTACATAATTCGTCACCATGAATCACGATCATTCCATCGCACACAAGATGCTCCACCAGCCGAATCTCGAATATCTGAAGAAATTCATGGCGAATCAAGAAGTCTCGATTACCGCGAATAAATAAAGTGTCACCGCTGTGTCCACCGCAGAATTCAAGAAATTGTTTGTCGTGCTCAGTCGCTCCATCTTCTCCAACCCACGCCTCAAAGATGTCACCAGCGAGAATTAACTGATCACATGTGCAATGACTCAGTGCCTCGATGGCGGCCTGGTAGCGTGCCGGCTCAGCTGGATCGAGATGGAAATCGGAGACGATGAGACGTCGCATTAAATAATCGAAGCTTTGGTGATTATGATGTCGTCTTTCGGTACGTCGGAGTGGCCGGCACGATGCGTTGTTTCTGCGGCTTTAATCTCATCGACAATATCCATACCCTCAAATACGCGGCCAAATACGCAATACCCGAAGCCGTCTGGAGTTTCAGAGCGGAAGTTGAGGAAATCATTATCAGTCACATTGATGAAGAACTGCGCTGTCGCCGAATGAGGATCCATTGTCCTCGCCATCGCGATAGTACCCCGGTTATTAGCGAGTCCGTTTGACGCTTCGTTTGAGATTGGGTCGCGTGTATCTTTTTGAACCATGCCTGCCTCAAACCCACCACCCTGAATCATGAAGCCGTCAATCACCCGATGAAAAATCGTTCCGTCGTAAAAAGCATCCTCAACATACTGCCTAAAATTCGCAGTTGTTTCGGGTGCGTCGGTCTCAAAGAGCTCCACGGTGATGTTACCAAGCGTTGTTTCAAATAGAATCACGGGTTTTCCTCCTCAATACACGAGGCGGTACTATACCGCTTTCACACCAAGGAATAACGCGTGAGTTTGCAGATCTTTGACACCTTAGCCCGAGAAAAGCGTGAGTTTCAGCCCATAGAGGCTGAAAAAATCGGCATGTACGTTTGCGGGATGACTGTCTATGACCGCTGTCATTTAGGCCACGGGAGGGTGATGGTGGCGTTTGATGCGATCGTGCGTTATCTCCGCTTCCGTGGGTTTGAGGTGAACTACGTTAGAAATATCACAGACGTCGACGATAAGATCTTTTCACGTGCGGCAGAACGGAGCATCGATTTTTCAGAATTGACCACTGAAATGATCGACGCCATGCACCAAGACGAGAAAAAATTAGGTTGCCAATCGCCCAACTCAGAACCGAGAGCGACCTCGAATATCGAATCAATGCTCAAACTGATCGATACATTGATCAGAAAAGGTGCGGCCTATCAGGGCGCATCGGGTGACGTTTATTTCAGAGTCGGTGCGTTTGCTGAGTACGGGAAATTGAATAACCGTAACCTAGACGACATGATCGCCGGTGCAAGAGTAGCAGTCGCCGATGACAAGGAAAGTCCCGCAGACTTCGTTTTGTGGAAATCAGCGAAAAAGGGAGAAGAGTCCTGGCCGTCTCAGTTTGGACCCGGGCGTCCTGGCTGGCATATCGAATGCTCTGCGATGAGTATGGACGCGTTAGGAGAAACGTTCGATATCCATGGTGGCGGCCCTGATCTCAAATTCCCACATCACGAAAATGAAATTGCTCAATCTGAAGCGGCGACAGGAAACACATTTGCACGCTACTGGATGCATGCTGGTCCGGTTCGAGTTAACGAAGAAAAAATGTCAAAGTCCCTCGGGAACTTCGTGACTCTTGATGAGCTCTTTAAAGAGTTTCACCCGGAGGTGGTTCGGTTCTATCTGTTGCAAAGCCATTATCGAAGTGCCATCTCATTTTCTAAGGATGCGTTGGTACAGGCTGAGGCCGCATACAGTCGCCTTGTCGATGCGCTTCCTGATCAGTTGTCGAGCCCCAGCTCTGATGCAATCTTTGAGTTTCAAACATTAATGGATGATGACTTCAATTCGCCACGTGCGATTGCGTTGTTATTCGAACTCGTATCAGAGGGTTCGGCCGAATCTGCTTCGAGTGTAATGGCCATCGGTAAAGTACTCGGACTTTTTGCGAGCGGGAAGGACGTATTTTTCGAGCACCAGCAAGCTCTGAAGGCATCACAAAGCGGGCTCAGTGATGTAGCAGTCGAGGCCCTGATTGTTGCGCGAGAGCAAGCACGCAAAGAAAGGGATTTTACTACTGCCGATAGGATCAGGGATGACCTGATTGCTCAGAGCATCGTGCTTGAGGATGCTGCTGGCGGGACATCGTGGCGTCGAAAATAAGTCGTATTGACGCGACGTTGTTTGCTGTCACTGTCCTGACATGGGGCACCACATGGTTTGTTATCTTAGGGCAGTTGGGGGTCGTGCATCCGGTGGTATCGGTCGGCTGGCGCTTCCTGCTGGCTTGTCTGGTTGTTTTTGGAATATGCGTTATACGGACCGAAAGGCTAGTGCTGACTGGCTCAGAGCATGCCCTCTGTGTGTTACTTGGGCTCTTTTTGTTCTGCCTAAACTATGGGTTGTTCTACACGGCGAGCCTATCGCTGACCACGGGTCTGATCTCAATCGTATTCTCAACCATGGTCTTCTGGAATGCCTTAGGTGCTCGCCTAATTATGGGAGCGCCATTGGAAGGGCGTTCCTTACTTGGGGGCGTGATTGGAGTCTTTGGGCTCCTAGTTTTATTTCGAGCAGAATTACTCACTTTTGAGTGGAGAAGTGAGGGCTCACTTGCTCTTTTGTTCTGTCTTATTGGCACCGTATCGGCAAGTTTTGGTAATTTGGTATCAGCCTGGCTCCAAAAGCGTAGCATGACGGTGTGGAATTCGACAGCATACGGAATGCTGTATGGCACCCTGCTAACCTACGGATACGTAGCGTTGCAAGGTTTGAAGATCCAATTCGAATGGACGGCTATATATGTCGTATCACTACTCTACCTTGTAGTCTTTGGTTCAGTAATTGCCTTCGGATCTTATCTCACACTGATTGGCCGGATTGGTCCGGGACGGGCTGCCTATACTTCCGTAGTATTCCCGGTCGTTGCTGTCCTAGTCAGTGTGCTCTTCGAGGGATACAAAATAACTCTGCTCGCTTTGATAGCGATAGCGCTTGTAATCGCTGGAAACTGGCTCGCACTTTCCAAGCCCAAGATCCAAAAATCTCCTTGCGTGCCCCAGAGTCGATGACTATACTCGCGACCCACTGCAGAGCACCAATTTGCTCAGTCAGGCACTCGGGGTATAGCGCAGTCTGGTAGCGCATCTGCTTTGGGAGCAGAGGGTCGTTGGTTCGAATCCAGCTGCCCCGACCATTACTGACCATGCGCCTGTAGCTCAACCGGATAGAGCAACGGCCTTCTAAGCCGTAGGTTGCAGGTTCGATTCCTGCCAGGCGTGCCAGCCTGGCGTCGA
>PAHG01000016.1 GCA_002705795.1 Gammaproteobacteria bacterium
AGATCATTGCGCACCCGCAATAGAGCTGTAGAGCTGTAGAGCTGTAGAGCTGTAGAGCTGTAGAGCTGTAGAGCTGTACCCAGCATATAGTCAATGAATGCAAAGATGTATAACAAGAGACTACTGGAGAATCTCGGTCTTTAGCACAGCGCCTGACTGATGTACGACTAATAACTACCGATATCTACCAAAGGTTCGACACTAGGTTTGGTGAGCTCTCGAATCAGACCAAGTAAAGGAGATAAAAAGCTCGTTCCGATCGCAGGAGGATTATAGTCAAGTCATACGGCGAAAAGAATACAGGTAGTCGGTAGAATAAAGAGCTGAGCCAAATTCAAACTCATACTTTCTCAGGCAGAATTAGACATTTTTATCTAATATCCGTGTAAGTATTAGTGATGTGCATAAATCCCTAATATCCCGGCTTAGCTATAAAATTGCTACTCGGATTCCAACATCCCAAAGGTTATATACTCACGGCTATAACTCCGGATACAGAACGAATCAAAAGAATGGTGCCGAAGGCCGGACTTGAACCGGCACGAGCTACGCTCACTACCCCCTCAAGATAGCGTGTCTACCAATTCCACCACTTCGGCAAGGGATGCGCAGGTTAATGATCCATGCTAAAAAAATCAAGAAATCAGTCGACTGTTTTTGGTGCGACAGGTTCTTGAGAAGTAGATTCAGCACCTTGAGTCGGCAAATCAGGTAATCCAAGGGAGCCAACCGCTTCCGCATTCTGTTTTGCGATCACCGCCAATGCGAGACTCGTTGCGAAAAACAGCGCGGCTAGCCCTGCAGTTAGTTTGACTAAGAAGCTCCCAGCACCCGCCGAACCAAATACGGTTTGTGAGGCGCCACCACCAAAAGATGCACCCGCATCCGCACCCTTTCCTTGTTGCATCAAAACGAGGCCAATAACTGAGGCTCCGACTAGCACATGCACAATTAATAAAATCGTTTCCATCACTTCTGTTCCCACGCAGCAACGATCGCTGCAAATTTATTCGCATTCAACGACGCACCACCAACAAGTGCGCCAGAAACACCTTCAGCCGAAAACACCTCAACGGCCGATCCCGGAGAAACACTTCCTCCATACAAAACTAACGCATCCGCTTGACCAAGCACATCGCGAACAGTCCCATGCATTTCTTCGATGTCCGAGCATGTCGCGGATAAACCAGTTCCAATAGCCCAAACTGGCTCGTAAGCGATTACGATACGGCTTAGATCTAACCCTGCCGTCACCAGCGGTCTAACTTGTTGGGCGACCACATCCAGGGCTCCACCCGACTCACGATCCTCCTGCGTTTCGCCAACACAAAATACGGCAAACATACCGGTCTCCAAAACTGCTGCAACGGCTGGCAACAAGCTCTTTGACGTCTCACCAAACCGCGCCCGTCTCTCAGAGTGACCCAAAATTACCATCGCGCATCCCGCATCATACGCCATATCTGCATTAATACAGCCGGTTTGCGCTCCGACCTTATCACCAACGCAATCCTGGGCCCCCAGCAAAATCCGCGAATCCTGCAGGATGCGTGCTATTGGATCAATCCATAACGCTGGGGGGCAAATCCCAACCCGCGTTGAGACTTGGTGCTCAATATTCGTCACAGCTTCAGCCAATGCGACCGCATCAGTCCGAGCCGTGTTCATCTTCCAGTTCCCGATAATCATGGACCACAGGTTCCTCTGAGCGTCGCGAACATTAGCTGATTGACGCTACTTTTTCCACTGACGTCGCGATCTGTTCGGCACATACCCTCACTTCATCTTCTTCAGCACCTTCCACCATCACCCTAACAACAGGCTCTGTTCCGCTCGGACGCAGAACCACTCGCCCCGAGTCGCCCAGTCGCGACTCGATAGAGGTCACCGTATCTTTAATCGACTGATGATCTAAATTATCGCGAGACACTAAGGGTACATTTATCAGAATTTGTGGATACTTGGTCATTCCGTGACGCGCCTGGCGAAGGGTTTGCCCCGACAATAAAAGAGCATTCAACACCTGCAGCGCTGCGATCAAGCCATCACCGGTCGAAGTGAGATCTGAGCAGATAATGTGGCCTGACGTCTCGCCACCCAGTATCCACTGGCGTTCTTCCATTGCTTCAGAAACATAACGATCACCCACGCTTGTTCGCAGGAAAGGGATCCGCATATCAGCTAGAGCCTTCTCGAGACCCAAATTAGTCATCAAAGTCCCAACAACACCACCACTCATGACTCCCCGCTGATGTCGTGATGTCACGATAATAAATAAGATCTCATCACCATCTACAAGCGCACCAGTTTCATCTACCATGATGATCCGATCGGCATCACCATCGAGCGCGATACCAAGATCGGCTTGGCTTGACCTTACAGCCGCTATCAGTGCATCTGGAGCAGTTGAACCCACCTCATCGTTGATATTGAGGCCATCAGGGGTCACACCAATAGCTTCAACTTCTGCTCCAAGGTCCCGGAATAATTTTGGCGCGATCTGATAGGAAGCACCATTGGCACAATCGACAATGATCTTTAAACCAGACAGATCTGTGCCTAAGTGCAATGTATTCTTACAGAACTCAATGTACCTGATGGCGGCGTCTTCTGCCCGAGACGCACGTCCCAATAATGGACCATTAACGGTAGTTAACGGCATATCAATCAGCCGCTCAATTTCTTGCTCAACGTCATCAGGAAGTTTGGTTCCATTCTCATTAAAGAATTTAATTCCGTTGTCTTCATAACCGTTATGGCTTGCACTAATTACAATCCCACCATCTGCCGAGAATGCACGTGTAAGATAAGCGATTGCAGGTGTTGGCATTGGTCCCAGCATTACAGTATCCACCCCGGCCGCAATTAAGCCAGCCTCGAGCGCAGTTTCGAACATATAGCCAGATAGCCTAGTATCTTTCCCGATAACTACCTTTGGACGACCCGCATGACCCTCGCGTATTGTCTGACCAAATGCCCAACCGAGCTTTAGAACAAATTCGGCAGTGATGCATCCTTCACCAACCCGGCCCCTAATACCGTCTGTTCCGAAATACTTACGATTCATCTTTACTGCATTACCTGCTTCAACATTTGCATCACAACCATTGCGTCGCGCGTCTCGGCGACATCGTGAACACGCACAATTGCAACTCCTTGGGATGCTGCGATAGCGGCTGCTACCGCACTACCTGTAACACGTTGTTCTACTGGACGACCGGTCATCTCACCGATCATTGTCTTTCTGGAAACCCCAATCATCACAGGGTATCCGGTTCGAACGAACCGATCCAAGCCTCTAAATAGTGCAATATTGTGTGGGAGTGTTTTACCAAACCCAAAGCCTGGGTCAAGTAAGAGTTGATCCATTCCAAAACCTGCACCAAGACATGCATCAATTCTTATCATCAACCACTGATATACCTCATTCAAAGCATCATCGTAGGTTGGCTGGTTTTGCATGGTTTTAGGCGTACCTTGCATATGCATCAGGCACACCGGAAGCCCCGCTTTCAAAGCCGCGGTCATTGCCCCTTCTCGCTGCAATGCCATTACATCGTTTATCAGCCGAGCGCCTGCAGTGGCGCTTTCAATCATCACTTGTGGAGTCGAGGTGTCAACCGATACGACCGCATCAAAGCGCGAGATGAGCGCTTCAATAACTGGAATCACGCGATCTAGCTCTTCATTCTCGGAAATGGACACAGAACCAGGACGGGTGCTTTCACCGCCCACATCGAGGAGAGTTGCCCCTTCTGCCAAGCAGCTCTCTGCGTGCCTCAAGACTGCATCGAGTACAGGTCCTCCAGCATAAAACTCACCGCCGTCAGAAAATGAATCCGGTGTTATATTCAGGACGGCCATGATTTGGGGTCCGCTGAACCCCAGATCTGACCACGTGAATTTTTGAACCACTGGTTAGTTGGTTGGCGCCGCGCCATCCTTTGAGATAGTGTCAGAAGCGTCATTACCCGCAACTTCCTGCAAATCTGCGTTTGTTTCGGGGGAACCGCTTTCTGGTTTATTGTCATCACCCCACCCGTCAGGGGGACCAGGCTTCTTTCCTTCCATGATTTGATCGATCTGATTTGAGTCGATGGTTTCATATTCCATCAATGTATCAGCCATCACATGAAGCTTATCCATATTGTCTTCCAGCGTTTTCTTCGCTGTTTGATAGCATGTATCCAAGATACCTTTGACTTCCTCATCGATGAGACGTGCCGTATCGTCAGACTGACCGTGCACCGGACGACTCATCGAACGACCCAAAAACGGTTCATTATCTTCCTCGTCGTACATCTGAGGTCCAAGCCTCTCAGATAGACCCCACTTCGTAACCATATTACGTGCGATTGAAGTAGCGCGCTGAATATCGTTTGATGCACCGGTTGTGACTCCCTCAGTGCCCAACGTTAACTCTTCGGCAATCCGGCCACCATAAAGCGAACAAATTTGGCTAACCAAGCCACGCTTAGAATGGCTGTATTTATCTTCCTCGGGCAAAAACATTGTTACACCTAGTGCCCGACCACGGGGGATGATCGATACTTTATAAACAGGATCATGCTCAGGCATCAATCTACCAACGATGGCGTGTCCTGCCTCGTGGTATGCGGTGTTCAACTTTTCCGACTCTTTCATGACCATCGAACGACGTTCGGCGCCCATCATAATCTTGTCTTTCGACTGTTCAAAGTGACTCATCGCTACGACACGTGTGTTCTCGCGAGCGGCGAATAATGATGCTTCATTTACGAGATTCGCTAAATCAGCCCCAGAAAACCCTGGTGTACCACGTGCAATCAATGACGCATCAACTTCAGGGGCAATAGGCACTTTTTTCATATGAACCTTGAGGATTTGCTCGCGTCCACGGATATCTGGGAGCCCAACAACGACCTGCCGGTCAAATCGA
The DNA here is from genome assembly GCA_002705795.1 of Gammaproteobacteria bacterium. Taxonomy (GTDB): domain Bacteria; phylum Pseudomonadota; class Gammaproteobacteria; order Pseudomonadales; family Litorivicinaceae; genus HIMB30. Next base: position 4,919 of record PAHG01000016.1, read on the forward strand.
CCTGGACGAAGCAATGCTTGGTCAAGCACATCTGGTCGGTTAGTGGCAGCGATTACAATTACGCCGTCGTTAACATCAAAACCATCCATTTCCACCAAGAGTTGGTTCAATGTCTGCTCACGCTCGTCATGACCACCACCAAGTCCAGCACCACGCTGACGACCAACCGCATCGATCTCGTCAATGAATATAATACAAGGTGCTTGCTTCTTCGCTTGCTCAAACATATCGCGCACGCGGGACGCGCCGACTCCAACAAACATCTCTACGAAGTCAGAACCTGAAATCGTGAAGAAAGGTACCTTCGCTTCGCCGGCAATGGCTTTCGCTAGCAATGTTTTACCAGTCCCCGGAGGGCCTGCCATCAAAACACCACGCGGAATACGACCCCCGAGCCGTTGGAATTTGCCCGGATCTTTCAAGAACTCCACAAGTTCCTCCACGTCATCTTTTGCTTCATCACACCCGGCAACGTCGGCGAATGTTGTTTTGATTTGATCCTCACTGATCAGGCGTGCTTTGGACTTACCAAAAGACATCGGGCCGCCGCGACCGCCGCCCATGCCACCCTGCATTTGTCGCATAAAAAACATAAAGATTGCGAGGATTATCAAAACAGGGAATGCAGCGACCAACAACTGCATCCATACCGACTGCTGCTCTGGCTTACGTCCCTCGACCACAACGTTATGCTGGAGCAAATCATCCATCAAGCGTGGATCTTGCACTGCTGGCCGAACAGTCTCGTAAACGTCGCCGTTTGCACGAGTAGCTACAATCGACTGGCCATCAATGATCACACGACGAATCTGATCTCGGTTCACTTCTTCAACAAACTGAGAGTAGTTGATCTGCTGAGACTGCGTTTCTACGCTGAAATTATTAAATACCGTCAACAAAACTGCCGCTATCACTAACCACAGAACCAGATTTCTCGCCATATTCTTCTCCATTCCCTCAGAGGATTTGGTTTCCTCAAATATAACTTGGTTTATTTGGGCAGGCTAACCGAATTCAAAGGGGTTTAACCTCGAAAGCCCATCGCTAAAAGGTAGGTTTCTCGACTCCGTGAACGCGATGCGCCAGGTTTACGTGTTTTGAGGGCCGAAAAATTGGTCCGAAGCTCCTTAAAAAATTCATCAAACCCCTCCCCTTGAAACACTTTAATGAAAAAAGTTCCACCAGGACTCAGAGTCTGTTGAGCAAAATCAAGTGCCAACTCACACAAATACATCGCTCTCGGTTGGTCAACAGATTTATTACCTGACATGTTTGGCGCCATGTCAGAAAGAATCACATCAACCCGCTCGCCATTTAATGCTTGCATTAGTCGATTGAGGATAGCTTCTTCGGTGAAGTCCCCTAAGATAATTTCCACGTCAGCGACCGAGTCCATATGCAGAATATCGAGCGCAAACACCCGACCAGACGAACCTGTCCAGTCGGCAACTAATTCAGTCCATCCACCAGGGGCCGCACCCAGATCGACAACCACATCGCCAGGTTTTACTAGTTGATCCTTCGCCTGAACCTCTTCCAATTTGAAGCTCGCTCGTGATCTGCGACCCTCTGCTTGAGCTTTTTGGACATAGGGATCATCAAAATGCTCTTTTAACCAGCGGCCGCTGGACTTGGAACGTACCATGTTTTGCTCTACACTCGCGCGTCCCCTTTACGGAGACAACCATGTTAACGCCAGAACGCAAAAAGCAAATGCGGGCGATTGGACACCACTTGAAGCCGATTGTAATGGTTGGCGATCAAGGTATGTCGACCAGTTTACTTGAAGAACTCAATCGTGCGCTAAACGACCATGAGTTAATCAAGATTAAAGTTCGTGCAGAGCGCGACGCCCGAAAGGTCTTAATCGCCTCTCTCTGCGAGGAGACTGGGGCCCAATGCGTCCAGTCTACGGGCGCGATGGCTCTGCTATTCAGAGCCACGGAACGTCCAAACCCTCGTTTGTCTAACCTGATCCGTCCGATCTAACTAAAGATGTTCAACGGTGTCGATTTCGTACTCGACGATACCGCCAGGAGTGGTAACCACGACCTCATCACCTTCCTCCTTACCAATCAGTCCTCGTGCGATTGGTGACGTCACGGAAATTTTTCCTTTTTTTACATCAGCCTCATCTTCACCAACGATCTGATATGTCACGGCCTGGTGAGTTTCTATATTAATCAGAGTCACCGATACACCGAAAATTACCTTGCCAGTGTTTTCGATTTGCTTGACATCAATAACTTGGGCGTGTGACAGCTTCGCCTCGATATCTTTGATGCGACCTTCACAGAAGCCTTGCTGTTCGCGCGCTGCGTGGTACTCCGCATTCTCTTTGAGGTCTCCATGTTCACGCGCCTCAGCAATCGCGACGACGATACGCGGACGCTCAACTTGTTTCAAACGCTGAAGTTCCTCCCGGAGAGAAGACTCTCCGGCTTTAGTCATCGGAATCTTACCCATTTAAGTCCTTGTTATTTTGTCTCAACGCGCCAGTGAAGATCTTGGAGTCGACGGACCTCATGCTCATCACCAAACTTCAATGCACGAACGACCGACTCACCACCAGCTAGTGTCGTTGTATAACAAACTTTGTGGTTCAAAGCTGATCTTCGAATCGTTGCAGAGTCACTAATCGCTTGTCGGCCCTCAGTTGTATTCACTATAAACGTAATTGCGTCATTTTTAATCATATCAACAATATTTGGACGACCTTCCATCACTTTATTGACACGCTCGCAAGCAACCCCAGCTTTTTTCAAGTAATCGCAGGTTCCACCGGTGGCAACCAACTTAAATCCCATATCGACCAAAGTTTGCGCAAGAGCGCCAACGCGTTCTTTATCCGCATCTCGCACAGAAACGAATGCGCACCCAACAGTCGGCAGCCGATCACCGGCAGCCACATGCGCCTTGGCAAANGCNTCATCNAAGNTATCNCCNGTNCCCATGACTTCNCCNGTNGACTTCATTTCNGGACCCAAGNATNGGGTCNACACCNGGGAANTTCACNAANGGGAANACACTCTCTTTCACNCTNAAATACGGCGGNATCAGTTCNTNNGTCATNNNCTGCGCTTCAAGNNNCGTNCCNGCCATNCAGCGTGCAGCGACTTTCGCTAGAGAAACCCCTATACATTTTGAGACAAAGGGTACTGTTCGTGACGCACGCGGGTTGGCTTCAATCACATATACATCCTCACCCTGTACGGCCATCTGAACATTCATCAAGCCGACAACATTCAACTCACGCGCCATGCGGATCACTTGATCACGAATCTCATCTTGAATGTTTTTTGGCAAACTGTATGGAGGAAGCGAACATGCAGAGTCACCAGAGTGAACACCAGCCTGCTCAATGTGTTCCATGATAGCACCAATTACAACATGCTCACCGTCGCTTACTGCATCAACATCGACCTCAATCGCTGGATCGAGAAAGTGATCCAAGAGAACTGGAGAGTCATCACTCGCGATAACCGCATCCTGAAGATATCGCCTCAGTTCAGAGAGATTTGAAACCACTTCCATCGCACGCCCGCCGAGAACATATGATGGGCGAACAACAAGTGGGAACCCAATGTCTTCGGCCAGCGCCAGTCCTTCTTCGAGACTCCGCGCCGTTGCGTTAGCTGGCTGTCTAAGGCTCAGGCGCGTGACCATCTGCTGGAATCGTTCCCGGTCTTCAGCACGGTCAATCGCCTCAGGCGATGTACCGATGATCGGGACTCCAGCCGCCTCGAGCTCACGCGCAAGCTTCAATGGCGTCTGGCCACCAAACTGCACAATTACACCTTTCGGTTTTTCGATGTCGGCGATAGCTAATACATCCTCGAGTGTCACTGGCTCGAAGAACAAACGATCCGAGGTATCGTAGTCAGTTGAAACAGTCTCTGGGTTACAGTTGACCATAATGGTCTCATAACCGTCTTCACGCATAGCAAACGCGGCATGGACACAGCAATAATCGAACTCAATTCCCTGGCCGATTCGGTTCGGCCCGCCACCCAACACCATAATCTTGTCACGGCTCGATGGATTCGCTTCACACTCTGTTTCATAGGTTGAATAGAGGTATGCCGTTGGCGTCACAAACTCGCCAGCACAGGTATCTACGCGTTTATACACAGGACGAACATCGAGTTTTAAACGACGTTCGCGCAATTCTTTTTCCGACACATCCAGTAGTGTTGCTAAGCGATTATCCGAAAAACCTTTCCGCTTCAATCGCCAAAGAGAATCACGATCTAAATCTAACAACGTCATCTCTGTAAGACGTGCCTCGTCCCAAATTAAGTCTTCAATTTGAGCAAGGAACCACAGATCAATTTTTGAAATCCGGTAAACCTCTTCCACGCTCATTCCACTGCGAAACGCATCAGCAACGCACCACAAACGACGTGGGCCGGGGTTTGCGAGCTCATGTCGCATTGCCTGCACAGATTCATCACAACCCCACTCAAAGGTCGGATCCAAACCACTGACNCCAATTTCTAGACCACGCAATGCTTTCTGCATCGACTCTTGGAAGCTTCGGCCAATCGCCATGACCTCACCAACAGATTTCATCTGCGTAGTCAGACGGCTATCAGCCTGCGGGAATTTCTCAAAAGTGAAGCGCGGTACTTTGGTGACCACGTAATCGATTGACGGTTCAAAAGATGCTGGTGTCGCACCGCCTGTAATTTCGTTAGCGAGCTCATCAAGCGTATAACCGACCGCCAATTTTGCGGCCACCTTAGCAATCGGGAAGCCTGTTGCCTTGGAAGCTAAAGCCGATGATCGAGATACACGGGGATTCATTTCGATCACGACCAAGCGACCATTTTCTGGATTTACGCCAAATTGAACGTTTGAACCACCTGTCTCGACGCCGATTTCACGCAAAACAGCCACGGAGGCATTTCGCATGATTTGATATTCTTTGTCGGTCAGAGTCTGGGCTGGAGCGACAGTGATTGAGTCACCGGTGTGAACCCCCATCGGGTCGAAGTTTTCGATGGAGCACACGATGATACAGTTGTCTTTACGATCCCGTACCACTTCCATTTCGTACTCTTTCCAACCGAGTAGTGACTCATCAATCAACAGCTCATTGGTTGGTGACAAGTCGAGACCACGTTCGCAAATCTCTTCAAATTCTTCACGGTTATACGCGACACCGCCACCCGATCCGCCCATCGTGAATGACGGACGAATGATACAAGGAAAGCCAAGGTCCTCAGCCGCAGTACGAGCCTCTTCCATCGTATGCGCAATATGACTACGAGGCGTTTCCAGCCCGATCGCCCTCATTGCCTTATCGAAACGATCACGGTCTTCTGCTTTATCGATAGCGTCTGCATCCGCACCGATTAACTGCACGCCATACCCGTCGAGAACACCCTCTCGGTCCAAATCAAGAGCACAATTCAGAGCNGTCTGACCACCCATAGTTGGGAGCAAAGCGCTTGGACGCTCTTTCTCGATAACTTTTGCAACTGACTGCCAACGAATTGGCTCGATATAAGTCGCATCAGCCATTACCGGATCAGTCATGATGGTCGCTGGATTCGAGTTCACGAGAATGACTCGATATCCCTCTTCGCGAAGCGCCTTGCATGCCTGCGCTCCTGAGTAGTCAAACTCACATGCCTGCCCAATAACAATAGGGCCTGCGCCAATGATCAGAATCGACTCAAGATCGGAACGTTTTGGCATCAGCGGGCCTCCATGTTCGCGATAAATTGATCAAACAATGGACCCACATCATGCGGCCCCGGGCTCGCCTCAGGGTGACCCTGAAAACTAAATGCTGAGGTGTCTGTGCGGGAGATCCCCTGCAACGACTGGTCAAACAATGACTTATGTGTCATCTCTAGATTCGCCGGTAAAGTACGTTCATCAATCGCAAAACCATGATTTTGACTGGTAATCATGACGGCACCAGACTCTATATCTTGAACAGGATGGTTCGCACCATGATGACCGAACTTCATCTTCATGGTCTTCGCTCCGGAAGCGAGGCCAAGGAGCTGGTGGCCTAAACAGATCCCAAATACTGGGATTTTCGTCTCCAGAATTTCCCGAATTGCTTCAATCGCATAGGTACAAGGCTCAGGATCGCCAGGTCCGTTGGATAAAAACACGCCGTCTGGATTCATTGCCAAAACGTCTTTCGCTGGAGTCTTCGCTGGAACCACAGTCAATCGACAACCGCGATCGACGAGCATCCGCAATATGTTGCGTTTCACACCAAAGTCATAGGCAACGACGTTGAATCGAGCCGCGGTCTTTTCCGGGTGTCCTTTACCAAGAACCCAAGACCCTTCGCTCCATTCATATACGGATGCAGTTGTGACTTCTTTAGCGAGGTCCATACCTGCAAGCCCTGTGAACTCAGACAATACGCCTTGAGCCTTCGAAATACCCTCACCTGTACACAACTCTTTACCGGCAATAATGGCGCCTGCTTGCGCTCCTCTGTCACGCAAAACCCGAGTTAGCTTCCTCGTATCAATCTCGGCAATCCCCAGGACGCCAGCATTTTTCAAGTAGGTATCAAGAGATTGATGCGCGCGGAAATTACTATGCACCAGAGGAAGATCACGAATGATAAGCCCGCCCGCGCGAATCGAATTAGATTCTTCATCTTCCGGATTTACGCCGGTATTACCGATATGTGGATATGTCAGCGTGACTAATTGGCGAGCGTATGATGGGTCAGTCAAGATCTCTTGGTAGCCCGTCATTGCTGTATTAAAAACGACCTCGCCGACGGATATACCGTCCGCACCGATGGAACGGCCGNCAAATTTTGTGCCGTCGACAAGTAACAAAATTGCAGGTGAATTCAACCGGGATTCCTCTGTCTCGACAGACTCGGTAGGCGCCAAGCGATTGACGGCGCATTTTAGGGAGATTGCAGAAAGAAGTCCATTGAAGCTGTCAGGTTTTACTCAGACCTAGGACATCTCGCATCGAATAGAGGCCTGATTGTTGCGCAGAAACCCAGATGGCGGCTCGTACGGCGCCACTGGCAAATGTTCGACGACTTGAGGCCTTGTGCGTAATTTCGACGCGCTCACCGTCAGCCGCGAACAAAACAGTATGATCGCCAACTGTATCCCCAGCTCTCACCGTAGAAAAACCAATCTGATCGCTAGGCCGAGCACCAGTCTGACCTTCGCGGCCATACACGGCAACTTTTCTTAAATCACGATCGAGAGCATCCGCGACCACTCGACCCATCGCTAGCGCGGTACCGCTCGGCGCATCCACTTTGTGTCGGTGATGCGCTTCNATAACCTCAATATCAACAGTATCACCAAACACTCGTGAAGCNCGATCCAGTAGATCAAAAACAACATTCACGCCGACACTGAAATTCGGTGCGTATACCACTGGAATCAGTTTTGCTGCCTGCGTAATCACATTCTCTTGAGCATCAGAGAACCCCGTGGTTCCAATCACGCACGGAAGAGTTTGCGTGACGCACCATTGGAGATGTTCCAGCGCTGACTCAATGGTTGTAAAGTCTATAACCACGGGCCTAACTGAGCTAAAGGCATTTAAACTGCTTTGAATTGGAGCACTGTGATGACCCTGACCAACGAGCTCGCCCGCATCCACGCTGACGAGAGTCGATGTTGGGCGAACAGTCGCTCCCGACAATGATGCGCCTTTTGTCTCGAGAGTCGCCTCAATCAGTGCACGCCCCATTCGACCAGATGCACCAGTGATAACAATGTTGGTCATTAGAACTTCATCTCATCAAAGAACGATTTCACACTATCAAACCATCCTTCGCGCTTCGGCGCATGGGTTTTGTGATTAAGCGTTTCATGTAGTTCTACGAGGAGCTCACGCTGTTTTGAAGTTAGATTGACAGGTGTTTCTACCATGACACGGCACATTAGATCGCCCTGTGCCCCCCCGCGGACGGGTTTTACGCCCTTGGCGCGCATCCGGAACAACTTTCCAGTTTGAGTACCTACTGGGATTTTTAGCATAACCCGACCGTTAAGGGTCGGGACCTCCAGCTCACCACCAAGTGCCGCATCTGTAAATGAGATTGGTACTTCGCAGTACAGATCTTTACCATCACGTTTAAAAATACGGTGTTCTTTTACGTTCACCTGAACGTAAAGATCGCCAGATGACCCGCCACTTATACCCGCCTCACCTTCACCGGATAAGCGAACGCGATCGCCGGTATCGACACCTGCAGGGATTTTCACAGAAAGTGTCTTGGACTCTTCCTTCCGACCCTGGCCTCGGCAATCACCGCATGGATCTGTAACAACTTTACCCTGTCCCTGGCATCGCGGACAGGTCTGCTGAATCGCAAAGAAACCTTGCTGCATCCGGACCTGACCCTGGCCGTTACAGGTCTGGCAAGTCTTGGGAGATGAACCAGGCTTTGCACCACTACCGTGACAAGTATCACATTCGGCAAGCCGCGGAACACGAATCGTTTTTTCGATACCAAAGACAGCTTCTTCAAGGGCCAGGTCAAGAGTGTATCGAAGGTCGCTACCCCGATGGACTGAGGAGCGGCCAGCGCCACCTGGACCCGCACCCCCAAAAATGTCTCCAAAGACATCTCCAAAAATATCCGAGAAGCTCGCCCCGCCCCCGTGGAAACCGCCACCGGGACCGCCCATTCCACCCTCAAAAGCATCATGGCCATAGCGGTCNTACGCGGTACGTTTTTCAGTGTCCGATAGAACTTCGTATGCTTCAGATAACTCCTTGAACTTTACTTCTGCCTCAGCATCACCGGGGTTGCGATCCGGGTGACACTTCATTGCGAGTCGACGATAGGCCTTTTTCAGATCTCCTTCAGAGACGTCAGAAGAAACCCCAAGAGTCTCATAGTAATCACGCTTGGCCACTCAGCTCACCTTCCATGGAATCAGAGTCATCCGACTCACTTTTTCTCGTCGTCCTTAACTTCTTCAAACTCTGCATCAACCACATCATCTTCAGGCTCCGACGAACCTGCATCCGTGCCTGTGTCAGTCGTGCCCGCATCTGCTGTCGCGTAAAGCTTCTCAGCAATCTTTGCTGACGCCTCCGTCAACGCAGAAGTCTTCGCTATGATCTGGTCTTTATCGTCTGCTTTCAAAGCCTCTTCGAGCTCGGAGATTGCTAACTCAACTGGTGCTTTTTCTTCATCCGTCAGCTTCTCGCCAGCGTCTGCCATGGACTTCTTAGTCGCGTGGATCATGCTATCAGCAGTATTCCGCGCACTAATCATCTCTTCAAACTGCTTATCCGCCTCCGCGTTTGCCTCAGCATCTTTTACCATCTTCTCGATCTCTTCGTCCGAGAGGCCCGATGATGCTTTGATCACAATCGATTGCTCTTTGCCAGTCGCCTTATCTTTTGCCGAAACGTTCAATATCCCGTTCGCATCAATGTCAAAAGCTACTTCAACCTGAGGCATACCGCGCGGAGCCGGCGGGATATCAGCCAAGTCGAATCGACCCAACGACTTGTTCTGACCCGCCTGCTTACGCTCACCTTGTAAGACATGAATAGTTACGGCGGTTTGGTTGTCTTCTGCCGTCGAAAAAACTTGTGTCTTTTTCGTTGGGATAGTTGTGTTCTTTTCAATTAGGGCGGTCATCACTCCACCCATCGTCTCTATACCTAGAGATAATGGTGTGACGTCAAGAAGTAGGACATCTTTCACGTCACCAGCCAAGACCGCGCCTTGGATTGATGCTCCCATTGCAACCGCCTCATCAGGATTCACATCACGACGAGGCTCTTTGTTGAAAAATGCCGTTACTTTCTCTTGCACCAGTGGCATCCGTGTTTGACCACCTACGAGAATGACGTCATTAATTTCCGACGTTGAATGTCCGGCGTCTTCAAGTGCTTGCTTCACAGGCGCCAGAGTCCGTTCAACCAGATCCTCCACCAATGCCTCAAGTTTCGCACGCGTCAACTTCACGTTGAGATGCTTTGGCCCGCTCGCATCTGCAGTAATGTATGGAAGATTGACGTCAGTTTGTTGGCTCGAGGACAGTTCGATCTTNGCTTTCTCGGCGGCCTCCTTCAAACGCTGCATCGCCAACGGGTCACCTTTCAGATCCATCCCCTGATCTTTCTGGAATGACTCTGCCAAGTAATCAATGACACGAAGATCAAAGTCTTCACCCCCAAGGAAGGTGTCCCCGTTGGTCGATAACACTTCGAACTGATGCTCGCCGTCAACTTCGGCGATCTCGATAATTGAAATGTCAAAAGTACCACCGCCAAGATCGTATACTGCGATTACAGAGTCACCACGCGCTTGGTCCATTCCGTAGGCAAGCGCTGCGGCGGTTGGTTCGTTGATGATCCGCTTTACGTCAAGGCCCGCAATCTTACCTGCGTCTTTTGTTGCCTGGCGCTGGCTGTCATTGAAATAAGCGGGGACCGTAATCACCGCTTCTGTAACCGCCTCGCCAAGATAATCTTCCGCGGTCTTTTTCATTTTCTTTAGGACTTCGGCGGAGATTTGAGGAGGGGCGAGCTTGTCGCCGTTCACGTCAATCCACGCATCGCCATTGTCGGCACCGACTATTTTATACGGCACCATTTTAATATCTTTCTGAACAACATCGTCGTTGAATTTCCGGCCGATCAGGCGCTTCACAGCGAAAAGTGTGTTGTCAGGATTTGTTACAGACTGTCTTTTCGCGGGCTGGCCGACCAGTATCTCGTCGTCGGTATATGCGATGATAGAGGGTGTTGTTCGGTCGCCTTCAGCGTTTTCTATGACGCGCGGCTTACCCCCTTCCAGCACAGCCACACAGGAATTCGTTGTACCAAGATCGATTCCGATGATCTTACCCATGGTTTATCCTCTCTATTCATCCATGTCCGGATAGCCGGATTATCTGTTTAGTTGATAGCGGTTTTTTGTCCGCATTCAAGTGGTTAATTTGAAGCTGCCTTAGTCACCATGACCATTGCCGCGCGAATCACCCGCCCCTCAAGTTTGTAGCCTTTCTGCACGACGGCCATCACAGTGTTTGGCTCATGATCAGCTGACTCGACCATACTCATAGCCTGATGCTCTTGCGGATCAAACGCCTCACCAACCGGATTTATTAGCTCCACACCATGCCTGCCTGCGNTATCAATAAGGAGCTTGTGAGTCATTTGCGTCCCCTCAAGCATCGCCGTGTCAAATCCTTCGGTCGTCTCGGCCAGCTCAAGGGCCCGGTCCATCGAATCAAGAACAGCAAGTAGGTCTTTGACAAATTTCTCGACCGCATACTTGTGTGCGTTCACGACATCACGTTCTGCACGACGGCGAACATTTTGTAGATCCGCCTGCGAACGGATCAGCTCCTCTTTAAGTTCCTCCACCCGGGTCTGAAGACTCGCCGAATCCTCATCATCTAAGTCATCAGTTTCAACACTATCCCCATCGTTAAGGGCGTCGTCGCTCGTTATATCTTCATCGCTGGATGGATCATCTTCTGGTTCAGACGCATCCGCTGTGTCCTTCTTGACGTCTTCATCTACTGGTGATTTTTCGTCAGCCATAATCTCCTCCATGTTTCTCCGGAGAGTGAGCTACACTCTGCACGGAAACGCATGTATAAGGTCAGTTCCACGAGTTTCAACAGACAACCAAATGCTCTTACAACTGAATGTTAAAAATTTGGCTACCTTAGCCTCAGTCGATCTCGAACTGACAGGTGGTTGCATTGCTGTTACCGGCGACACCGGAGCAGGTAAATCATTAATACTTGACGCTCTCGAATTAGCCTTGGGCGCACGCGCGGACACAGGACTAGTGCGCGCTGGCACTGAGCGTGCCCAAATCAATGCTCAATTTGATATTGAAAGACTCCCTCAGGCAAAGGCATGGCTAACTNACAACGAACTCGATCAGGATGATGAGCTGGTCTTAAGGCGAACCCTTACATCAGAGGGTCGCTCAAAGGCTTATGTGAATGGGACGCCTATTTCGACATCACAACTGAAAGAGTTGTCAGAACAGCTGGTCTTTATGCACACGCAGCATGCAAATCAAAGGCTATTGCAGACAAAACATCAATTGGAACTGTTGGACGAATATGCAGATCAAGGTGTAGCACGTGATCGGGCCACTTCCGCTTTCAAGGAGTGGGTGGAAACTGTATCGGCTTTGAATACGTTGAAAGCAGATGCGTCTCAAGCAGATACAGAGAGAGAGCTTCTCGGCTTTCAAGTTGAAGAGCTGAATGCATTCAACTTACAAGACGGTGAATTTGAACAACTTGACAAAGAGCAGCGTCAACTCGCGTCTGGTGATACATTTATCAAAGTGACCGAGCAAGCACTTGGTTTTCTATCAGATGACGACACGGGCGGTCTAATCAGTCACACAGAAAAGCTAGCGGTCGATGTAAGCCATGTCGCCAACGGTCATGGTAGGCTTATCAATGCATCTGAACTGCTTGAGCAAGCAGCCATTGCACTCGGTGAAGCGAAGAGTGAAATCCAATATGCACGCGATCAATTCGATCTCGATCCGGAACGTCTTCAGTTTGTTGAGGAACGCCTCGCACAAGCGTTTCAGCTCGCCAGGAAACACAAGATTGAGCCGGACGACCTGGTTCAACACCACCAAAAACTTGTTTCTCGCCTCGAGGGTATTGCTGAGGCAAGTGATCGTATTCCCATCCTTGAATGCCGGGCAGCAGAGCTCGAAGCGACCGCGCAACAAAGCGCTGCTCGACTTACGGCAATTCGATCCGTGGCAGCGGGACAACTATCTAGTGAAATTACNGCTCATTTTACTGCTCTTGGAATGGAGCACGCAAGACTAGACATCCGCCTAGTTCCGAGTGAAAAATTAACTGTAGCTGGAGCTGAATCCGTCCAGTTTTTCTTTCAACCGAACCCGGGGCAACAGGGTGGTCCCCTATCAAAGATCGCGTCCGGTGGCGAGTTATCTCGCGTCAGCCTCGCTATACAAGTCATCACCGCAACACGTCTAGCAAAGCCAACACTTGTCTTCGATGAGGTAGATGTTGGTATCGGCGGTAAGACGGCAGCAAAAGTCGGAGAGCTTCTAACTGAACTTGCACGAAATGCGCAGGTACTCGTTGTCACTCACCAGCCGCAGGTTGCGGGCCAAGCGGATCAGCATCTACATGTTAAAAAACAGGCCAGTGACGATGTTACGGTATCGCAAGCGAGGCTTTTGTCACGCAATGAGCGGATCGATGAAATAGCCCGTATGCTGGGCGGGCACTCGGTTACCGAAAGTACGCGCCTGGCGGCAATAGAGCTTCTCAACGATTAAAAGCCAATCAGAAATCGACGTCCACGAACTAAGATCTCTTACCATCTCCGCATGCGGATCGCCCGTAACAGTGCAGATACCGCCCTTGAATCTAGGACCATAGACAGACAAGGGGGCAACAAGCCCAAAGTGGCCAGCACCAAGGACAAAAATAAAAAACGCGCCTTAATCAGTAGGCTCAGNCCGGCTACTCTTCGCTGAACATTCAGGGCAACTAACGTAAATCACATGCGTATGATCAACAATCTCACAGCCATGGTCTTTGGCAATTTTTTCCTGTAACGCCTCAATTTCNGGACTCGCGTACTCAATCACCTGGTGACAGCGAACACAAACCATATGATCATGATGATCGTCAGGTTTTAGCTCAAACACACTGGTTGTCGCATCGAATTGGTGACGCTCAACAAGCCCTGCCTCTTCGAATTGTGTCAGGACGCGATAGATCGTNGCCAAATTTACGTCAACGCCCGACTCATGCAGCTTGCGATATACCACCTCGGCTGACCAATGCTCCCCTTCATTAGAGAGTAATAACTGCAACACGTGAATCCTAGGCAGCGTTGCTTTAAGTCCAGCTTTTTTTAATTCGTCGGTTTCGTATTGCATGATCAATGGACTCATTGGGTAAGCGTCCCTATCATTGTGCCAAGAAACTTCTCAGGAAGATATTGATGCGACTGATTTCGATTCACATTCTTGTTACTGCGATTGTACTCGCAGGGTGTAGCTTCTCCGGTGTCCACAAAAATCCTGTGATACAAGGTAATCAACTGATCCCCGAACGTATTGAACGTTTAGAAGTTGGGATGTCGAGAGATCAGGTCCAGTTCCTACTCGGCTCGCCAATCACTGTGAACACATTCAACCCGGACCGCTGGATTTATTTAGAACGCGTCGATTTTGACGGAGAAGTGCAGCAAAACACCTACTTGATCGTTAATTTTAAGAGTGACCAAGTTTCTGAGATTCGGCGCGAATCCGGCGGTTCTCCTTCGGATCCGCTATCAAAGATCGATACAACTCCACCCGATCGCCCGGATGGAGCACCGTGGTGGTGGCCGTTTTAACACGGACACCAAAAACACCCATGGGAGTCGTTCCGAGATCAATCTCTGGGAACCGGTCAGCCAATCCTGACAATTCCGCAGCCTTATAAATAGTTGTTCCCTCAGGAACATCCAAGTCGATCACATACTGCAGATCGGGATTTGCGTAAACGACTTGTACCTTCATAACTTAGCAACCGTACAACCGATCAGCTCGATCACAGAATAAATCAACCAAACTTCCAGCGATTTGCGAGAATAGGGTACCAATTGCCATCGCAACAATTTTACCCGCGAACTCGAATTCAAGATCAAGACTCACGCGGCACGCATCTTTACCAACAGGCTCAAACCGCCAGTGCCCAGATAGCGACTTAAACGGTCCGCTGACTAAAGACAAATCAATTCGTTCAGGGGGTTTCAGGGTATTTTTTGTGGTGAATGACTGTCGGATTGCTCCTTTTTGAATAGACAGCTCACCAACAATAACTCCCTCCGATGACTCAATCACCCGTGCAGCACCGCACCACGGCAAAAATTCGGGGTAGCGGCCAAAGTCATTGATCAAGTCAAACATTTGCTTCGGAGTATGAGACACTAGGGCTGATCGCGTTACTTTCGGCATCATTTCCTCAATAGCCGTTTGACGAAACGGCAAATATACGTAAAGTCGCCTGCCATGGCCAAAAAATCGAACAACCATAGCGACCAGATCGCGCAAAATAAGCGAGCTCGCTTTGACTACCACATCGACGAAACATTCGAGGCTGGCCTGCAACTTCAGGGCTGGGAAGTCAAGTCTATTCGCGCCGGTAAAGCAAATCTGAGTGATACGTACGTTATTATTCGTGACGGCGAGGCATACCTCCTAAACTCACAAATCACGCCATTGGACTCTGCGTCGACCCATGTCATAGCTGACCCCACACGTTCTCGAAAACTGCTNCTCCATAAAAAGGAATTAGCAACCATACACGGTGCATTAAGTCAGAAAGGACATGCGTGCGTGCCACTTCAGATGTATTGGAAAGGTCCACTGGTCAAAATAAAAATTGGGCTCGCTCGCGGTAAGAAACAGCACGACAAACGCGACACCATCCGTGACCGTGAATGGAATATTGAAAAGCAACGAGCCGTTCGCCACCGAGTTCGCTAATGTCTGAATCAGATTGGATCAAGCTCGCTCTCCTGTGTATTGCTGGGGCCGCGTCCCCTGGTCTTTCGTGGCTACTCATTCTGTCCATGTCGGCGAGTCGAGGCACGGCCGTGGGTATCAGTGGCGCACTGGGGCACGGTCTAGGCATCATGGTATTCGCACTGACGACTGTCTTTGGTCTGTCTGCGCTGTTACTAGCCCTGCCCGAATTCGCAGTCGCCCTGACTATTCTCGGGATCATGCTTCTCTGTTACTTCGGTTATCAGTTGATTACAGCCGGCGCCATGCCTCTACCCGANAAATTGACGACCCAAGGCGGGTTTATTACGGGATTTACAATCGCGATCGTCAATCCTAAGGTTTTGGTGTTCTTTTTAGCTGTGTTTGGGCCCTTCGTGGACCCCCAACACAGACTGAATACACAAATCACCATGGGGGCCCTNGCCGGTGGCATCGACGCTCTGGTTTATATCGCCGTGGCACTCGCCGGCACAGCGCTCAAACAATGGCTCAAGGCAGGCCGTATTCAGTTAATTAATCATATTATTGGTATCCTTCTGATCGCTTCAGGCGTTTGGATTTTCATTCAAGAGATTTCAAATTTCGTGTAAATAGTCGATAATCAACAATNCGGGGACGATATGGATTCGACGCCGGTTACAAAACCAAATGTGCATGCCGAGTAGTTCTACAGTGCTCGTAAACCCAACTGTGGACTCGTTAGCTATAACTGCCAACGACGAAAACTACGCTCTAGCAGCATAAGCTAGACCCTGGGTNGNGATCGTCTCTGGTCTTTATCAACAGGGTTCGAAACAGAGACTCGCTTCAATGCTGTGTTCGGGGTTGAGAAGCTAAATTTGTAACTGGACTCGGGAAGGCGATCCCTGTGCGTTGGGAGATCCGGACCTAAATTAAAAAACGCGACTAAGCATGTAGAGCGTTTGGCAGCGGACTGACGGACGCGGGTTCAAATCCCGCCGTCTCCACCATATGTCTAACAAAGGCGCCTATCTGGCGCCTTTTTGGTTACTCAAATAACCCCTAGCGGAGAGCACTTCATGGGTGACATCACAATCTTTTTAAACGAACTAAGGACGGACCCCGAAAATATCCAATTTTCTGATGTCATCGCCCTTATCGACGCTCACTACGATCATACACCAACAGTATTTTCCAATGGAGCGATGATCAACGAAGCCACACAGAACCAAGGATCAGCCAAAGTATTTTCCTTCGCCAGAATCCATTACCTTAGCGAAATAGAAACCTTACAATGCTTCGCCGAGTATTTCCGCGACGTTGAAGCAAACCCCGATGGCAACAATCATCAAAATATTCGGCAATTCATAGCCAACGGCTGGGCAGGAATTAGACTCCCCGATAACTGTTTAACTACTAGATCCTGAATACGTGGTGGCATCGAACCGCTTTCAGATTCGAGTTAACGGTCATTAAAACGATGCATCGAAAAGACCAGAGCAACCTATGCCTGCATTCTCAGCAAATAAGCATCTAATCAAACATAAAATGAAAACGGCTTCCATTTTTGGAGAGGGGGAAATTGTATGCTAACTTTTAGCCGCAAAAATACAGCACACATCCTTTGCGGAGAGACACTATGACAGATCGCACAGCGTGCGGCGGACTCCAGGTATCCACCGAGCTTTATCGCTTCATTAACGAGGAGGCGATCCCAGGAACGGGCATTGATCCGCCAAAGTTTTGGGCCGACGTTGGTTCCTTGGTTCACGAGCTCGCGCCAGTTAACCGCGAATTAGTTGCTCAACGCGACCGTATCCAAGAAAAAATTGACACTTATCATAAAGCTCGGAGCGGCCAAACCCACGACCCAGCTGATTACAAAGCATTTTTGGAGGAAATCGGGTACCTACTGCCGGAACCTCAAAATGTGTCGGTCTCCACTGAAAAAGTCGATCCAGAGGTCGCAACCACCGCCGGACCGCAGCTCGTCGTGCCTGTTATGAATGCCCGCTATGCGCTTAACGCAGCAAACGCGCGATGGGGCAGCCTGTATAATGCGCTCTACGGTACCGACGTTATCTCGAATAGCGGAGACGCAGCTCCGGGGCTGGAATACAATCCGATCCGTGGCGAGAAGGTTATTACGTTTGCGAAGACATTCCTTGACCAAAGTTTTGAATTAGAGAGTGGAACACACGCGACCGCAACGTCATACAAGGTCATTGATGGGGCCCTGAGAATTCATACGACAACCGGGTTAGTTGGCCTAAAGGATCCCCAAAAATTAGTTGGCTACCAAGGGGATGCGGCCGCACCGACCGCGATAGTATTAAAAAATCATGGACTCCACGTGGAGCTTCAGTTTGATAAAACAAAACCCGTAGGTAGTTCAGATCCTGCCGGAATCGCCGACATTTTTTTGGAGTCCGCGCTGACCACGATTATGGACTGTGAGGACTCTGTCGCCGCGGTCGACGCGCAGGACAAGGTAGGCGTCTACAAAAATTGGCTCGGATTGATGAGAGGTGATTTAGCCGAATCTGTTTTCAAAAATAACAAGAACATGGTGAGGCGACTGAACCCCGATCGCCGATACATTGGCGTAGATGGCTCTGAGATAACGCTGCCCGGACGCGCGCTGATGTTTGTGCGTAACGTGGGCCATCTGATGACAAATGAAGCGGTCTTGGACAAAGACGGCCAGGAAGTCCCCGAGGGGATATTGGACGGAATCTTTACGACATTGATCGCCGTTCATGATCTAAAGCGCGCCAATAATAAGAACTCGCGATCAGGATCGGTGTATATAGTAAAACCGAAGATGCACGGGCCCGAAGAAGTAGGCTTTGCGAACCGCCTTTTCGGTGCGATTGAAGATCTACTCGATTTGCCTCGCAACACCGTGAAGATAGGCATCATGGACGAGGAACGGCGCACGACCGTCAACCTGAAGGCATGTATCAATGCTGCCTCTGAACGGGTTGCTTTCATTAATACTGGGTTTCTCGACCGGACGGGCGATGAGATGCATACCTCGATGCATGCGGGCCCAATGATTCGTAAGATCCACATGAAAAAAGCGACCTGGATCAACGCGTATGAGAATTGGAACGTGGACATCGGCCTCGAGTGCGGATTGCAAGGTAAAGCTCAGATCGGTAAAGGCATGTGGGCGATGCCTGACCTTATGGCGGCGATGGTCGAACAGAAAATAGTTCACCCTCGCTCCGGAGCGAATACTGCGTGGGTTCCATCACCCACCGCTGCGACGTTGCACGCCCTACACTACCACCAGGTCGATGTGTTTGATGTGCAAGATTCCTTGAAAGGAAGCCGTCGTAATACGGTTGATGAAGTTCTTGAAATACCGCTGCGGGCTAATCCTAACTGGTCACCGGAAGTCATTCAGGCCGAGCTCGACAACAACGCGCAAGGAATTCTTGGGTACGTCGTTCGTTGGATTGACCACGGGGTCGGATGCTCAAAGGTCCCCGATATCAATAACATCGGTCTGATGGAAGACCGTGCAACACTCCGCATCAGCTCCCAAGCCATCGCAAACTGGCTAACTCATGGAATCACAAACGAAACACAAGTCCGCGAGACAATGGAGCGGATGGGGGAGGGTGTGGAGAAGGAAAAAAGCCGCGGACCCCCCACAT
>PAHG01000017.1 GCA_002705795.1 Gammaproteobacteria bacterium
CGAAGCCCAAGCCCAAGCCGAAGCCGAAGCCGAAGCCGAAGCCGAAGCCGAAGCCGAAGCCGAAGCCAAAGCCAAAGCCAAAGCTAAAGCCAAAGCCAAAGCTAAAGCCAAAGCCAAAGCCAAAGCTAATTCAGATAAGAAATCTGAATGATGGACTTCTCTCGCGTCGTTGATTCAGTCTGCTCCGATCTCAGGAGCCCTGTCCCAGAGCGAACAGGTACGCTTGTTCGTGTGGTCGGTATGACGCTTGAGGCGCGCGGGATATTGGCTCCTGTCGGCGCCATTTGCCGTATCGAAAGCACGAACCACGAAAGCTTCAACGCAGAAGTTGTCGGGTTCCATGACGATATCTTGTATCTGATGCCATTTACAGATCCGTCGGGCGCAGGCCCCGGCGCGCGCGTGCGGCTTTTGAGCTCAACCGCTAAAGCATCTGTTGGCAATGCGCAACTCGGACGAATCTTAGACGGGCTTGGTCAGCCACTTGATGGCANACCAGCGCCTGCGGCGGNTAAACTACTTGGGCTTCAAGGCCTCATTATAAATCCTATGGAAAGAGGAACGATTGAATCACCGCTCGATGTCGGAGTGAAAACCATCAATGGTCTTTTAACGCTTGGTCGTGGCCAGCGCGTTGGCCTGATGGCGGGCTCAGGTGTTGGGAAAAGCGTTCTTTTAGGCATGATGACTAAATACACCGACGCCGACGTTGTTGTGATTGGTTTGATCGGTGAGCGAGGCCGCGAGGTTAAAGAGTTTGTAACCGAGACATTGGGCCCCGATGGGCTCACCAAGTCTATCGTGATCGCATCCCCAGCGAACGAGTCACCGGTGCTCAGGTTACGTGCCACATTGCTCGCGCACTTGGTCGCTGAGNACTGGCGTGACCAAGGCAAGAACGTGTTACTCCTCGTTGATTCGATAACGCGGGTTGCTCACGCACAGAGAGAAATTGGTTTGGCAGTCGGAGAGCCGCCGACGTCGAAAGGTTATCCGCCTTCGGTTTTTGCATTACTTCCTAAACTTATTGAACGATCAGGTGTCGGTCGACACGGTTATGGCTCGATTACCGCCATATATACAGTTCTGGCTGAGGGTGATGATCGATCGGATCCCATCATCGATATTACGCGAGCATCACTAGATGGCCAGGTGATGCTGTCACGTGAGCTGGCTGATGCGGCTTTTTATCCGGCAATTGACCTGACAGGCTCAGTCAGTCGCGTGATGGACCAGCTTGTGGGTCCTGAGTACTTAAATCGAGCGCTTCATTTTAGGCGTCTATGGACGCTCTATCAGCAGAATAAAGACCTTATTCAGGTGGGTGCTTATGAGCAGGGCACAAACTCAGAGCTTGACGAAGCGATTCAGAAACGCCCGCAGTTGGAAGCGTTTATGCGTCAAGACTCGGCTGAACGATTCGATACCGATGCCACTCAAAATGCACTCAATGGGGTGGTGTGATGAGCTGCTGGGAGGTATTAGAGGGACGCGCTAGAGCAGAGCGGGATAAAGCTGTTGAGGCTGNCTGTAAGGTTCGAGAGNGTATTCTAGAGCAACAGGCATTATGTGAAAGGACCCAACNTATNGCTGAGCAATATCAGCAAAAGATCGAAGCGAATCAGAGTTCAGCGACACACTTCGGTGATATTCAGTTGTATAGAGCGTCGCTGAAGCAAATGCACCAAGCCATCGCCTCAATCAGGACGCAAATCGCAACGCTAGAGAAAGAATTGATAAGAAAACAGCGCGTGTTAAGCCAAGCCGAAATCGAACGTCAGAAGTATCAAAAATTGATTGAGCGTGAAAATCAGCGCTTAGCTAAACGGATTGAACGGCGAGAGGCTCGCGAGTTGGACGAGATTGGCGGGCAACTTCATTACCGGAAATCAAAACTGGCCTAAACATTGCTTTAATCCTTGGAGATTATTTCTGAGAGGACTGAGTCGGCTATGTCGTCCACTTCAAATATCACTATTTCTCTGCAAACAACTTCGCAGGCCAGGGAGCCAGGTCCTGATAAATCCAGCGAAAATAACGCGCTTGATAATGAACCGCGTGATGATGGGTTTGATAAGGCGTTGGCAAAAGCACAATTGAATCAGTCACCTGAGACCGGCAAAAACTTGCCGAGGGCGGACGCCGTTCGAGGAGAGACTTCGGTACAAACTGAAATATCAAAGGTCGACCTTAATTCTTTGCGTGTCCGCAAAGCAGGTAAACTTAGGCTGATGACGGCGACGGAAAGCTCTTCTGTGGTATCCGATGAATCTTTGATCAAATTTATGCAGGAGCAAGGATTCGCGAGAGCCGATATGGCCCAACTCCTTATGTCTGTTCCTGAAGGGCAGTCGACTACTGTGCAAACCACGGCGACCTGGTTGAAGACCAGAGGTGGTGAGCTCGGAGCAATCCGCGTAACGGAAGAAACTCTTTCAATTGATGAATTTAGGCCAACGAACTTGGCCGAAGCATTGGCCAGTCAGTTAATTGAGCCACGAAATTCAGCCAAACTGTCTACCACAATTGAAGTGCTTGCGATCAAAGAAATTTCACAGCAGCTAAAAACCAAGTTGGCCTCTAAATCATCAGATCAAATGACGATTAAGTTAACTGATTTGTTGCCCTCGCTAGCGAAAAAATTGCCTGGTAGTGCGTCATCTAATCAAGGTGGCGCNACTGATTCGGGCTCCTTCTCATCGCATCAGTTAGATGCCAAAGCATTCTCTGAACTGGCTAAGGGTCCTGAAATACGGGAATTTCGAGAGTGGCTAGGGGAGCATCTAAAGCGCGCTGAATCACTTCGTGAGCTAACTGATAAGCTTGGTACCATGGTCGCGCGGCAGATTGCTGGTCAAATAGGTCGAGGCCGGTGGAGTTTGGAAATTGCTATGCATCCCGCGGAACTAGGTTCCATCGAGATTGAGATGGAAATGACAGAACGAGGACTTGAAGCGAGTTTTAGGGCATCTCATTCCGTGACCAGAGATCTTCTGTTGGAATCAATGCCTCGATTAAAGGGCTGGTTCGAAGAAGGTGGCATTGATGTTGCATATACGGGGTTAACCCAAGATTCTGGGGCCCAGAATGGCGGAAACTCGACAGGCGAGCAAAACACGCAGCCGGAGATCCAGGTCACAGAATCTGAAGAATCATCCGATTTAACTGATAATCAGTTGGTCATTGATGATTCGACTGGATTAGATGTACGCGTTTAGTTAAGAGGATTCGGCATG
Source organism: Gammaproteobacteria bacterium (assembly GCA_002705795.1). Lineage (GTDB taxonomy): Bacteria > Pseudomonadota > Gammaproteobacteria > Pseudomonadales > Litorivicinaceae > HIMB30. Next base: position 3,237 of record PAHG01000017.1, read on the forward strand.
GCTGACGAGCAGATTGAAGAAGAAGAGGGCGGTGGCAAGAAAGGTGGTCTGTTAAAGATCATCTTGCTGGTTGTTGGTGTTGTTTTGGTGGTGCTCCTGACCATCGGTTTAACGCTTTATTTCACTGGATTCTTTGATCCCGGTCCTGAGGAGGTCGCTGAAGAGCAAATCAGTGCCTTGGAAACTGAGGCCGCGGAGGCGGCGGATGAGGTGGCAAAGCAGCCGGCGAAGATTCAGCTGGAGGCCCCGGCAGTCGAGAAGTTTGAGACGGTTTATTACGAGCTCGAGCGTGAGTTCCTCGCGAACGTAGCTAATTCTCGTAAGGTGATGCAAATCAAGCTCGCGATTATGACTCACTATGATGAGCAGGTGATTGCAAATATTGAGAAGCACACTTTTGCTATTCGCTCATCGATTCTGGACATTATGCGTCAAGTGACAGAGAAAGATATTGATCAACCAGATTTTCGGACCAATATGGCAGAAGATATTCGGTTAGCGATGAATGCCACTCTCGAAGAATTTGAAGATTTTGGCGGCATTGAAAAAGTATATTTTGCTGAATTCATCGTTCAGTGATTAGGGGGGCGTCATGGCTGAGAGTCTGCTAACACCAGAAGAACTCGACGCGCTTGCTGAAAGCGTTGATTCCGGGGATTTGGAAACGGATACCGGTTTTAATTTGCAGGCTCGCGTCGTGAAGCACGATCTAGCAGCCGAAGATTCGACGCTGGGTGTCAACCTGTCATCGATCGATATGATCAATGAGCGGTTTATTAGGATGTTCCGTTTGGGTCTTCTCGACGTTTTAAGGACGAGCCCTCGAATTAACCCAGCGCGTGTTCGTATTATGAAGTTTGGTGATTATCTTCCCGACCTCAAACCGCCTTTGTCGGTGACTACCGTGCGGACTCCTCCGCTACGTGGTTCGTCAATGGTGTTGATCGAGCCGAATATTATTTTCTCAGCGCTTGACAATTTCTTTGGCGGATTTGGACGTGGTATTGGTGCGCTGCCTCCGGGACGACTTTTTACACCCACAGAGACTCGGATCATCAAGATGATGCTGGACCAGCTGTTCTTGTCTCTGCAAGAGGCTTGGGCTCCGCTTATGCCTGTCGAGATCGAGACGGTTAGCTNCGAGATTAATCCGCAGTTCGCACAGATTGTTGATGAGAATGACTTGATTATTCTCTCGCGTTTCGAGGCCGAGCTCGGCGATAACGTTAAAGGGTTTATCGATATCGTATACCCGTATGCGGCCCTGAAACCATTCCGCGAGCTGCTGAGAAGTCGGTTGCAGACCGGTGATGGGAATGAAGAGTCTGACCGTTTGTGGCTCGAGAACATGGAATTGGCCTCGGGCGATGCACAGCTTCAGGCAAAAGTTGAGCTCGCCAAGGTGAAAATCCCGGTTCGTGACTTTGAGGACTTGGAAGAGGGTCAGGTGATCTTTTTCAAGAAACCAGATTATGCGCGTTTGATTGTAAATGATGTTCCGATCTTTGAAAGCTCCGTGGGTACGCATGGTACGCAGGTGGCAATTAAGATTGAGAACCCAATCAAGCCAGAAGAATCAAATGATTAAGTCGATCCGACTGATGGAGGTGGATTGTGAGTGAATTAGAAGCAGATGATACGGTAGAGAACGAAGACTCGGCCGGCGCTGAAGATCAAGTCGAAGGGGCTGAAGCAAATATCCCTTCTAAAATGAACCGGGAAGTGATCGAAAATATTCCAGTGACCCTTGCGATTGAAGTGGGTCGGGCGTCCTTGAAAATTCGTGACCTGATGCGTTTGACCCAAGGCAGCGTGGTTGAATTAGATCGTCTCGCCGGAGAGCCCCTAGATATCGTGGTTAATGATACAGTTGTCGCCCAGGGAGAGGTGGTTCTGGTGAATGACCGTTATGGTGTTCGCTTAACGCAAGTGATTTCAGCGGCAGACCGGATTAAAAACCTCTAATCACAGCTGATTAAGAGGGTATTGAGTGGAATACGTTGACTGGGTTTCGTTTGTCTTAAGTTTTCTGCTTGTCATAGCGTTGCTGGGTGCAACGCTATGGGGCCTCAAGCGGTTTGGCCGGTTGCAGCTGCAGAACCAATCTGGTCAGGCATCTATTAAATTAATCGATTCATTTAGCCTTGGTGCCCGACAACGTATTGTATTGGTCGAATCTGATGATCAGAGGATCTTGGTCGGTATTTCGCCGCAGTCCATAACAGGTCTTGGTCAGTGGCCAAGGGACAGNGCTCCTGAGTTTTCTGATGTGCTTCGTGACGCAGGTACTCAAGCGGAGAGCAGCAGTGATTAAGATATTCATGTTCGTTGCGATGTTCGTTTCACCAGCATTCGGTGACGCTCTTCCGATCGTTACCGTTACCGAAGAACAAGGTGCGACACAATACAGCCTCACACTGCAGCTACTGGCCTTAATGACCTTGTTGTCGGTTCTGCCGGCAATGCTTCTTGGGCTTACATCGTTTGTGCGAATCATCATCGTATTATCTCTGTTACGGCAGGCCCTAGGCACCATGCAAACACCGCCCAACACCGTGCTGGTAGGGATTGCCTTATTTTTAACGTTTTTCGTNATGGCGCCGGTGTTCAATAGTGTTTACGACACTGCGATCCTCCCATTTTTAAATGAGGAGATATCGATCGAAGCGGCGATCGCTGCTGCTGAAGTCCCGGTTCGGGGCTTTATGCTGAATCAAACGCGACAGGAAGATATCGGAATGTTTGTAGAGATCGTGGGGATGGAAGCGATACCGGCTCCGGACGATGTTCCGTTCTCAATCTTGGCGCCAGCGTTTATAACTTCCGAGTTAAAGAGCGCGTTCATCATTGCGTTCATGATCTATATTCCATTTGTCGTTATCGACTTGATCGTCGCAAGTGTGCTGATGTCGATGGGTATGATGATGCTCTCACCAATGATGATCTCAATGCCGTTCAAGTTGATGTTATTTGTTTTGGTGGATGGTTGGACACTTGTCGTAGGCTCGTTAGCTGCAAGCTTTGCGATGCCGTAGGGGGCTCTGATGTTAGATACTGCATTAGTCATTGAACTTGGTAGAGAAGCACTTTGGGTTGCGGTATTGATCGCAGGTCCTTTGCTCGGGATTGCTTTGATTGTCGGCTTGATAATAGGGATTATTCAGGCGGCAACTTCAATCAATGAAATGACGCTTTCTTTTATCCCAAAAATTGCTGCTTTGGTCGCGGTATTAGTTCTTCTTGGATCTTGGCAGGTTTCAGTGATCGTNGATTTCACTCGTAAATTGTATGAGCGAATACCAACGCTCTTCTTCTAGGCGGATTGATGGAGCTCCTTGCTGCAGATTTGATTGAGCGGTTCTACACAGCTCTTTGGCCGTTTCTGCGAATCGGTGCGATGTTAATTGCGGTGCCGGTTTTGTCAATTGATGCGGTATCCGTTCGGATAAGGATTATCTTGACTCTAGCGTTGACACTCATGATCTACCCATTGGTTGAGTGGCCAACAATCGATCCTGTTTCCGCCGCAGGTTTATCAGAAATCATTAATCAGATTTTGATTGGTGCGTTGATGGGATTTTTTCTCCAAATCGTCACGGGAGCAGTTGTGGTGGGGGGGCAGGCAGTTGCAAATTCTATGGGCTTATCGATGGCGACTATGGTGGATCCCGGTCTTGGCACAGTCCCGCTGTTGTCACAGTTTTTATTGATCCTCGCAACACTGATTTTTTTGGCTGTCGGTGGTCATATGCTGATAATCGGGATTCTTTTACGGAGTTTTGAAACATTTCCTGTTGGGGTAGCTTTTATCGGCGAAGCAAATTTTTCGGCTCTAGTTGAGTGGAGCGCCATGATTTTCCTTGGTGGGGTCTTAATTGCCCTTCCAATCATGGTGGCACTTCTTTTAGTCAATACCGGAGTTGGGGTAATTACTCGGGCCGCACCAAGTTTGAATATTTTTGCGGTCGGTTTTCCAGTGTTCTTCTTGACGGGTTATGCTGTCCTAATTCTATCGATGGCCGGAATCGGTGCGCGCATCCAGTGGCTTTGGATGGAAGGGATTGAGCGCGTGAAAGACTTTGTTCTGGTTCCAGGAGTGTTGTGATGGCAGAAGATACGCCGGAAGAGGAAAAAACCGAAGAGCCCACAGCCCGGCGCTTACAGAAGGCGCGTGAAGACGGTCAGGTACCTCGATCTCAGGAACTCGGGGTTGCCGCTGTGATGATCAGCTCAATGTCGGCTCTTTATTTGATGGGTGGTTGGTTAATTGGAAATTTAGCTGATCTGTTTGCGTCTGGATTTATAATTGAGCGACGTGAAATTTATTCCGAAAATCTTGGGATGGTGCAGTTCGCCGATATTGGGAAAGAATCATTTTTCCTAATCATTCCGCTGTTAGTCCTCACTTTCTTTGTCGCAATTCTCGCATCCTCAGCGATGGGGGGACTGAATTTTGCTTGGAAAGCGATAACCCCTAAGGGCTCTAAACTTAATCCGTTGAATGGTTTTAAACGGATGTTTGGTTTGAAGGCTTTGGTCGAACTCTCCAAGTCTATCCTTAAATTCGCGCTTGTCGCGCTTGTTTTAGCCTATTTCGTTTACGATTTTTCTGATGAACTGGTGGCTTTGTCAGGTATGGCTATTCAGCCCGCACTGGTTGCTGCAGGCGAAATGATAGGGCTAACAACTCTTGTTGTAACGGCGACCTTGGTTCTAATTGCAGCGATCGACGTACCGTTTCAAGCTTTTGAATTCAATAAGCGTATGCGGATGACTAAGCAGGAAGTCAAAGACGAGTACAAGGATATTGAGGGTCGTCCCGAGGTTAAAGCGCAGATTCGTCGGAAACAGCGCGAAATGGCCGAACAGCGGATGATGGAGCAGGTCAAGGACGCGGATGTTGTGATCACAAACCCAGAGCATTTTTCGGTTGCACTGGTGTATGACCCCGAGTCGGATGGAGCACCGATTGTAGTCGCCAAAGGTGTCGATCACGTCGCGTTACGGATTCGTAATGAGGCGAAAGAGCATGGTGTGGTTCAGGTTGAAATACCACCACTTGCGCGGGCTCTTTATTTCACGACAGAGATCGACCGAACAATTCCTGAAGAGCTCTACTACGCAGTTGCTCAGGTCATTGCATATGTATTTAGCCTGGCAAGCGTCCGTCGAGACGGGCAAACTGCAGGTAAACCGAACCCCGAAATCCCGCCAGAATATCGATTCGATGCGGAAGGTAACCCCGAATAGTGAAAGGTATGCACAGTCATGTTTGACGAATCCACTACGAAGCTCTGCCAGGACAATGGTGAAATATTTTTTCGGGGCTCTGACGTGTCGCGTTTTCAAAGGATTTTTGACGCGGTTGTCGATGATGCGCAGCATCTGCTCGTGACGAGTCATTACGATGGTGTCATTGATCATTACGGCAGGATGATGTTGAACCGTCTGAAAATGCGGTCGGGCATGGCTGTCGAGACCTACATGCCCGCGAGCACAGAGGCATTGGTTACCCGATTTAACGAGCTAGTGAATTCTATGTCTATGGAGGAGGCTCGGGGCGAACAAACGTCGCAGACTCCAGGCCGAATCATAGTAGTGAACGACCCGAAGGCCATCGATAGCGACGGATGGACGCTACTGTCTCGAATGGTGACGGATTTTTCTGGACTCAATATGCGTTTGGTATTTTTGTTAGATCGCGTCCCCTCAAATATTGAAAAGGCACTGGATCGTTTTGGTTCGCGTTTGTTGCGCTGGGAGGTCGAGCCACCAACCGCAGAAGAGCAATTGCTGCTTCGTAAAGAGGGGATGGCTGAAGGGCTGGAATTTCAAGTTGAACGGGTACTGTCTCGTATCAACCAAACGGTTTCGCAACATCTGGAGCCAAGTTTGTCGGCTGATCAGGGGAGCGTCTCTCTCCGGGTCGACATTGATGAGGCTCTGGGTGGCCCTACCGACGCGGGTGAGCGCGAGGCAGATGATATGCGTGCTCTATTTGAAGAGGAAGAGCCAAAGAAGAAAGGCAGTGCGCTTGGTGTTATTGTTTTTTTGCTAGTTTTGGGGATTGGTGCGACCGCCGTTGCGGGATTTGTTAGCCCGGATGTTGGCCAGCAATTAGAGCGAGCACTGAAGCTCTTGGGTGTCGAAGACAGCATTTTTTCTCGGAAAGAGAAGGGTCAGTCTGTCGTAGACGCTGCGTATGACTCGTCACTAGATGGTAGACCCCAATCACCGCAAAACCCATCGATGGGATCGTCAGAGTTGTTGCCTCGACCAGCTGGAGAGGGTCGCTTGGCCGAACAGCAAGCTGCGACCCCCCAGCAAGTTGCGCGTGCAGATCTTGCTAATCAGATTGCCTCAGAAACCCCGGCTCTTACGGAGGCTGAGGGAGCTGTACGCGAAGACCTGAACGATCAGATTGTCGAGGAAAACTTGGCTAGTGCTGACACCGAGGAATCGACTACGACGGAGCTACCCACTGAGCAATCGGCCGAGACTCCACCACAACCTGAGCCTGTGACGGGTGTAGATACACAGGCTGCTGCCACTCCTCCAGCGTCCGTGGAATATCCTGCGATTGAGATCGTAAGAAGTGCAGGCCCCCGTCAGCAGTTCGTTCAACATATCGTGCTGGCCTCACGCGCGCGTGCGAATGCTTGGATTGCCACACAAACAGGTGTGGATCGCGCGATTGTTGTTCCGATCAATGTCAACGGCACAACTCGTTATGCGGTCGTCAGTGGGCCTTTCCAGGACCGTGCGGAGAGTCGTGCCTATATTCAAGGAATGGCACAAGGTGCCGATTATTGGGTGAGAACGGCGGGTTCACTACAGCGAATCTTGCGAGACGGAGAGTAAAAGTGGCCAACGAACTTTTCCGACAGGATGGTAAAAGCAAGGGTGAGCGCGCGATCGTTCAAGGAGATGATCCGAAGAGGAGTCTTAAAGCGTCCGAGGCTCATCAGATCTCGGAGGGGCCTGAAACAGAAAAACACGAGGGCCCAGTGGTTGGGGTGGATACGTATAACGATCGTTTCGAGCGCGTGAACCCGGGTCGGCGTGAATATCACCAGTCGGAATTTTCTGCGTCAACCGTCAAACTTGCTAACCACTCAACTGCGGCCGCTTTGAAAGCGGAGATTGACGAGATCGTTTCATTGAAACCTATGACTTGGGATCTACCGGTATGGCGCTCCGCACAATTAGGTGACGAAATTCTAAAAAGACTCACAGATACCGTCGATCAACTTAAAGTCGTGATGCGAGCGTCCGATTCATTAGTTGGCGAAGTAGAAGCGTTGTATGAATCAAAGAACCCGGTGACGGCTTCCGATGCCCAAGAGACAACAGAAGAGACGAAAGATGAGTGAGAACGAGACTCCGAAAGACGAAGAACGTAAGGACGAGGTATCTGCAGAGGGTGAGTCTGAAGCAGTCGATGGCGCTGAAGAAGTCTCTGAGGACCTACCCGATGCCGTAGTCGATGATTCTGCAGATCCAGAAGTCGAAACGCCAGATGAAGCCGGTGATGTTGCTGTTGCGGCAGCGGATGCGACTTTAGCTGAAGCGATTCACCTTGCAGACGAGCTTGTCAAGACTCGCATAGAGAAAATTCATGAAGCGGGCGAGCGCTCAGTTTCACAGGCCGTCGAGTCGATGGAGACATTGATGGGCTCTGTTTTGGATTCGGCAGAAGCGGCGACCAAAGCATCAGCGACAGCGAATATCTCGACAGCTAACCTTGTCAAAGCAGCGAGGAAACTTGACGAAAGTTCGCACCGTAGTTCCAAAATTTCGACAATTGTTTTGTCAGTTGGCGGCGCGATGCTGTTTATCTCGGTAGCTGTATTTGGTTTCATGGCTGCACAGTTATCCAAGGGCTCTGCTGAGCTTGAGGGTATGGTTCTNGCGGTCGGTAAGCGGGTTGTGGAGTTGAATGTAGGACTCGAGCAGTTCCAAATGATCAACGACTCCATCGAGCAATTACGTCTTACCCAAGAAGCTTTCCGTGACGCGCAGATCCAGTTGACTGAGCGGATGAATGAACTCAATGGTTCGTTACAAATAGTTCAAAATGAGTTACCAGCAAAAGCCGCTGAGACGGTCGGGCGTCAGAGTGAGGCCTTTACAGTCCGCGTGGGAGAGGTTGAGACACAAATTAAATCACAGCAGAAGGTGACAGCGGATCTCGCAAAATCGATGCAGGGTTTGGCGGGGCAGATGTCTTCATTACGGAAGCAGATCTCAAGTGTTGACGAATTAAACAAAGACGTTCAGGCCTTGGTGACCTTACAGCGCGAGCGGTACTATGAGTTACTCCAATCTCAGGCTCAAAAAGCCACGGCCGCCGAAACTAAAATGCAAGAAAAGGTCGTAATTCAGTATCCGAACCCTGAGGCGCCTCTCCCGATTCCAGAACAGGCTAAACCTTAAATTTAGGTTAGCCGGCGTTCTTCTCGGTATCGGTGTCTCCATCGACAGGCGGTAAAGCAAGCTGATCATCGACTGCAGGGGCGTCTGGCAATTTTATATCTTCGAAGTCATCGTGATCACTATAGTTCTCTGCTGTCGGTAAAAGAGCGCGTCCAACAGATGTTTTCCGCTCAAGCTTTACTTTGGTGAAGAGGTCATCAACGATCTCGTCCACTTCCGCGGCTAGTTCCTCCGCATGTTCGGGGCTCGATTCAATTTCTTGGCCTATTTCATATAATCGGGATGCTTCTGTGAACGGTATGAAGGATTCAACAGATCCTCGTAGCATAGGGATACGGACAAGTGAGCTGACGGCTGTTCGCTCGTTGGCTCTGGCATCGAATCTGCCATCTTCTAACATCATTTCAATATGACGTGTGATCACAAGTTCGTAGCGTGGCCGAAGTGCATCAATGTCACCAATATCGATTCCCTCATCTTCGATCTCTTCACCGGACATGGCTTTCCAGAGATTTTCTCCTGACAGATCACCGAAGGGATTAGGCCCAAAAGCAACGTGTTCGGCCAGCTGGTCGCTTGTAACTTTTGGATTAAGTCCTAAGAGTGTTTCGAAAACGCTGATTCGCTCATTCAGGTAGATAACAATAATTGCAGCGCCGCCTAAGACCAAGATTAGAATGCCAAGAATCCACTCCATATATGTCGTCAGACCTCTTCGAGGTCATCTCCGTTGGTAGACTCAAGTGCTGCGATTTCTGCGTCGACATCAATACCCTCTTCCTCAAGCTGAGTACGCAAGAATTCGAGCGTTATGAGGGGTTGCGGTAGGTGTAACTCGTTACCGATCGCGTCACTTATTTTTTGGACATACGAGATTGCCTTTGGACCAGAGACATTCATGCTCTGATAGAGCATCCCGTATTTGAATACAATGCTCGAATACTCTTCGGGGAGATATGACCACACCTCACCTGATGCGGTCATAAGCTTCATGAAATTCGATGGTTTTGGTGGCTCTGGTGCTGGTTTGCCTTCGGCGATGCACATCATAGCAATATCATTGAACTTTTCAGCTTTCTGCGCGGCCTCCACAAAAAGTTTATCGATGTGACCGCGTGTCCTCAGCGCAATCCGCATCCGGTAAGCGTCTTCTTTACGTGAGTCGCCTTGCAACGCGATTGCTTTGTCGTACTCTTTTTTCGCTGTCGCTTTGAGTTCTTTGTCGCTTGGACCAAACAATGCCATTCGTTTTCTACCGCTCCGGAAGTGCCATCATTTTTCTCAGCTTTTTAACGTTCGCTGATAACAATTGACTGACACGAGACTCGCTAATGTCGAGAACCGCCCCAATTTCCTTTAAATTCATATCTTCGGTGTAATACAGCGCCATAATGATCTGATCGCGTTCCGGCAGTTGTTCAATCGCCCGGCTCAACGAGTCCATCATCATCGCGTCGCCCACTTCCTGCTCTGGTTCGTAACCCTTTTGTGGGGTATTCAGCATCTCGTCTTCGGCCGCCTCGGAGTCTACCATGAGCATCTGATGAGCATGCGACCGCTCCTTCTGATACTCAGTTGTTTCTTTGCCCATAAAGTCGGCAAGTTCGGTTTGTGTTGGTGTGCGTCCAAGCTCGGTCGCTAGTTCCTGTGTCGCCTCATTAGTCTCACGAATGTGTGAGATAGCAGAGCGTGGAAGAACCGAAATACGACGCACTTCATCCAAAATGGCTCCTCTAATTCGCGTTCTTGCGAATATTTCAAATTCGACACCACGTGTTGCATCAAAGCTCTGTGACGCTTCAATCAAACCAATCATGCCAACCTGAATTAGCTCATCGACATCCATCACTTGTGGAATGCGTGCTTTTAAATGAAGCGCTGTTCGCTTAACAAGACCGACGTGCACAAGGATCGGATCTCTGCCGTTCTGTGCAACTTGGTTATACAGATCTAGATCAGCCATTGCTTACCTCCGGACCTGAATTAAGCATCCGCTCTACGAAGAATTGCAGCCCACCTGAGGCACGATTTGGAATTGAAAGCGTTTGTATTTCTTTGGCCAGCTTTCTGAAGTCACGTGCTGCGGTTGATCCGGGTGAATGCGTGATAACGGGGGCATATTTACGTGCGGCTTCGAGTACTTGTTCGTCAGATTCGATCGAGTAGATGTACTCTAGGTCGAGATCCAGGAATTTGACGGACACCGCGTTTAGGCGCTGATANAGTAATTGACCGGATCGTTGGTCTGGCACACCGTTCGGGATTAAGCCGATATTCTTGTAGTCGTGTTCGGTGGCGAGTACCTTGACTATCCCGTATGCGTCCGCGATTGACGACGGCTCATCGCGCACCACGACAAGTGTTTCGTGACAAGCTTTTAGGAATGTTATGACTGATGGTGCGATCCCGGCAGCCGCATCGACGATTAGATAATCTAAGGGCTCTTCAAACTCTGAAAAACTCTGGATGACCCCTCGAAGTTCAGGTTCACCAAGATCAGCCATCTTACCCATACCAGAAGCTCCCGGGACCACGTAGATGCCCGAGGGCCCACGCACAACAATTTCTTTTAATGATTTTTCGCCACTTATCACGTGACTGAAATTGTATTCCGTTTGAACACCGAGAGCGAGTTGCGCATTGGCAAGGCCTAAATCGCCGTCGAATAGCATCACATTTTGTCCGGCCTCAGCGAGTGCAACAGCGAGGTTCGTAGAGATGGTCGTTTTGCCGACACCTCCNTTCCCGCTCGCAATGCCAATAATTTTTAGGTCTTTCATTATTTTCTGATCCGTTAAAACGCTGGCTCTTGTTGTTCGTCTGTATCACCAGAACGCGAAGCTCGGAGACCCGTCAAAAACTCAAGTGTAGACACTGATTCGTTGTCTTGTCGATCATCACCATCGGGCTGATGATCAAGCCGGTTTTCTGTTGTTTCAGTGACCACGGACTTAATGATACTTGCAATCCACTTTGCCGTGTTTATGAGTTTGGCCGGACGGTTCACTTGGCTCGACTCTGACTGTAACCAAAGTTGTATATCTGGTTGCTGTAAGAGTGCATCCAGAAGAATCCACGCGTCATTCGATTCGTCGAGTTTCGTCACGTTTACGCTGTCCCATGCCAAGCCCTCTTTAAACAAGCGGTCTGTTGAAGAACGTGAGATTTCAGTCGCGACTACCAGATGGATCAGGGCCTCAGACGCGTATTGCGAGACCTCGGCATGGTGCTGAGCGATGTCAACGCCGCTGGTATCGACCAGAACACATTCAAAGTCAGCAACTTCTCTCAGCACTGTTTTGAGCATATCTGGCGAATTGACACGGTAGCATTGAACACCCCACTGCGACGCCATCAGCTGTATTTGATTCCATGCGCCTATTTTTTGGTCTGCGTAACTAATTACTGCAATCTGTTCCGGATTGAAGCGATCTGCTGCCATCCGGGCGAGTTTACCGATCAAAGTTGTTTTCCCAGAACCTGAAGGGCCGAAGAAAGCATGAACGCCTGAAATATCTTCAGGCAACTCAGTCGCTGAGGTAAGACCTTCGTTTAGGATAGCGTGAAGTTGAGCTTCCGCTTGGTCTGGTTCACCGATATCGGCAAGAGAGTCGATAAGGAGAGTGCGTAAACGGTTTGGCATTGGATGATCCATTAAGGCTTTTTGCCAGATTGTCAGCGTTTTTGGGTTCGCCATCTGCATGTGCCACGCTGAGGCCTTCCGTGTCTCTTGGATTTCACGCTTCAAGACTTGAATTTCCTCCCGGAAGAGTTCGACGATTTCCTTCGCTCGAGCAGAGTCATATGACGAGCTTGAGTTTGCAGAAAGCGTGGGCTCCTCTTGTCCGTGAAGAAGCTCCTTAAACGAAGTATCAGCGGCTTTCGCTTGAGGCGCTTTTGGTTCATCCATCGCAAGCTCTTCGTCAGGAACGTCAATCAGGGCAGGGTCTGCTTCGATATCGACCGCGACAATCAGCTCAAATTTACCATTCACCTTGTGACCCGAGACTACTAAGGCATCCGGTCCATACATCCTCACGACTTCTTCCATCGCTTGTCTGTTATCGTTTCCAAGTATGCGTTTCAGTTCCATGTGACGTCCTTACGCTTGCTGCCCGATTTCAGCTGTCACTGTGGCAACCACATTGACGGCCTGATCTTCAGGAATTTCTGTGTATGACAAGACTGTAATATCTGGAATTCTTGGGCGTGCAAGATTTGCGAGCCAGGGACGGATCGCAGGCGACACAACAAGAATTGCAGGCTTACCTTGTTCTTCAATTTTTTGTGATTCATGACGCATTGATTTGAAGAGGTTTTCAGCCAGCTCTGGATCAATAGTCAGCGTTTTAGTTTGATGTGACTGTTGGACAGCGTTGTGCAATATTTGCTCAAGTTGTGGATCCAATGTCATCACTGGCATTTCTTCAGTCATTTCAACCAGGCTTTGCACGATCATACGGCCAAGTTTTGGTCTGACGAGAGCTGTTAACTCATCTGGGTCCTGAATCTTTGCTCCCTCTTCGTTTAGTACCTCAAGGATTGTGCGCATGTCACGGATTGGAACGCCGTCACGTAGCAAGTTCTGGAGTACACGAGTAAGTGAGGCGAGACTCAGTTTATTAGGAACCAGATTTTCGATCAGTTTTGGTGAGCGTTCAGCGGTCTTATCCAAGAGTTGTTGCGCCTCATCGTGACCCAGAAGTTCAGGTGCTGCCTGATACAGGATACTATTTAAGTGTGTGGCTATAGCTGTCGGGGCATCGACCACTGTGTAGCCTAGTGTTCTTGCATGATCTCGCTGAGATGGCTCAATCCAATAAGCGTCCAAACCAAATGCAGGCTCTTTTGTCGAGATTCCTTCAAGCGGTGTTGAGACATGGCCTGGATTAATCGCTAGCTCTTTACCGGCATAGCTTTCACCACGCCCACGTACGACCCCGTTAACCATTAAGTGGTATGTGTTTGGCTCAAGGTCCAGGTTGTCACGGATGCGTATAGGCTGCACTAGGAATCCAAGCTCGGTCGATAGCTTCTTACGAACACCTTTGACTCTGGTTAGTAGTTGGCCACCGGTTTCTGTATTTACCAGCGGGATCAGGCCGTAGCCGATCTCGAGACTCACAAGATCAACCTGACTTACGTCGTCCCAATTAATCTCTTGTTCTTCGTTTGATTGTGCTTCGCGCTCAACCAGGGCCTCTTCGGCTGATATCTCTGACCCTGGGTCTGATCGCATGACCAAGAATCCAATCCCAGCACAGATGACGGCGATCATGATGAACACAGTACTGGGCATGCCCGGGATGATTCCCAAAAGGCTGAGGATACCGGCTGCGATGAACAGTGCGCTGGGATTAGCTAACTGTGTTGTTGTTTGATCGGTCATCGATTCGCTGGTGGTCACACGCGTTACGATTATTGCTGTAGCGAGCGAAAGAACTAACGATGGGATCTGGGCGACGAGACCATCACCAATCGTGAGGAGAACATAAATTTCACCGGCCTCGGTAAATGACATATCGTACTGAGTCATACCAATCGTGAGGCCGCCGATAATGTTAATAATTAGAATCAAAAGGCCGGCGACGGCGTCACCGCGAACAAATTTACTTGCACCGTCCATGGAGCCGAAGAAATCTGATTCTTGTGCGATTTCAGCCCGACGCTGCTTTGCCTCGTCCTGATCGATGACCCCACTGTTCAAATCGGCGTCGATCGCCATCTGCTTTCCTGGCATTGCATCGAGCGTAAAGCGGGCGATAACTTCCGACACTCGCCCTGCACCTTTGGTTACAACGATAAAGTTAATGATCATCAAGATGCCAAAGATGATGAAGCCTACGAGATAATTGCCGCTGATCACGAACTTACCGAAGGCTTCAATCACCTTACCTGCGGCGTCTGTTCCTTCGTGACCATTAACCAAAACAATACGCGTCGATGCCACGTTGAGGGATAGCCGTAGCATCGTCGCGAAAAGTAGTACTGCAGGGAAAGATGAGAAATCGAGAGGCTTCTCGGTATGGATGGCGATCATAATCACGATCAAGCCAATCATTATGTTTAGAGTGAACAGGATATCGAGCAAGAAGGTCGGTAGCGGTAAGATCAGCATCGCAATGATCAACAGCACAAGTGCTGGGATGCCCAACGACTTCCAGTTCACTTGTGGAATTGACTGTCGAATATCTGACAAGGCGAGTTGCACGATAAAAAACCTCTAATTTTCAGTTATTTACACATTCAGCCGTCGTGGGCGTTTGTGTTTCACTAGGACTTCTGCAAGAGGGGTGCCAACTTTTACCGCCTGCACTGCTCTCAGAAACAAAAGCGTCTTTTCATAAAATTTTTCGATGACCTGCCGATAATAGTTTCAAGAGACAGTGGATTCCTTGGCATCAAACGTGCAAGAGGGATGTCATTGATAACGAATTCGGCAATTGAAGTTGAGGATCACGAAATGCGTACGATGGTAAATTTAGCCGTAATTGCACTGATTACAATAGTTTCAGGCTGCACAGTCACTATGGCACCCCCTGGGCAGAACTCTGCCGCTATGATGCAGCCCCAGATCGAAACAAAGATCGAAACAAAAGCAATCCCGGTTGTTCAGCGCCGCAGCGCGATCCGGTCAACCGGATATGCGGTAATTAGTGTTCAGCCATCGGATGTCGATGCGCAGCAGCGCTTACTCGCGATTCGTGCATCAAAGCTCGATGCCTATCGCGGGTTGACTGAGCAGGTCTATGGTCAATACCTAGATGCCTCCACGACGGTTGCTGACATGGCAGTGTTGAGTGACACGTTCCGGACACAGGTGGAAGGCGTAATCTACGGCGCCAAAGTTGTGAGTATCGCGCCNGTTGGTGAAGACACATATGAGACGACGCTGTCGCTAGACCAAGACGTTGTTGACGATCTTCGGGCATTATACTTGGCCTCACTCGCGAGCAATCGTACATAGGATATGCGTCATTTAGGTTGGTTTGTCGGGATGATTCTCGGCACAGGATTATCTATAAACGCGCTGGCCGAGGGCCATGGTGGAGATGAGTCTGTGGCTAGCCTTGATAAATCGATGCTGGTGGCGATCAAAGAAGCTCTGGTCGCCGGGGCACAGGCAACAGAATCGAAAGTAATCAATACTTCTTGGCTCGACACCAAAGGGCAGTTGCATGAGAGCACAATGGTCCAGTCTGCGATGCGGGTACGCGGCATCCAGGTCAGGGCCTACCTCGACGAAATGCAAAAGCCAAAGGTGGAGATCGCTCTCGATCAGAAGGAGGGGCTTCTTCCTGAATGTTTTGCGAAAGACGACCATCTAAGCCGCACCGTGCGTGTGATGCCGGCTCGTGTGCGGGGGCACTTTGTCACCGAGATGCGGCCAATTGCGGTCGCGAGCACCGATCTTCTGAGGCGTGAATTTGCTTCCTACTTTGACAATTCCGATTATTGGTATGCGAAGCGCCCAGTGAGACATGCGAGTGCATACCAAAGCATGGTTTCGGGTCTCAGACCTAACCCTGTCCGTTATGAACTTCAAGTGATGGTATCCAACGGGCTGACGCCGGTAGGACAAAAGCCTGAGCGCATTCCCGGATCTGACCCGGTGAGCACGTTCTTTAGGGGAGAGCCATCAGCATTTGCTGAGGGATGGATTCAGTTAAAGGCCCAGTTAGTCAAAGTGACGACGGGTGAATTAGTTTGGTCAGGGGCCTCGAATATTCGTGTTCCCGTCCGTCCGGTGACTTATACCAATCAGGTTTTGCCAGATGAGATGATCAATCAAATTAGAGATGACGCGAGATCGTGGGCTTCGTTACTGGATGACTATGCTATGTGTCAGCCTATGAACTTCCAGATCAATGAGTTGGATGGTTTAGCCCGAATTGATGGCGGCACAACTTCAGGGCTTAAACAAGGTGACCGACTGTTGGTAATTGATCAGGCACGTATTCCTGATCGCGTGTTGGAGCCCGGNACGTTGGCTGAACTTTCTCTGGTACAGGTCGTCCAAGTTGAGGAGGATTCTGCGATCATCGAGCATACAGCGGGGGCTCCTGTGATTGAAGCAACTGGTAAAGTGGCTCTGCCATTTTAATAAGGATGAATGTGATGCGTTGGCATGTAACGATCGTAACTGTTCTATTCGCGGGATCTGTGATGGCGGCTGACATGTCTGTCGACCAGGCGGTTAGCCGTCTACTCAAAGACATTAAAGACGTCGAGGTCATGAAGGTACCTGTACCAGGCACACCGCAACAGGGCGTCACAGACGGTAAGCAAAGGTTACCTGCGACGGTCAAAACTGGTGGGACCTATCGGGTCCGACGCGGTGAGACCCTCGATATGGTTATCAGAAAAGTGGCACCGAATTCTCCACTGCAGCGTGACTTGCTGCGCCAGGCGTTTGTGAGAGCGAACCCCCACGCGTTTCGTCGTAACAATCCAAATTGGATGTATGCGGGTGTGGTTTTGAAAGTACCCGACATTGATGATCTGCGCCGCGTAATTTTTAAGGACGCAACCGGCAGTTTAAAGAAAAACGTCTCTGACGAAAAAGCCGGATGGGTCCGGTTCCCTTGACATGGACTTGGCTGCACCGGGCGGTGTTGGCTCAGACCGCGTTGCCCCTCGACTCAATCATACGATCCGGCTGGTAATAGCTGACGAAGCCGGTGCCGCTTCGGTGATTCGCTCTCACCCCGAGAGTATCTTTCTCACCAAAGATCCAGTCAAAGAAGAGCCGATAGTCCAGCTTCAAACGCAGACGAGGCAGGTCAGGATCCCTGTTCCGGCAAATCCAGAGTTGCTTCGAATTCTGGATGCTAACCCTGAAGTCAAACTTCAGGTTCGGTTTACGCCAGAAGGTCGGTTGATATTGACAGGCCAAGTGTTGAGACCAGAACCAACGCAGATTATCTTGCGGACAGAAACTGTTCATCGGCCCAATGGTGGAGCGTTGTCGCCTTCAATATTGGTATCTGGAGATAGTCTACCGCCAGCATTACGTGCGATTACTCACGTGACGCCCGTCCAAGTGAGTCAAGCGCTAGCGTCTCGGGTGGCAGCGTCAAATTTAATGCCCCCGATGTTCGACGAGTCTTTAGCTTCGCCAGAACATGCTAAATTAACGACAGAACTGGCAAAATCGGTGGTGCAGTCGATACAGACTGTAGGGGGCCAAAAACCAATGTTAATTCCAGATATTGCAGCCGCAGTTCCGAAGCCGATTGCGCCGGATGCGTTACCAACTAACGTACCTATCCGGCAGCCTATCGCCGGTGAGCTTGGTTTGAAGGCGGGCCAAGTCGTTCAGGCCCTAGTCGCGTCTAGTGGCGATAAGATGGCGCTGCAGTTGGGGCAGTACCAGTTTCCGTTACCTCACAACATGAAGCTGCCNGTCGGCGAAGTAGTGTTGCGTGTCATCCAAACAAAGGATGGGTTCGGTCTGATTCCACAACCTGCCCAACAGTCGCAAGTCAGTCAGGCGCTCTCGACATCTGGATTGTCAGCGGCACTCGCTGCGGTATTAACTCGAAATGTGGCGCGTCCCCAGACCCAGAGCTTGTTCGCGCCTCAAGCTTTGGAAAGTATTTTGACCGCGGCTGGACTGCCGGACGAAGCCAAAAAGCTCGCCACTAACCGGCTGCAATCAAATCAATTGACGGGTGATCTTATTAAAAGTGCGATTCAGTTTGGTGCGCTTGGCAATGAAAGGGCCTTGCTTGAGGGTGTGGCTTTTCAGGGTGGGATGTTGAAGCCTTGGTTGCGCCAGCTCCTCAGACTGTTACCTCAGCAGTCTGAGCTGAATTCGCGGTTCGCGTCACTGGTAACCGAGCTTGAAGGTCTGCAGATTGAGGCGTTGCCCCAGTCTCACGTGCGGGAGTCTGGGTTGGCTGCTGTCTTATTGTTTCGAGACCAACCACCGGTTGAGCTCTTAATAGAGCGAGAAAGCGTGACTGAGGGTGATGAGGTTCAGCGTCTATGGATTCTAAATCTACACACGTGGCTTGATCGACNTGGTGAGGTGTGGATGAAATCGGCCTTCGCTGGCAAAAATATCGATCTCACCCTTTGGNCAAGAGAAGAGCATACGGCGGTACTGGCCAAGAAATCAAAAATGGATCTAGAGGACGCGTTGTCGGAGCATGGTCTCACTGTGAGATCGATGCAGATCTTTGCATCGCCCAGACCTGGGTTCGAAAAGATCGCACCCGATGGGGTTCCGCAATTGGATACTAAAGCATGAAGCGGTTCAGCAAAGAAGCGGTCGCCCTCGAGTACGGCCAACAAGATGCTCCTACAGTTCTCGCGAAAGGATCAGAGGAGCTTGCCCTTGACATCATCCAAGAAGCAAAGAAGCACGGTATTTTCATCGCGGAGGATCCACAACTCGTTGCAGTACTAGCTCAGGTGGGTTTGTCTGAAGAGATTCCAGAAGAGCTCTATCAGGCGGTCGCGGTGATGCTTTCTTGGGCCTATTGGATGAAAGATCTGAAGCCGGACCCTTAACGATTTCCGTCTCTTACCGGATGGTACTGTGGTGACACCGAGATTAGTGGCTTAGCATGTGCCGGCAATTCTTGAGTCTGTAACAATAAATCAATGGCTTTTGAAATCCACCGCGGTCGGTATAGCGCTATCAAGAGACCTAACGCTCCAACAACTAGTAGCCCGAGGTAGACAAGCTTCATTCGGCCTGACAGCGGTTGCTTGGGAAGGAGAGTAATCAGTCCTTGCGATATCCAGGTCTCTGACCCAATCTCGAGGAGATCGATTCGCGACCAAACCCCAAATTCGCAGACCACTGTCACCTGATCCGGCGCATTTTTTTGGGTAAGTACATTAGAGAACACTGTCGGTAGATCACGGATATTGACTCGAGTAGCGTTCACTGCCGCGTAGCGGTGGACCGCGTCACCGTTGTCGCATTCGATTCCCGGTCTAGGTGCCCACTGGGATAGATCAGTTTGCACTAAGTTTAATAAAGCGATTGCCAGAAACATCCCAAATATCGCGATGGAGACACGGGGGAGGCTGCTGGGTTGTGTTGGTTTCGTTTTACGCATCCCCGGAGAGTATCGAACGTCGTGACGATTTAACACGCCCGAGTTTCGTGTAGAGCTCTAACGTACCTGCAGGATCCTGATTCTGTAACGCTGAGAGGGCGCCTTTGATCGCGTCAAGTTGCTTTGAGATCAATAACTCATTTCGTTGGTGGGACTGTTTGCAGCGCTGAAGTATTTCAGTGATGTCACCCCACACCGGGCTCTCTACCACCGCCTCGAGCTTTTCGGGGTCTGTTGGCTGTTCTGNGTCTTGGATTATGCCACTGCTAGCGAGTGTCTGTAGGAGAGACATCTTTTCCTGCTGAAGGGCCTCAAAGGCCTCGATTTTTTGACTTTTAAGCGCCTCGTATTCATCGGTGAGGAGAGAGTCAAGACGCCGCACAGTTGTCAAGAGAACCTGTAGATCAGGAAGATGCATTGCGCTCCTTATAGCAGTTTTTCAATCTCCGAGAATCCCTCAGCGATACGTCTTGCATCGATTGGATAGTTCCCATCGGCTAGGGCTTGCTTAATTCGATCGACCTTTTCCGCGTCGAACCCTGCTTTGTCNAGCTCAGCCCGAGCCTCGACACTTAACTCGACCCGGTCGGTGTCAGATCCAACGGTCCCCGTCGATTTTTCGTTTTCTTCGGAACGAATACGGGCCACATCACCTTTCGGTTGATCTGATTTGATCGAGGTAAGTGAACGTCCACCTACACCTGATATTGAATCTGCCATTTCCGTCTCCTCACTGCCGGAAAAATCTATACGAACAAAGGATCGACAGTATCTCCGAAAACTTTAACACTTTTTTTTATAAAAATATTGTGTTTCAAATCAGGGGGCTATCCCTTTTGCCCGATGCCGCCCGATGACGATACCACGAATGACCTTGCCTGATTCCGAGTTAGTAAGCTCGACTTGCTCTCCCATCTTCCCATCTTCAATTGCAATGGTATCGACCGTGATGGTCAAGGCGCCGCGTTCGACGGTCAAAGTGACCTTTTCTCCCNTCCGNACAAGGTCGGCAGCTGTCAAGTCTGAGAGACTGATTGTTGTTCCTGCCCGGATAGTGCGCGTAGCTTCAAGGCCAATTGCCTCTTCAAGAGTTGATAACGTCTGTGCCCCTATTTGGTTTCGCGGCCGGAGCATCCGTTCGACCATATCTCCAGTGATTACTTGGCCGCGGACGATGTTGGTTGCGCTAGTCACTACATATTCCGACCGCTCGATATCTGAGCTCAGCAGGGTGTGTCTAGGTTCAATGTACTTAGAAGCGGCAATTACACCCGAGGGCCAGGTCCCGAGTGCGCCTTTTGGTGGGCTTTCGGTCTCTATCCTCGTGAGATCTGCTCTCTGGATTGATTCCCCGGCCTCGTACGCCCGCTCGGTTAAGAATATAGCCACTTGATCAATGACCATCGAGCGCTCGATGACAGTGTTTGCGTCGATGTCCTCTCGCAGGACTAACCCATCAAGGAGTCGAGGGTCTGTAAAGATATCTTCAGATCGTCCCGCGTAAGGAATCAGTCGTAAGTCAGTGACCAAAAGCGTGTGACCGGCACCGAAAGGTTTGGTGACCGCCAGTGCGCGACTTGTCTCATCAATTTTGACCGGGATGAATCGTTTCCAGACCGGCGCATCACAGCGAGCCTCGACGGTCCTCTGGTTTCCCTTGAACGGGAAACGGAACTGGAGCGCCGAATCGCATGAATCAACGGGGACACGGCGATCCGGCGCGACCATGTCGATCGAGCCGGGCGGGTACCCTGTTTCTTGGCTCACCCATTCCCTTGCCTCAGCGACCAGCGCCTCTCCGCTCCCGGGAAAGGGTGACGACAACGCGAGCGATGACCACAGCGCTATCAGCGAAAAAAAACTTAAGCGAGAGACTTGCATGGCCCCAGTATGGGATGGGCCCCGCGAAATGCAACCACTGGTAGCGGCGAACTTTTGCCAGGTGCCGTTAAAGTCGCTTGCCGCTTCGGGCCAATCCTTCCGATACACATCGATTTGATCTAGTTGGCACATCAATTGCTTCGAAGGAGCCTGAAAATGTCAATTCTCTGACAGGTAATCGACGAGAAGGCACAAAACTTTAGAGGCTGAACATGAAATTGTTTGAGAACCCATTCGGAATACACGAGCAGGCCGTGTCTGTTCGTAACAAGCGGATGGAGTTAATCGCTGCGAACATCGCCAACGCCGACACGCCGCACTTCAAGGCGCGTGACCTGGACTTTAAGAAGATCCTAGCCGCGTCTGACCCGGCGCCGATGGCCGCTACGAACGTCCGTCACTTCGCGACCGGAGAGACAGAGAACCCTAGTGGGCTTGTCTACCGAGTGCCCTACAACTCGTCGGTAGACGGCAACACGGTGGAGATAGCAGTCGAGCAGGCCCAGTACGGTCAGGCCGCCGCTGATTATCAGGCGACGCTTCAGTTTTTAGAAAACCGAATTTCCGGTATTCGGAAATCGTTACGCGGTGAATAAGGAGAGCTCTGATGCTTAAGAATGTTTTTGGTATTGCCGGGACGGCCCTTAACGCGCAGACGATCCGGATGAACACGACCGCATCAAACCTAGCCAACGCTGGCTCTGTTTCGGGTGTCGAGGAGGAGGCCTACCGTGCCAAGCGGCCGGTGTTCCGTGCGCTGGTCGAACAGGCGGACCTGAACGCAGGTTTCCAGAGCCTGGGTGGTGTCAAGGTCAACGAGATCGTGGACACCATTGACCCCGTGCGACAGGTACATGACCCCGGTAATCCGGAGGCTAATGAGGACGGATTTATTTGGTTATCAAACGTGAACGAAGTGACCGAGATGGTCGAGATGGTTGCGGCCTCTCGTTCGTTCCAGAACAACGTCGAGGTCGTCAACACCGCCAAGCAGCTGGTGATGCGGACCCTAGACATTACGAAGGCCTGATCATGGAAACAGAGATCTCTCTCGCCAACACCGGAGTCCTGACGAAGCAGGAGTACGACGAGGCAAATCTAGTAAAGGAGGCGCGTGATGACGGTCTCGACCGGAACGCGTTTTTGACGTTACTGACTACCCAGCTTCAGAACCAGAACCCGCTCGACCCTATGAAGAACGAGCAGTTTGTGGCACAGCTGGCACAGTTCTCTCAGCTCGAGGGAATCACAAACATGTCGACCTCGTTGTCTGATGTCGCCGACGTGATCCGGTCGGACCGAATCATGAGCGGCGCCAACCTGGTCGGTAAGTCGGTCTTCGCCCAGACCGGCCGCATCACCACGGACGGCCAGAACGCGGCAGCGATCGAGTTCGATCTTCCGTATGGCGCAGACCAGGTCGAGGTCGGTATCTACGACCCCGTGTCTGGTGCGCTGATGCGATCGATGGTGGTCGGCCCGCAAAGCTCGGGAACACTCAGTCTTGGCTGGGACGGAAGAAAGGCCGACGGAACCGCCGCGCAGGCCGGTTCATACATCGTCCGCGGCAACATCGTCGTGGGCGGAAAAGCCGGGCCAGTCGTCCCATCAACTTACTCACGCGTTGAGACCGTATCCTGGGACGCGCTCAACGCCGACCTAAACCTCAACCTGGCGGGCGGGGCCGTGATCCCGATGAACCAGGTGACCCGTATCGGTCAAGAAGCGGGCTCCCAGTCCGCTGATCCCTCTGCAACTGTGAACACTGGAGAATAAGAGATGTCGTTCTTTACCTCATTGACTGGTCTAAACGCTGCGACCACGCAGCTTTCTGTGACGTCAAATAATATCGCCAACGCCGGTACGACCGGGTTTAAGCGGTCGCGGTCTGACTTTGGTGACATTTTCGCGACCTCCCCGCTACAGAAAGCGTCGACCGTTGTCGGTCAGGGTACTGCTTTGAAGCAGGTTACCCAGGAATTCTCCCAGGGTAACATCGAACTGTCCGGTAACTCGCTTGATTTGGCCGTCACCGGCGAGGGTTTCTTCCCGCTACGGTCGGCCGACGGTCAGGACTTATTTACCCGGAACGGCTCGTTCCTGCTCGATGAGCAGAATACGGTGGTCAACTCGGCCGGACAGTTCCTGAAAGTCGCGTCGGTTGACTCACTGGGTAAAGCGGACTTCAAGGCGGAGCTAATCCCCCTGCTCATCGCGCCAAAGACGGTCGGCGAGGCCGTTGCTACTGATAACATTGACTTTGCGATTAACTTTCCTGCCGAGTCGTTGCCTCTGACAACAATCGACGAGAACAACCTCGAGCAGATCAAGCCATTCAACCCCGAGGATTCAAGTACCTACGCGAAGTCGGCCGCGATCACCATCTTCGACGAGAACGGTAACGACTTCCTCCTGACATTCTTCTATCGCAGGGTAGGGGTGGCCTCAGCCAACGAGCCATTCAACAAGTGGCAGACGCACGTGGTGCTGGATGGACAAGAGATTACACCAGCGTTAGGGCAGGCAACCGCATCGTCGGGGACACCGTTGTTCGTCGATAAATACGGGAACATTGTCCCCGAGGACGAGCTACCCGTGGTCCTGAACGACAACCTTGTCTTCCAGAAATATAACCTCGACGACCTCTCGTCCCCCAACGTCTCTGAACCAGCGAAGGCGAAAGGGGGCCTGGTCGAGTTACCGTATTTGAGTGACGAGGCGGGTCAGAATTTTGCTCCCGTGGTTGCGACACAGACATTGACGTTAAACCGTGACGAACTGGAAAACGTAGGAGCCAACTCTACCATTCAGATGACGTTCACCGCGGACCTAGGTGGTGGGGTGTCTGAGGCCACGACCCTTAAAACGACGACCGCGGCCCGCGGTTACGTTGGATTTGTTAATTCAGGGGACGTCGAGTCCGGGGACATTGTGTCTATCAAGTTACAGGAAGGCGATACCTCCGGCACAGACGCCGCCGTGTTTACGACGGCAGCCCTACCGGCGGATGCCTCGGCGGCCCAAATCGTTACCTCCCTGAACAGCGCGAACGCCGTGGTCGGGGTATCGAGTGTAGAAGATCTCATCTCGACCGACGTACTTGAATTTATCGTAACGGCGGCTGACGGCCAGGAGTATACATTCAACAACGTCGCAACCTACGCCGGTGACGGGACAACACCCGCTACCTTGAATTCTCTCGGCGACGCGGCAACGCTTGCGGACGTGGTGACTGGGCTGGCAGGACCGGCGGTCTCTCCATTCACGCTTTCTGCGACAGACAACGGGATTGTGGTGTCGCAAGATCGGCCGAGCACGACTCTGTCGGTTACAGGTATGGATGACCTCAGCTACACGACTGGGGGCGAGACACCGAGCGTGATCAGCTTGGAGTTTACTACCCAGGCCGGTGACGGTTTTACCTACACAGTCAACGCCGATGATCTCGAAGCGCTCGAAGCCAGCCCGGTCTCTTGGACCAGTGGGACCGACGTCGATCCATCGACTGACCAAATTACATTAGCGGGCCACGGGTACACCACAGGCGACCAGGTAACTTACAGCGCGACCACAGCAGATACTGGCCTGTCAGCGGGCACCTACTACGTGATCGTGGTTGACGCAAATACGATTCAGCTGGCCGCATCATCAGACGACGCGACAGGTGGTACAGCCGTCGCACTCACTGGCGATGGCGTGGGTGACCAGATTGTTGGGGTCGCGTCAGATGACGTCGACCTCGCGACCCTTGTGAGTTATTTAAACGCAAATCCAGCGACTGATTCAAATCTCGTATTCGCTACCAACACGGCCGGTACACAACTCATCGTAACCAACGGCGTATCGGGTGACGACCGGTTTAACGGTACCAACTCGTTTAAGGTCGGCTTCTCTACGAGCCACTCAGTGGACGAGACATCCACGTTTGCTATGACATGGAACAGCGCCGGTGCATCACTCGCAGACGGAGACTCGGATTACAGTACTACCCAACAATTTACGCTGAAGCTTGGTGCTAGGAACTCGATCGCGTCTGGGGACGTGGCCTTGACCGAAAATATTTCCTCGGTCAATGGCACGGCACTATCAACAACCGCGACCAGTCTGACGAATACCGATTACTCCTTTGAGTTGGAGCAGGATGCTAATAGCAACACGTTGAACGATAATCTGATCAAGGTGACTCGCACCGACGGTACCAACTTCAAGGTAGCGCTCGGAGGCGACCACGCGCTCAGCGGAGACGCGGCGCTTCACGAGCATATATCCACAAACGCAAACCAGCTAACGACCTCTTTCTCGGCGGCAACGACCAATGGGTCGGTGTTGGGATCGACCCCAACCACGACCGAGATAGTAGAGGCCCTGAATAAATCAGCGGCGGGGGCAGGGGAACGAAACACCGGCTCTTCTCCCCACC
>PAHG01000018.1 GCA_002705795.1 Gammaproteobacteria bacterium
TGATACAACTCAAAAATCCCGGCAGCTCTTGCTACAGGTTGGTGGCTGTAAAAAGCCTGCTCCCATTCAGCAAACGTGTTGCTTATCTCAAATTTCAATATTGCAGTAATCACAATCCTATCCCTCGCTTGTCTGGTCGGATTAACACTGAATAATTAATATCACATCATTTATTTCAGAATGCTTACTAGAACCTACTTTTTTCCCAAAATCACCCTTTTGCAAATCTGAGCAGGTGGTCTAGAAAGTGAAAAAAAAGAGCCTACTATTAGAACAGTGGATTTAACCTCAGGAGGAGTTTATGAGACTTAACTTCGACTTCCCACTATTAATGTCCCTAATCTTTTGCGTAGCTCTTTCTGGATGCGAAGCGACTGCTGCAGGAATTCCGTATCTTGATGAGCAGAAGGTTTCTGCAGGAAAGATCGTGTACGACAGTAATTGTGCATCGTGTCATGGGGCCGCTTTGGAAGGTCAACTGAACTGGCAGAAACGGAGCTCTACCGGATATCTCCCTGCACCACCCCATGATGAAACAGGGCACACTTGGCATCACCCAGATCAGATGCTTTTTGAATTCACCAAATATGGACCACAGAGATATGCGGGAACTGACTACAAATCTATAATGCCGGCGTATGAAGGAAAGTTAACCGACGAAGAAATTTGGAACGCATTAGCTTTCATAAAATCCCAATGGCCTACAGAAATTCAGAAGAAACACACAGAAGCATTTTCTCAAAAGTAGTTGCAAATTAGCCGACTGCGTTCTCCTTCTCTTACAAAAGCGACCTTTTGAAATTTGAGCAGGTACTACTACTTGCAAAAAAGGGTGAGATGACTAGAGACTTTGGCAAAACATATAACATGTGACCAAGTGAGCGGCCGAATGTCAGACGATAAGAACTCCGATGAAAATAATAATGCAATTAACGATCTAAAGAAATCGGCTGAAATCAAAGATAGAGAGATTTCTGAACTAAAAAAGAGAGTTGAAGACGAAAAACGACTAAATCAAATTCATCTGACGATGATCCGTGAACTCCAAGCTCAGTTAACAGCTCAGGCAAGATTGGGCATTATAACTTTGTCGCTACTTAGTAGTGGCCGGAATCGTTATATTTGGCTTCAGCTAAGATAGGTTGTGCGGAACGATTAATTTTTTGACTATTGTCGTCGCAAGTGTTTTTTCTTACATTGCTCTAGACCTTTATGGCCATCCTCGGGTATGCACGCTTGGGTGGGTCTACTGAAACGTGATGTTATTTAGTGTGGCGTGCGTCCAACTATTACCACACACGTGTCAATTAGATTTCAACAATTAAAAATTAGACTTCAGGGAGTTGGCAATGGATCGTTATATCCTAGTTGTTGAAGTGCGCTTAACCTTCTGAAATTCGGAGTAAAGATTTTTAGTATGATAAAAATATTGTTATGCATCAATGAGATACGACTAAAAAGAAGTGGATTTAATTTTTTCGATCAGCGACACTACAAACGTCAATAGAGCCGGAAACGGTACGTTGACGAAAGGCTTGGGTTCAGTCATGCGACGATTCTAAGTTCTTTAGTTAAAAGGTGAAACAGGCCTGCGAACGCAGACTCAAGGTTACCCTGGCAGTAGACGTCTATTGCGGCTAAAGGCGAGTAGATCAGACTGAACGAGAGCCGGAAAAGGGCTGGGTAAAATCAGTCCTTTTTTTTGCTTGCAGTCCAACGTCTTCACAAAAGGAAGATAAACAACATCCTCTAGCGATAAAAAAGGATATGAAATATGACAAACAAATTGTTGCTGTTGCCATTGCTCGTACTCAAACTCAAGACTGCTCTGGCAATTAAGACTGGGCTAAGTTTGTTTGGTTTAGGATTAGGAATCGGATATTCATTCAATTCGTCGTCGAACAAAGATGAATCCAAAGGCGGCATACAAACTAACATTGATGAGCCGCCAGGGAAAAAACCTCGCACTCGTCGTAAACCCGCTCAATAATTTAGTTTGTGACTGACGAACATCTGGAGCTTCTCCGTGAGCAACTGAAAATATTGAAGCAGTTGCGGCTTCTATTATGGGCCTTGCTGGCAACATTCATAATCCCTATTGCTATCACACTGGGACTTACTGCGTTTTCGGGTTACTTGGTGTGGTCGTGGTTTTGAGGACTGTGTAAACCTACGCTCGCTTCTTCACAAAGGCACCCTTTTGCAAATCTGAGCAGGTACTTCTAATACGTGGAAGACTGTTTAGACGCCCCCGGTGCTTGATCGATGGGTGGTTTGTTTTGGCACATTGGTGGCACAGTAAAATCAAAACACGGCGTAAAAACTGATAAACTTATCTCCCAACCAAAATGAAGGTGTGTACAATTCGCCGTCTTCACGAATGCGCCCGTAGCTCAGCTGGATAGAGCGTTGCCCTCCGGAGGCAGAGGTCAGAGGTTCGAATCCTCTCGGGCGCGCCATATTTCAACCAACTATAGATACAAAGGTCGATACCATCCCTTACTAGCGATTCCTGATTGTGCTGGTACCTATTGACCGGAACTGAGGCAGTCGCATGTGGGGTTATGGAGCTTTCCCATACTTCCCAATCATGACAGCTGTGACGAATATCCCTTTGCACAAGGCGAATTGCAGCAAAAAGGCAACCTAGCGCGAGTCAAAAAGAGTGGAAGTTTTCACGTCCCCTTTTTTCTAGATGTCACCTCTTGTCGAAACCCTAATTTTGTTTGCTGAAGATGAGCATCAACATCTGCGTAATCTCTCCCTCGAGCGGGAAAGAGAGCATACCCATAACAGAATACCCCAGCGCCCAAGGCATAAAATAGAATCTAAACAAATAAAAAAACCACGCGACATACAGAGGTATTAGAGGCTCCACAAGAAACCTTGGCGTCACCGGCCCGAACAAATTAATGATCGGATCGGTGTACTTAACGAAGACGCGCATGAAAAAGAAATCTGAATGGAGCGGAAGAAATATATTCATGGCTACACGGCCAATAAGGGTCCACATGATCAGACCCAGAATATAGTCCATAACGATTACCCATCCGGGTAAGTGAGCCATCGAGAATTCCATACGTTAACCTGTGCTTACTTTTCGTTTGATTTAAATTTAGCAAAAAAATAGGGGGCTAGGCCCCCTATTTTTCTAGTCAAGAGAGTTTAGTGCGTCGCAGACAGCACTTCTTCTCCCGATGGATCACGAGTCGCGTCCACCATCGCCTGAGTTTCTGCATCTGGCTCTTCCGTCAGCAAGCTGACCACCACCATAGAAACCAAGCTAACCGAGGCACCAATGATGCCGAACCGTAGATGATCTATACCCATCCATGGCGTCATGCCGTTGAAGTAGACTTGGTATAGGTACCATGTGCCGGCCAGGAACCCGAGTACCATACCCGCGATCGCTCCAGACTTATTAGCTCTCTTCCACCAGATACCCAATACCAGTGGGAAGAAGAGGCCAGACATCGCGAAGTCGAAGGCCCACGCCACGGCACCCAAGATCCCAGTCAGTTTCATACTGGCGATGTAGGCACCCAAGCCACCAATGACGACCAGTAGCACCCGGGCGACCACCAGACGAGTCTTCGTCTCGGCCTTTGGATCAATGATCTTGTAGTACAGATCGTGGCTCAAAGCGTTTGCGATCGCCAAGAGCAAACCATCCGCGGTAGACATCGCGGCCGCCATACCACCCGCGGCCACAAGGCCAGAGATCACATACGGAAGGCCCGCAATCTCAGGTGTTGCAAGTACGACGATGTCTGCACGCATGAAGAATTCATTCAACTGTAGAATTCCGTCACCGTTGCCGTCGTTTAACCACAACATCTTCACCGCTGACCAGTTTTGTACCCAAGGCAAAGCCTGCACCTCAGCGATAGACTTACCGATGATACTGGTCGCCAACGTTGGGTCGAGTAACTGGAGCTTGGTCAATGTCGCGAGCGCTGGAGCCGTGAAGTACAGCAAGAAAATGAAGAACAACGAGTAGGCCACAGAACGACGCGCATCACGCACCGAAGGTGTCGTGAAGTAACGCATCAAGATATGAGGCAGAGACGCAGTTCCCATCATCATACAAATCGC
This sequence comes from Gammaproteobacteria bacterium, assembly GCA_002705795.1. GTDB lineage: Bacteria > Pseudomonadota > Gammaproteobacteria > Pseudomonadales > Litorivicinaceae > HIMB30. The sequence goes on from PAHG01000018.1 coordinate 4,096, forward strand.
TAACGTTGCAAAACTCCAGCTCTGCATCCCGCCCTGAGGATCGAAATGAGGAACCGAGAGGATCTTCACGCCCCCAAACGGAGGCTTATCAACCGCAGCGGCGCCCAACTGCAAGGCGGGCTCCAACTCTTGGATCCGAGCCACTGCGTCACCGTAGCTGAAGTGAGGAATGATTCCGAACCCCTGAGTGTTTGACATCCAAATTACTGGGATCAGATACGCGATGATTAGTACGATGTACTGCGCGACCTGAGTCCACGTGACCGCACGCATACCCCCGAGCATCGAGCACAAAAGGATACCCAAGAGGCCAATGTACACGCCGACCTCAAACGGAATTTGCAGCGCTCTCGCCGCGATGGTACCGGATGCATTGATCTGCGCCGTCACGTAAGTGAAGGAAGCGACAACCAACACAATAACCGCGCACAACCGAGCCGCATTGCCGCCGTAGCGGGTACCGATGAAGTCTGGGACCGTATAGCAACCAAACTTACGGAGGTAGGGCGCCATCAACGAGTTAACCAGAACATAACCGCCGGTCCACCCTACGATGAACGCAAGGTAGCTATAACCACCGAAGTAGATGCCCCCGGCCAGCGCCACGAATGACGCACCCGACATCCAGTCGGCCGCCGTTGCCATACCGTTGTAGACGGTAGGGACCTCTCTGCCTGCCACGTAGTACGCCGACACCTCCATGGTTCTGGAGAGCCACCCGATACAGGCGTAGATAACGATAGTAAAAGCAACAAATAAGATGCCGATGGTCGCGGCACCCATTCCCATTTGTTCAAAGATAGCCATCAAGATGATGAAACCGATGAATCCACCAGTATACAACCCATAGATCCGACCAAGATTGTCAGTAAACTTACCTTCCATGTCTTGATCCTCCTCTAGACGCCAGCGTCATCGTCAATTTTGTCTTGCTGATAGTTCTGATAGAAAATCAGTGCAACAAAAATGATCAACGAACCTTGTACCGGGAAGTAATATCCCAGCGGGAATCCAAGGAAAGAAATACCCATCAGGGCTTTTGCGTTCCATGGGACGATGATTGAAAAGATGAACCAAACGGCCAGGACCTTGAACGTGAGACTTCTCGTTCTGGCCCAGTGCCGCTGCTTAGTTTCGCCATCCATACTTTGGCCTCCTTATATAGCACTAGTGTCAGTTATCGTTATGTCTAGGCAGGGGCAGGCAGACCACCGACCTGACTACCACACGGACGTAGAATAAGTAAAAACTTCAGAGATACCGACTAGACCTTGGCCTAATAACCATTAGTCCAAGTTGTGATGCATATTTGATCCCTAATCTGAACAAAACCAGAAAGGTAACATGGTGCTGAACAATTCACTCTTGAAGAAATTACGCGATCTCTGGGCGATGTTGCGACAGTATCCAATCTTCAGACGGCGAAGTTTCCCCATCGAGTCTATTGATGGGGTAAGTGATTTCGCCGTTACCCGGTCAGCCTTCATCGCACAAAAAACAATGTTCGGTTACGTGAAAACCAGAATGGGGACGAGCTACCCCGAGATGTTCCGAGATGATCTAATAATCGCATCGCTCAAAGAGGCAACTATGCAACACTACGCGGCCTGCCTCAGTGATCTGACGACTTATTTGTGCCGCAGCCTCGCGGAGCAAGGCTATTTAAGCGAAATCGAATGTGCTGCACGGGCTAAGACAACGTTTCGATTGGGCCTGGAATCAAACGCAGACAAGTCCCTTGAGCTTTTTGATGTAGATGCAGCCTGCATCGCGTTTGAGGCGCGGATTCGAGATATCCCCTGGTCTGAACCTTTTGACCCATTCCCCGTGTTTATTGAAAGCCCCCGCAGCTTGACGCGTTGGGCTCCGATTGCGGACGACCTAAAAAAGCGAGACAGAGAAATCGCAGAGAATTCAGTGTCATTCGCCTGGATTGAGGTACGAAAAGAATTCCATGATCTATTGCAGTTACCTAGACGAGTTTAATACGCGGCCGATTTTAATTTCTTCACAAGGTCCGCAAGCGGGTGATCACGGTACCTAGATTAGTCTTAGCTCACCATCCACTATGACGAGAGGTTAAATGATGTTCCTTAGCGCATCTATAATCAGGATAGTTACGCCGAGACTAACCATAACGAAGATACTATTTCGAACTTTTTTAGGGAAATCAGTACTCACAGACGATGATGGATTCTCAATAACTCTAGGATTAGGCTGTTCCTCGGCTTGACTGTGTGACTGCGGATCAAAAAATGCCCACGCCCCGATCAAAGCCTCGACAGCTTGTCTCTCGTGGAAGTTCACAATCTGTCCATCTACCGATAACTCGATGGACCCGTCCGGCTTCTCTTTAAACGAGTACTGGCTATTCGAGTCAGCCCATACTATTTCTTTAATCTGCATCAACGTTTCCTAGAATATGAGACCGACTCAAACCTATCGACGACCTGACCCCGAGACCAAAACAGCTGATTCTCAACTCGCTCATAAACTGTCTCAATGCAATTATCACAGCATCCGTCGACTCTGTCGCTGGTCGCAGCAATTTTCCCGCGATACCAACGGCGCTCGCCCCCAAACACATCGACTTTGCGACATCCAAGCCGTTCCGGATACCCCCAGATGCCCAACAAGTCATGGTTGGAAGCTCTTTTTTAATCATACCCAGGCTTTCGATCGTAGTGTAACCCCAGTGGTCAAACACATTATCTGTCGACAAGGTTTGGCGTATCTCTGCATTTAGTGCGATTTCAATATCCGCAAACCGTGTGCCTCCCATCCCCGCGACATCTAGAACATTAATTCCGATTGATGCCAGCTCTTTAGCTGATTGCACATCGAGTCCGAATCCGACTTCCTTAACCACCACAGGGACCGGAGACCATGCACACACTTGAGCAATGTGATCAATGATATTCGTCCAATCTGTATCGCCATTAGTTTGAAAGACTTCTTGCATCGGATTGAGGTGAAGGATAAGCGCATCGGCCTCTATTGAGTCGAGAATACGGCCTAGATCTTGTATCGCATTTAGCTGAGGTAAGTTGACGGCACCAAAATTCGCGAATAACGGTCTTGCGCCGACCGCATTACGTACCGACCAGGTTAGACCTGAAACGCTACCCTCCTGCATCGCTATTCGCTGAGACCCGACCCCCATCGCAATACCTAACTCATTACAAGCCTCGGCCAGATGCCTGTTGATGCGTTCCGATTCAGATGGACCCCCAGTCATTGAGCTTACAAAGAAAGGTGCCGCTGCAGTCTTACCAAAGAACTCTGTATCCAGGGTGATCTCTTTTAGACTCACATTTGGTAGCGCTCGATGCCTGAGCCGAATTGAATCAAAACAGTTACGAGCTGGTTGTTGCTCCAGTGCCACATCGATGTGCCTGCGCTTTCGTTCAAGATTATTCATGATGTTGCCTCGCGGCCCATTCAAGCAGACACATGTGAGGTACCGTCAGGGCGGCCAACCCGATAAAGATCACCTGGTACATAACTATATTGACGGATTCGTAATATTTCTCGATGTGAGCGCCCGAGACCGCGGCCACTCCCAGAGTTATAATAGTAAGTAATAGCATCACAACATATGCGATAAGTCGCGTCTCTCTCGTCATATTGCTGAACTCGGCCACTAAATGTCGCGGGCTATGGAACCCACAAAAATAGACAACGAAGTACCACAAAGGCTCGAGGGTAAAAGCGCAGAAGATAAGGATGAGCAGCTCACCAAGTCCCAAAGTTGAGAGATTTTTACGATCAATAATTAACAATAAGCCACCAGTCAATCCGGTGACCTGTAGCGTAGCCAGTGGTATCGAGGCCGTGTCTTGAAAAATCAAGAATCCAAAAATTTGTTCAACTTGTTCCGGAAATGCCCACGCCGGTAGGCCCATCACGAAGGCACCGTAGCCGAAACCTCCAAACGAGATTTTGTACTTCCAATCCCGACCAAAATGGATGGCGGAAATTAACAGGAACAATATTAGGGCTACGATGGGAAGGAATAGCCAAAAGCCAATAACTAGGCCAACAATACTGATGTATATCGCTAGGAACCAAGCGGTCGACCGAAGGTCACGAATTAATCCGTATCTCGTCGCTACCAGTGGATCTAAAGCCCCATGCGGTAGCCCGACCAAAGAGATAAGGCACGCAGCCAAGACTAAACTCAAATCCATCGATACCTCCCCAACAGTGCGCAGGTGAATGGCTTCGCGGGAGCGGCCCTCAACATATGAATCAGATCCGAGGGAGAACGCATCATCATAAATGCTGCGAAACGGTCTGGGGTCATTCGATGTGAGATTTGCATAAGAATCTGAGGAATAATGTCTGGCCTATTCTCGATCAGATTTAGAAATAATCGGTCTGCCCAAGTCGTCACTGCTGATCTCCGAAACGGCCTGGCAACATCATATTTCACCAAGTCTGCGGCAATCTGATCACACGCATACCGGATGGTTCGATAACCATAGCCAGTTGCGTCTCGGGTCATCCCTCCTCGAGCACCGAGGGGTATCCCCCAATGCTGGGCTCGCTGTTTGAAACCCATCGGGATATGCGCGGCCTCGGTCCGTACAAGCTGATATGGCTTGTTGGCAAACTCCTGGCTTAAGTAACGATCATTTAATGCAGCCAAAGCCGAAAAATCAGCTGGTCTGGCTGTGAATTCTGTGTGCTCTATGAGCAATTTGTCAGGTCCTAATGGAAGTAAGTAAACGAACTGAAGCCCTGAATCAGTTGGTCGCATGCGCTCCATTAGCCCGGCTTCTGACATCCCGTGTGGCTGATCGAAAATAACCTCCATACCCGCAAAACTCTGGGTTAACTGGAACGTATCTACCGCGCATGGGCGGCTATCGAAACAATGGGTAGCCTTGGGCCTCGTATCAATAAACTCGTGAACAAGATCAATCTGAGAATGGTTGTGGATTTCTTGCAGCGCAGAATCTAAAAAGTGATCTCCGGACCTTGTCCCGTATTGGAAACGAGTTCCTTGGTGGACTACCCGATGATTTTCATCGCTCAGGGTCCAGCGACTGCTTGAGTATTCGGGTCTGAGGAATGCCTCCTCGTCGCCTGAAAACCAAAAACTAAACGTTTTCGATGCGAGTGCTTCAGGGTTAGGCTCCGATATCACTACTCGGCCGGGTAAATCGTCAAATCGGGCAAGTGACGAAGCGAGAGATAATCCGCTTAACCCGCCCCCGATAATATGAACCCACGGATCCATTGCATCAAGCCCAGTGGACCCCGGGCCGATTATTTAACCCGCGATGTAATTCTGGGTTATGAAAACCTTGGTATTGGTGCGCCCTCTTGGTGAAAAGAAATGTGATAATTCCCCGCAAAGCAATTAACCACTTTTGCGTTTTGGTTGTATAGGCGCGGCCCTCCCAAACATCAAAACCCCGGTCAGCGATTATCATACCAATCTCACGGTAACTGAGTGCTGCAATATAAATGGCCAGCCTCGCCTGCGCCGGCAGAAAACAAAGACCAGAGATACCAGACTCGTAACGTGCCGCAGCCTCAGTTAGCAAATAACTAACAACTTGTTTGATTGATTCTGTACTCGAGCTATCCGGCGCAACTATCTGTTTTGCGGTCATCGACGTGAGAAACTCTGCAGGTAAATACACGCGCCCGTTGAGGGCATCCTCGTGCACATCTCGACAAATATTAGTTAACTGCATTGCCACACCCAGATCGACTGCATGATGTCTAGCAACGGGGTCTTTCACTTCAAATAAGTCACACATTAATAGACCAACGGTGCCTGCGACCTGATAGCAATAGCGCAAGAGCTCGGCTTCAGTTTGAATAGCCACCTGTTGAGTATCGAGTAGAACACCATCTGTCAGCTCAATCAATGCACCGAGATCTATCGCTGGCTCTATCGATAAGGCTTTTGCCACCGTCGGGTGTGCACTATCTCGCTCTGATAGGGCCTGACGCAAACGAAGTAATTGAGAGTGGGCTCTGCGCTTGTCAGTCGCCCTATCAGCGATGTCGTCGATTTCTCGGCAAATTCCATACAACTCTGCCGCCGACGTCATCTGGGCCGATGACAGAAAATGACTCGCAAAGTGAAATGTGGTCCCATATTTTTTTAATTGTTGTTTGCTCACACGATTCCCCTAAACCAAGGCACGCTTCGTCATCCTTTCTTTTACCAGTTGCTCGACAACCTTCGCGGAAGAAATAACCCCGGGCATTCCGGCGCCTGGGTGCGTGCCGGCGCCTGCTAAAAATAAATTTTCGAACCCTTCCGCTTTGTTATGGAAACGGAACCACGCGGATTGCGTAAATAATGGCGCAATTGAGAATCCCGCTCCCCGATACGACAAATAGTCTTCCGCGAAATTATCCGGGGTCATGGAGAACGGTGCCTGAATGTGTTTTTTGAGATCCGGTAGGATTGTCTGGTCAAGGGCATCAATGATCCGGGCTCTAAGCTTTGGCTCTTCCACACTCCAATCGATACAACCCCCCTGGTGAGGTACAGGCGCTAGCACATAAAAACTGTCGTGACCTTCGGGGGCGAACGAGGGATCGGTGGCTGTCGGTCGGTGCAAATACAGAGAGAAGTCATCAGCGAGTATCTGCCGATGAAATATATCATCAAGTAGGTCCTTATACCTCTGACCCATCCAAATCGTGTGGTGGGCTATATCAGAGTACTGCCTATCAGAACCAAAAAATAATACATATAAACCCATCGACAGTTTACTGTAGTCGCGCTTGATACGTGTCGGGAATGGGATCTTATTTTCTGGCAACAATTCCCGGTAGAGGTACATAGGGTCACCGTTGAAAACGAGACAGTCTGCGGTAATTAGTTCACCTGACTCGAGCTTAACTCCAGAGACTCTATTCTGAGAGGTTAATATCTCGGACACCGTCGTACCGGTTTGAATCGTGATCCCCTGCCGCAACATCAGTTGCTTCAGCTGCTCTACCAGCGCCCCCGTGCCACCCATCGCGAAAAAAATTCCAAACGCCCGCTCCAAGTAATGAATCAAGCCATAAATACTCGTTGTATCGAAGGGTGATCCGCCGACCAGTAGGGGCTGAATAGAGAATGCTTGTCTTAATTTGTCGTGCGACAGGTGTTTACAAACCATGTCCCAGACCGATCGATCACTACGTAGTCTCGCAAGATTAGGAATCTGCTTCGCCATAGTTTTGATTTCATGGAATGGCCGGTGGGCCAATTGTGAAAAGCCGACATCGAACATCGCTTTCGAGTGCTGGACGAGTGACTCATATCCAGCCTGATCTTTGGGCTCGATACGACGAATCTCGGCCAATGTCTCCTCAAGAGTACCCCCGTAATCAAAATGGTCACCGTCAGGGAAGGTAAATCGGTACCAGGGTGTCAACTCTCTAAATTCAATATATGCTTCCCTTCGCTCACCAAAGAGTCCAAAGAGCTCATCAAACAAGAATGGTGCAGTGATAACAGTGGGCCCCGCGTCATGCGTGTATCCGTCCACTTCGAAGACCTGCGCTCGGCCACCGATATTATGGTGGCGTTCAATAACATGGACGTCCAATCCAAGAGAGCGAAGACGCAAAGCGCTTGCGATACCGCCAAAACCTGACCCGACGACCAGGGCGCTTTGCATCAGGCAGCTGCCCTGAAGGTTGGGTACTTTTGGTGCAAGGCTTGAATCAATACCTCGAACGCCTCGATGCAAAACTGAGGCGTGGTTTTGACGCTTTGTCTCGCGTGCTCCAGGTGCCAATCGAAACGCTCTCGCAGGGCGGTCTCGGGATCCGAACCATCGGTGATCGTGTCTGCCAGGACCCAATACCCATTGAGCCTTTGATTGAAGTCCTCCGCTTGATCAGACAGGTCGTCCGCTAACTGATAGGCAACACCAATTGATGAAGCGCCCGCGAGGACTTGTAATATTTGATCGTCGGATCCCCCGGCGAGCGCAAGTACCATCGCTATGGGTAGTCCAAGCAATGGACCGCTCTTGTGGCGAACTATTTGTTCATAATCCATGAACGATAGTCGTTGTGCTGGTGTCCACTGGCAGTCAATAGTTTGACCGGCGGCCATAACACTGATTCCCCGTGAGAGCATAGTCACCAATCGGGGCAGTTGGTGAATATGGTTCTCCGGTAACTGCGCGAGTTCCTCGAACGCGGCTCCTATCAGATCATCACCAAGGCAAATCGCTGAGGATTTTCCGGCGACGGTCCACACAGCGGCCTGCCCGCGACGGGTCGAATCCTCGTCTTGTACATCGTCATGAATTAATGACGCCTGATGCAAAAGCTCGACCGAAGCCGCTATGGACAACCGAGCAGATTTATCGAGAGACTGCGAGTGGCCAGCAGCAAGGGCGAGGACCGCTCGGGTACGTGACCCACCAGACGCCAAGTGGTCTTTAAAAAGTTGGTTAAGACTGATTTCGTCCTTAACCGGTTTTGACCCGTACTGTTGGAGTTTTCCCTCTAATTCTTCTAGGTCGATTTGTAGCAAGCTGAAATCGAACGCGTCCATAAGATTGCTCCGAAGCACCCCATCCCTGGCTTATTATTATTTATACCGTTTTCCATGCGCTCAAATCATATGAACGCATGGAAAACGGAGCCTCGACGAGGCTCCGCAGAAGCTTAAGCTGTAGCCGCTGTCGCTTTACTGGTTGAAGTTGCTGCGTACCATATCAACAGACCAAATGCGATCTTGTTAACTACGTCAGCGAGGTTGTAGACGATGTTGAGAGCCTCACTGGCTGCTGCAGTGGTATTGCCCATATCGTCAACGTAGACGAAGTAGCCCAAAGCGTAGCCCAGTGGGTAAATTGCCCACCCCACGGTAACAACCAGACGCATGGTCCCGTAGGCACTCTGGACTGCTTCAGGTGCCTGCTCTGCGGCCATCTGCGCAGCTTCACCGGCGAAGATTTCATACAAGATATAGAACCAGCCCAGCATCCCGATCACGAAACCAACAGTCACGTTGATGTAGCCTGCTTCACCCATGTATCCGGGAACAAGCATTACAAGAGTACCAATGAGGAGGCGCCAGAAGATGCCACCAGACGCGTTACCTATTGCTCTGAGAATCAAGAAGAACTCGATCATCAGCAGCGGTACGGTCAACAACCAGTCGATATAACGATATACGGTCGGCGTTTCACCGGTGGTAATCCAAACATCTCGCATGTAGAAGTAGTGAACCGCTGCGATAAAGGTCACGAGGGCCGATACCACTAACGATGTCTTCCACTTCCCATCGACGCTTTGTGTTTCCCAAAGGAAAAACACTGTTGAGGCCATCAAGGCCATTGAAATCAACCAGAATGATATCCCTACGAAATCATCTGATTGAAGGTTGGCAGCCGCAGACGCTGTTGATGGCAGCGCGGCGAGCAGACCCACAGGCACAAGGCCCTTCATCAGTTTTGTAAATGTCATGTCTTGCCTCCTCAGGCACTGGAACGAACTTTATGTTTCTAGTATTTCCTCCGTGTCAGAGTCCTAAAACACAAAAACGGAGCCAGCTCCGTCCTTGTTATTTAGGTGAGCCGAACTCCGTAACGGCTTTCGCACTTAATCACATAATTCGCGTCTTGGCAATTGATTAGACAAAACCTAAATGTAAACGGGATATAGTAAAACTATATGAGAGCCATAACTGCCAGAGTCTGATTCTCAAAGACAGGCTGAACACGCTTCTCGTTTTCCTTTAGGGATCGCATTCCACTCCGACTCGCGAGCGTTATTAAAGAAGCGCACGCCCAGAAAGGCGACTTGCAACCGTGATAATATATGTTAAATTTTCATTTTATGAAAAAATTACATAAATATGCTAACTCAAGCGTTTTCTGAAGCCTTTAGCCTGATTGCCTCGGCTAACCCCGACCTCTATGAAATTTTATGGCTATCGGTGAAGGTCAGCCTGACCGCCCTCCTTTCAGCCAGCATACTCGCCCTGCCACTAGGCACCATATTGGCGATCAGCGAGTTCAAAGGGAAACGCGCGATCGTCACTTTTTTCACCGCTATGATGGGCCTACCCCCCGTCGTGGTTGGCCTATTCGTTTACCTAATGCTCTCCCGCTCAGGCCCTCTGGGAGTCCTGGAGCTCCTATACACACCGGCTGCAATGATTATCGCCCAGTGTATCTTGATCGTACCTATCGTCACTTCGCTGACACACCAAATCATTGAGGAACTCAACCGAGAATATCGAGATCTCTTTTTCAGTCTCCGCATCGATACAGGAAGGGCGATTTTTGCGTACCTCTGGGACGCCCGTTTTTCGTTATTAACAACTGTCCTCGCGGGATTCGGTCGCGCGATTTCTGAGGTTGGGGCAGTCATGATCGTGGGAGGGAACATCAACCATCTGACACGGATCATGACCACCGCCATCGCGCTCGAGACATCCAAGGGCAACTTAGCCTTGGCGCTCGCTCTTGGAATCGTCTTGCTAATGATCGCTCTGGTTGTCAACGCCTTGGTCATGATCGTCAAAACATTTGCGATGGATAAGGGTTATGCCTGATACGCCGTTGATTGAGATCACTAATTTGTGTTTGAGGGTGAACAATACAGATCTCTTAGACTCAATTTCGATGTCCTCAAAAGACTGCGGAGTGACTATGGTCATGGGACCTAATGGTGCAGGGAAAAGCCTCTTATTAAAGTGTCTACACGGCCTCATCAAGCCAACCTTTGGGTCCGTTAAGGTTAGCGGCGAGTATGTTCTGGGGCCATCGACTAACCAGGCGATGGTTTTTCAAACACCAGTGCTGTTGAGACGCAATGTTTTTGCTAATTTAAAGTTCGCGGCTCCTCCGGGGACTAACGCGGTTACGATCAACAATGCCCTCTCTACCGCCCACTTGGCTGATAAAAAGGACCTTCCTGCGAGACTATTATCTGGTGGGGAGCAGCAACGGCTGGCACTGGTCAGGGCATTGTTAAGGAAACCTAAGCTTCTTGTTTTAGATGAACCAACAGCGAGCCTTGATCCTGCGTCCATTCAAATTATCGAAGGACTGATTCAGGACTTTACCGAGCACGGAGGGAAAACTATATTCGTTTCACACGACATAGGTCAGGCAAAGCGGCTAGGTTCCGACATCATTTTTCTACACAAGGGAAGGGTTGTAGAGCATTCCGATGCCGCTCGTTTCTTCATCAACCCAAAGAGTAAAGAAGCGAAAGCTTACCTCAACGGTCAGTTGATTGTTTAATATTGTTAGAATAAGGAAAAATGCCGTGATAATCCGGAAAGCCAAACAAATAGGTGTCCTCTGCCTCGCAGCCATAATTGGCATCAGCACCGCTTACGCCGAGTCGATCATCCTCCAATCCACAACCTCAACGAAGAACTCAGGGCTCTACGATTACATTCTCCCATTGATAGAACAAGATACGGGGGTAGCAGTGAACGTGGTCGCTGTTGGCACTGGCCAGGCGATTAAGAACGCCGAACGCTGTGATGGGGATATACTTCTTGTTCATGCAAAGGCATCCGAAGTGAAATTTGTGAAGGAGGGCTTTGGAGTTAAACGGTCCGACCTGATGTACAACGATTTCGTTATTGTTGGCCCTGTAAACGATCCGGCAGGCATTCACGGCTCTAATGACGTGTCAAACGCACTGAAAACGATTGCACAAAAGGAATCATTATTCGCATCACGTGGTGACGATTCAGGTACACATAAGGCCGAGCTTAGACTATGGTCAGCCAGCGATACTGATCCGTCAAAGGCCTCGGGGGCGTGGTATCTTGAAACTGGATCCGGGATGGGTTCCACACTGAATCTTGCCGTTGGAAAGGAGGCCTACGTGCTTAGCGACCGAGCAACGTGGATTAATTTTGCCAACAAGCAGGACTTTAGGATCCACGTTCAAGGCGACAAACGTCTTTTCAATCAGTACGGCATCATTTTGATTAATCCTGCTAGATGTCCGCTCGTGAAGACAACAGCCGGCCAAGCAGTCATTGATTGGCTATTGTCGAAAAGGGGGCAAACAGCAATCGCGTCCTATAAAGTCAACGGCACCCAGCTATTCTTTCCCAACGGTGAGTAGCAGACTGAATAGCGGGGAGAAGCATGCCTAGCCAAGTAATCATGGCCGCGGGTTGCATGGTCCATCAACTGCCAAAGCTATTAGATGAGTTTCACGATATAGATCAAACAAAAATCCGGATGGCTTTCGGGCCATCGGGTGCGCTCCGTATGAAGATCGACAACGGTGAAAATTGTGCGCTCTTCATCAGTGCGCTCTCAAAACACACTGAAGCGCTAGTCCAATCCGAAAAACTCTTGGAGTCGAGCATTCTGGGACGGAACCCAACCGTCCTTATCTGTCGTCGTGATCTTAATATCGTCACCGAAACAGCCCTCCAGTTCATAACAAACCCCCGTTGGGCTCTTGGCGTCTCTACAACGGGATTTGACCCAGACGCGAATGAAATCAAGATCCTTTCGAGAGTTGCGAAAACCGCGGAATTGAACGCAAAACACTTGACCGCCCGCACACGTCTGATTACCGGGGGACGAGAAAAACCCAAGGCTCCGTCCGGACGAAACCAATACGGCTGGATCATGGAAACGCAAGACGTGGATCTATTACTGACATTTCATTCAAACGCTATCGAGGCTGTGGCAGATAATCGAGACCTGAAGGTTATCCAGCTGCCGCCAACAATTCAGGTAACGGGGCATTTTGGTATCGGGATTTCATCGGATGCAGACTCAGAAATCAAAGCATTTTATCACTGGGTTCTTAGTGAATATGGTCAAGAAGTACTGGCGCGTCATGGGTTTATATCACTCAGAGGCAACCATTCATCCGCACTTGGCCGAGGCCACTAACATCGTAGCCGCGATATCTCTCAACCTCGGTTTTGAAATCCTCGGTTGCGGTAAATTGGAGCAGTATTTGAATACCCGAATCGAAATATGCGTGTCGATCAATCAGCAAATCAAAATCTTCGACGCAAACCGGTACGAACCCCAGACGGTATCGATCAGCGAATGATCTGAGCCCAAAAGTTGCGTCAGCGTCACCCTCTACGATGGACAATGCCGCTTCTGTCTCGTTACGTGCCACCCTTACAGAGTCCAAGGTATCCGAACTAACACCAGCATCAGATAATTGACGTTCAAATAATAGTTGGGAAGCTGCGCCCTGCTGCCTCGAAACAAAACGCTTCCCAGCAAGGTCTTGGATCCCCTTGATCGCTGAATTTGAACGGATAATCAAACCACGGTCTCGTTTTGCCCAGTGCATTAAGACGGATTGTGTTTTTTTGAGGTAACCGCCGACGAGTTCGGTATTCCAACCCGCCGAAGCCGTATTTTCAACATGGACACCGCACGCAATCCCTTCTCTCCTCTGGTAACGCTCAAAGCCATCAATCGAGCCATTAAAAAACGCTGGAAGGCCACATCCTGAGGCACTTATTGCCCACTCAAACACAGGGTCATGAGATCCAAGAATTACGGCTGGTCTTGGCTGTGTTTCAACAGCTATTCCCCCTTTCTGTTGGATCCACAGATGAATGTCAGACCTTGGGAATAAGAGCTTCCCAGTGGCCTTGATGCACGGTATCTCGTTACGGGCAGCAAGATCATAGACCTTCCGCTCTTTTAACCGGAGCAGATCCGCAACTTCTTTGGTTGTTAAAAATTCAGACAAAGCTGTAGGCTCGTTTAATCTGTAACAATTCCAAGCATACACCAGCAGTCTTTGACAGATCAGGGGATTTCGAGCTGTTTGATTCGCTCGACAATGAGTTCGGTGCTGATCGCAAAGTTGATCCCGGCATCGATGTCCGCTTCCTTGGTGAAGATAGCTGCGACCATCCCCAGCAGTTCCCCGTCTGCATTAACAAGCGCGCCACCGGAGGCGCCTGGATTTACAGCGGCGTCGGTTTGTATGAAATCCTCAAGAGTGTTAAAGCCGATTCCACGGCGATGGGGCCCGGATACAATTCCGCAGCTCATACTGATGCCGAGCCCAAAGGGGTTGGCAATCACACAAACATGCTGCCCAGGCGTCGAGGGTTGAGTTTTAAGACGAAATGCTGGTCTCGCCCGCGTGGTTTTTAGGAGAGCGATATCAGAATCAGGGTCGCTCCAGACTACCTCTGCATCTGACAACGAACCACCGTTACTGTCACGGATTTGTACTCGGGTCGCCTGATCCACGACATGAGCGGCCGTCAAGATAAAAGACGACTGCTCATCAGAAGTAAAGCTCACCACGACACCACTTCCCTCGGGGGCCGTACCCTGGGGGGCGCCGCGGCCCGGTGACTGAAATCCAAACCAGGTTGGCAACACAGACACTACCGACCCATTAGCCGTCTCCCATGTCCGCGCCCCGTGATCTGCAAATCCATTAAGCGAAGTGGACAGAATCAGGAGGGCAACATAGATCCTCATTGAGGAGCTGTGGCGCGTTTGAGGAAACTAATCAGATCGGCACGGTCCTGTTTGTCCTTGATGCGCTGGACGGGCATCTTAGAGCCAGGAGTGACGATGTCAGGGCCGTCCTTAAAGAGGAGGTCAATCGTCTCTTCGTTCCAAATAAGGTCCATCTCTGTCAACTCTTTGGAATAGGGGTAGTCTTCTACTGCCCCGACTTTCCGACCAAACACTCCGTATAACGTCGGGCCAGCACGCCGCTTACTTGAGACGGTTAAGCTGTGGCAAACGCTACACTTGCGTGCGAACTGCTTCTGTCCGTTGTCGATCGGCTGGTCAGGATGAAAGCGGCGCTCACGGTCAGCGAGTGGATGTGGGACTATAAAATCATTCACGCTTATCTTGGTGACCCAATCGTCCAGGCCCGCGAAAAAAAGATCCTCGCCCGCATTCGCGAGCTGCATCGCCCATATAGGGCCCTTTACAGCTCTGAAGTCATGCTGTATCTCTCCGACCAATGCATCTGCAATCAGAACGCGCCCCTCAGATGTAGAAAAAATCATTTTCTTTGTTTGAGGATCTATGGTCACCGCTAAGACCGGTGGTCCACCGTTCCACAACTCAATTTCAGATCCGTCTGCGTTAATGCTGATACTTCGCATCATGCCGTTTGAACCGCCGTACGCAAGTACATTAAGCTCTGGACTCAGATGCATCACGTTTATCCCGAACCCGTTCCTGACTACGCTCCTGAGATACTCGCCGGTGGTAAATTTCCACAACCGGATGTGTCCGTCTGCCCCACCGGAATAAACGTAGAGACCGTCACCCGAAAATTGAGCGGCATTGACTGGTCCTTGATGTCCAGACAGGTATCGCTTGAGCTTTAGCGCAGAAATATCCCAGATCCCGACCCGTCGATCCCAGCTAGCCGACGCCAAGTACTTGCCATCCGCACTGAACGCCAGGTCGACGACCTTTGCAGTATGGCCATCGAGTCGTCTTGGCACCGACTGCACCTGAGGGTCCCGAAGAGTCGATACGTCCCACAATAAAATTTGGTTATCATCACCAGCGGTAGCCAACCAGCGTCCGTCTGGGGAGAACGCAGCGGTGTTAACTGCGGCGTTATGGCCGATCAGCTGTTTCAGCTCTTTCATCGAACCTGAGTCCCACACAACCGCCGTATAATCGAAACTTGTACTCACCAACAGGTCCAATTTTTCGGAATACGCGAGACCTTTAATCGGACCACCATGGGCTGTGTAGCGATCGAACGCCGAGGTCGTGTTCAGGGGCAGTGCCGCGATCAACGCGAGACAGAGAATAACGATACGCATACTGATCTCCGAGGTCAGCCTTTGTCATCCTTTAGGTTTTACCAGCCGTCCTTATCAAAAACTCGTATGGTGGATCAGACGACTGAAGTGACAACAAACTATGGCCGGCTATTTCGCAATAGGCTGGGACATCCTTCAGTGTTGTCGGATCATTCGTGAACAATCTTACCATAGAGCCTGGCTGTAGGGGCTCGATCCTTTTCTTTAATTTTAGAACCGGAAGCGGGCATCGGAGACCGACGACGTCGATCTCCAAATGCCAATCGTCGACCATTTAGTTAAGTCGGACCGACGAACTAGACTGGGTTTCTGCAGACGAAAAGCCCATCCCAGACATGATGTAGTAGGCACCGAATGACGCCACTATCGTAAACGCGAAAGCAACAAACATCGTCTTCATCATGCCCCCCCGCCAGAAGCTTTCGCCTCTTCCTCTTCGACCCAGAGGTTGTGGTGCTGTCGCGCCCACTCTAGATCAACTTGGCCGGAGCCCATTGCGTCAAAGGCACCCTCCATACCGACACTACCGATATAAATATGTGCAATGATTGCGATGATCATGGTCGTCGCAACGATAGCGTGCCACATATGCGCGAGTTGCATCTCCTCGTGTGGTAGCAACTCTGTTTCGAGTCCCATCGCAGGAATTACACTATTAATGACCGCAAATGTTTCTGCGAACATCGGAAACTCGAACGGGAACAGCAGTGACATACCTGACATGGAAACCGAGGCACCAAGCAAAATTGTCATCCAGAATATTATCTTTTGTCCCGCGTTAAACTTCCTTGCTTCCGGGTGCGCGTTACCTATTATACCTCCACCCTTAGCAAGCCAAACAAGATCCAGTTTATTAGGAATGTTATGAGCCACCCACATCACAAAGATCAGTACAAGCGAGGCCATGAAAACCCAAGCGATATTGTTATGCACCCAGATTGAGAACGTCGCGATGACGGAGTTTGCTTCATGACCGAAAATCGGAATAAGTACATTTCTACCGAAGAGCAACAGCAATCCAGTGATAGCCAACATAATAAAAGAGCCAGCCAGACACCAGTGACCGAATCGTTCCACTGGCTTAAATCTTTCAATCGTATTGCCAGAGGGCCCGCCATCGATTTTCATTTTTCCTCGCATGAAGTAAAAAACGATCAGCAATGCGATAATCCCGCCGGACCCATACGCAGCGTAAGCCTGTATGCCGCCCTGACGCGACAGCAACCACTCCATGCCGCCATCTTGCACCAAAATTTCTGCTGCGTGGCTATTATTTGAAACTGTAATCTCTGTCTCCGCGTAACGTATGCCGCGATACATATCAGAGTTCGAGATCCCTCCTAGAGTACCCAAATTGCCGCTTATAGGGGCAGCTAAGCTTGGATCTCCAAGATTCTCTCTACGGAACGCTTCGTCGACAGCTAATCCTTTCTGCCGCGCAAGAATATCCTCCAGCGTCTGCGCTCCACCAGTCGATGCTCTTTGACCCTCGTCTTGAGAATAAGCCGGAGTCACAGTAAACGTTAAAAGTACGACCAAACACGCACCTAATGTCTTTAAATTCATGACGACCTCGGGAATTGTCATTTGTTTACACAACAGAAAGGCGGGGTAACCCCCGCCTATCCGTTCGGCTGTTAACCGCCCTTCTTCTCGTAGGCAGTTCCCCAGCCCCATGCACCTGAGCCAAAACCACGTGTTACCACGCGCTCACGATAAATCGCAGCTACGTCGTCACCGTCTCCGGCCAAAAGTGCCTTAGTCGCGCACTGCTCGGCACACGCAGGGAGCTTTCCTTCCGCAATACGGTTGCTACCATACTTTTGGAATTCAGCCTGCGAGTTGTCCTCTTCAGGACCACCGGCACAGAATGTGCACTTATCCATCTTGCCTCGCGAACCAAAGTTACCCGCTTGCGGGAACTGCGGTGCACCGAACGGACACGCATAGAAGCAGTAACCGCAACCGATACACAGGTCTTTTGAGTGCAACACGACCCCATCGTCAGTCTGATAGAAACAGTCGACAGGACAGACCGCCATACACGGCGCATCTGAACAGTGCATACAAGCCACAGAGATTGACCGCTCACCTGGCTTACCATCATTAATGGTAACAACCCGGCGGCGGTTAATACCCCACGGCACCTCGTTTTCGTTCTTACATGCTGTCACACAAGCGTTACATTCGATGCAGCGCTCGGCGTCACATAGGAACTTGGCTCTCGCCTTTCCACCTAATGACATAATTTATCCTCCTTACGCTGGCATGATCCGACACAAAGTACACTTGGTTTCCTGCATTTGGGTCACCGAGTCATAACCATATGTCGTCACTGTGTTTGCGGACTCGCCGAGCACGTATGGGTCAGCCCCATCCGGATACTTGGCGCGTAAGTCTTCGCCCTGGAACATGCCACCGAAGTGGAATGGCATAAATGCGACACCCACACCAACACGCTCTGTTACCATTGCTTGGACTTTAACTTTACCGCCCTCCGGTCCCTCGACCCAAACCATATCGCCGTCACGAATACCCAAGTTATTGGCATCGCGCGGATGGACCTCGACAAACATATCTTGCTGCAATTCGGCAAGCCATGGGTTCGAACGGGTCTCATCACCACCGCCCTCGTATTCGACGAGACGGCCGGACGTCAGGATGATCGGGAAGTCCTTCGAGAAGTCGTTTTTCTGGATCGACGCATACAGCGTAGGCAGTCGATACGCAAAACGGTCTTCGTAGGTCGGATAATCCTTGACCAGATCCCTGCGGTTTGTGTAAAGAGGCTCGCGGTGTAGTGGCACAGGATCTGGGAAGTTCCAGACGACTGTCCGTGCTTTCGCGTTACCAAACGGGGCACACTCGTGCTTGATCGCGACACGCTGGATACCACCCGATAAGTCGGTCTTCCAGTTCGTCTTAGCACCAGCCACCTTCTTGATTGCCGCACGCTCTTTGGCAGTAAGATCCTTGTCCCAGCCTAAGTCCATCAACATCTGCATAGTGAACTCTGGGTAGCCGTCCTTGATCTCAGAACCTTGAGAGTAAACGCCCTCAGCGAGGAGGTTTTCACCATTTCTTTCGACACCGAACCGGGCACGGAAGGTCAGACCGCCTTTCGAGACAGGTCTAGACATATCGTAAAGGTTCGGCGTGCCTGGGTGATTCATCTCAGGCGTACCCCAAGATGGCCACGGCATACCATAGAAGTCCCCATCACATGGGCCACCGACCGCTTGCAAGGTAGTCTTGTCAAACGTGTGCTGGTTTGCCATGTGCGCCTTAATGCGCTCTGGAGACTGTCCGGTGTAACCGATAGTCCACATTCCACGGTTAATCTCGCGGGTAATATCTTCAATCAAAGGCTCATCGCCCTCGACCTTAATATTACGGAACAGACGGTCAGAAAACCCGAACTTATCTGCGAACAGCTTCATGATGATATGATCAGGCTTTGACTCGAACAACGGGTCAACAACCTGTTCACGCCACTGAATGGAACGGTTCGAGGCCGTGACAGATCCACGTGTCTCAAACTGCGTGGTCGTTGGGAGGAGGTAAACACCATCTTTACGATCATGCAGTACCGCTGAAACGGTTGGGTGTGGGTCAACTACGACTAACAAATCCAGCTTACCCATCGCTTTTTTCATGTCTGGCATGCGGGACTGCGAGTTAGGCGCGTGTCCCCAAAGAACCATCGCACGAGTGTTGTTTGGCTGCCCAAGGTTTTCTTTGGCTTCCAGAACACCATCAATCCACCGTGAAACAGGGATACCGGTCTCGTTCATCATTGCCTTATCTTTGCCATCCTTGGTCTTCATGGTCGCGAAACGACCCTTCAACCAATCCAGGTCCTCTTCCCAGACACGAGCCCAGTGCGCCCACGAACCTGGCTTAAGACCGTAGTAACCAGGCAGGGTATTCGCGAGAACACCAAGGTCAGTCGCGCCCTGAACGTTACAGTGACCACGGAAGATGTTGGTTCCGCCGCCAGCCGTACCCATATTCCCCAGCGCCAGCTGAAGAATACAATACGCGCGCGTGTTGTTATTTCCGTTGGTGTGCTGGGTACCACCCATACACCAGATAACAGTACCTGGGCGATTGTTCGCGAGTGTACGAGCCACACGCTCTAGCTGTGAACCGGGGGTTCCAGTAACACGCTCAGTCTCTTCAGGCGTCCACTTAGCGACTTCTTTCTTGATATCGTCCATACCCCAGACACGTGTCCGGATGAACTCTTTGTCTTCCCAACCATTCTCAAAGATATGCCACAAGATACCCCAGATCAATGCGACATCTGAGCCAGGACGGAAACGGACGTACTCGTCTGCATGAGCAGCTGTCCGAGTAAAGCGGGGATCGCACACGATCACAGGAGCATTGTTTTGCTCTTTCGCTTTCATGATGTGCTGGAGCGATACCGGATGTGCTTCCGCTGGGTTACCGCCGATCAGGAAGATTGCCTTCGACTTGTGAATGTCATTGTACGAGTTGGTCATCGCACCATAACCCCAAGTGTTCGCAACTCCTGCTACCGTAGTCGAGTGGCAGATTCGAGCCTGGTGGTCAACGTTGTTCGTGCCCCAATACGCAGCAAACTTGCGGTAGAGGTATGACTGTTCGTTGTTTGTCTTCGCAGAGCCCAACCAGTAAACGCTGTCTGGACCACTTTCCTCGCGAATCTTAAGCATTTGATCGCCGATCTCGTTGATCGCCTGCTCCCAAGAGACACGCGTATAAGTGCCATTTACCAGCTTCATTGGATACTTTAACCGACGCTCACCGTGGCCGAGCTCACGAACTGATGAGCCCTTGGCGCAGTGCGCTCCGAGGTTAAATGGTGAGTCCCAGCCAGGCTCTTGCCCGACCCAAACTCCATCACGCACTTCGGCCATGACCGTACAGCCAACCGAGCAATGCGTACATACACTCTTTTTGATTTCTGTTTTCGCGTCCGTCGATGCAGAAGCAGCTGCCTCTACCGACCGCGGTGTCATTGAAAATGCAGCCAAACCACCCACTGCGAGGCCAGTTGAACGCAAGAACGTCCTCCGGTCCATTTTGTGAGAGGCTACATTCTTCAGTAAGGATGACACTCGGGAGCCAACTGCTACCCCATTCGCCTTTTTCCTTAACATGAAAATCCTCCTAAGGATTTCTGTGAATAACTGATCAGGGCCAATTGCAACCTGATGTCATTCGTTTCTTATTAGAACCGTGCTGTTTCGAGATACTTCTTGTAGTGATCGTTCTTGCGAAGACCACTCGCTTGACGAATCTCGCTTTCTGGGCTTGCTATCGCCTGAGATCCCGCGGCGGCTGCTACTGCTGCCACCGGTAACCCAGTCGTCACAAGCTTCAAAAAGCCACGGCGCCCTGCCTGGTTTATTTTCTGTTCACTCATGAACATCTCCTTCGTTGTGCTTTCACACTTTGTTGCCTCTCGGCCTACTCGATCCGGAAAGATTCTTGCTCAATCTCCATTAATAGACGGCCCAGAGAGCCGACCGGAGCATAAAGCACGGCACTTTCCGCTTTTTCGAGATCACTAAAACAATGCGCTGCCCACGTGGCAATGTGCGCATTGAAAAATTCTTTTTGTATCTGCAGTGGCATTACGTGCCCGAAGCCACCCGTAATCATGCCCGCCATCATCTCGCACAATGACCCGAGATGATCTTCTGGTTCAGGGATTCCGTCTTTCCGCTGGATACCATGACTCCGCATGCTGTTACGGAGGTCAGCTAGTGGTTTTTCGTGGAGGAACCCCGTGAGGTAATAACTGGCATACGGCAACACCTCTCCGCGGCCCATACCTATAAACAACACATTAAATTCCCGCTCAACGGAAGGAGGGTCCATTGACTTTGCAATCTGGGTGAGGGCATTGACAGCTGAGCCTACCTCACCGTCAACGCCTTGCAGTTGGCAAAGTTGGTCAAGCGTGGTTTGCTTCGGCACTTCTAACAGCAAGTTGCCAAGAAGAGAATATAGGTTAGCCCTGAACTGATCTTCGGGAGATACAGGCTGAGAACTCATTTCGATCGTTGCTTCCACGGTCATTTATTACACTCAATTCCTATCCTGAGTGGCCAATCCTTAGCTTTTATTTTTTAACCTCGTTTGATCCTACTCCGTTCCCCAAATTTTGCAATATGTTTAGTCGAAATGCATTCGTCTCGGACGCGGTGTGTTCGTTACAACTTCCGCTGGCATGTCTTTTTCGAGCAACTCCGGTTGGTTCTGATGCGCTTCTTCCTGCTCACGCGTATCAAGCTCATTACCCCGATCTTCTGTTTCCGCTGTCTTGTCGTACTCGATACCCTCTTCGGTCTGGGCTGCGATCTCTGAACCTGCCAGCTGATCAGCCGATTCCTCGTCGTCAGCTAACGATTCCAGCGCATCAAGGGCCTGTTCCGCATAGCCTTTGCCCACTTCGTAGATCGTTTGCAGGTTCTCAATAACCATCGCTGCGTCTGTGTAGTCGTCACAATACTCATCAAGCCCATCGATGTTTGCCAGTACGGGGTTGGTTTTCCAGAAAGCACGAAGTGCACGCGCCCTGATACGCTCAGGCACCCGGCCATCCATAAACTTCTCGACGGTATCACCAAGTTTTAACGTCTTGGGGTCTGGCAATTCTAAGATTGATAGAATTTCATCATCACTCTTCCCCTCAAACTCGTCTTCGCTCTGGGTCTCTTTGACACGATCTGACTCGGTTGCCGGTAACGCATCATCCTCGCCCTTAAGCTTACGATCCGACCACCGCGACAGGAAGTCCTTGTCCTCGGTCAATGCTTTTTCCTCTTTCGCAATGACGCCGGAGAAAAATAGACATCGCTCACCTGACTAATCCGAGGGTCTCCGATCCCATCGTCAATCTGCTCAACATCGAGTCGATCCCTCTTACGTTTCTTGAACGGCTCTTCTTTAAAATGATGATCGACAAACTGCTGAGCCCAGCTAACGATAACCGGTGGGATGGGGACGGGCTCGACCAGACTAAAACCGCTATCCAACAAATCTTGTGCCTCGTAGGGAGACAAGGTCACGTCTGTCACCTGCCAACCGCCTGGGGAGTCGCCGGTCTCATCCTCGTCCATGATCACAAAAGCTGACGGGGTATCCATTGAGAGAGCTACCTTATACGCTTCAACGTCAGACCGATACAGGCTGAGGTCCAAAGTTCTGGCGTGGTACAGGATCGCGGAGCCTTCGGTTCGCAATTCAACCCAGTGGGCGATCTCTGCACCCGGCAGTAAGCCGCATGGTTTCCATATCTCAGTAGCCCACCGCGTAACCCCCGGATGCTTGGCCACGATGATGCCCACGGGCATCGATATTGTCCGTGCGCCAAATAAATCAGATTGGTCTACCGGGGTATTGTTATCAGTCACGGATTTTCACCTACAGGCCTTCTTTTTGTCGTTTTCGCCCTTACCATCGATAGTCTATAGTGACGACGCAAGAAAAAAATAGCCCTACATTATGAAAACTAATAAAACACTAGTTCTATGCAGCTGCGACAAGAGTATCCCGTACGATCCTGATAAATTTAAACCCCAAGGCTTTGACGACGTCATATGCACCGACCAGCTCTGCGGGAACGATCTTGATGTGGCGGTCGCGGCCCTCACGGAGCGTGAGCAGGTTGTTTTTGCCTGCGAACAGCAAGCACGGGTCTTCGAGGACCTTACCGAGGAATTACAGTCTGAACAAGCACTGAAGGCTTCCCTCGACTTGATCGATATTCGAGATCGCGCCGGGTGGACCGGAGCGAACGAGAATGCGACTTGGGTACAGGCCAAGCAACTGGCCCTTATCGCCGACGCCACACTCGAACGGCCTGGCACCAAGATCCGGGAAATCAATTCAGCCGGCACGTGCCTGATCATTGGCAAGGATGACTCAATGTTGCCGTTCGCGGAGACGCTCGGGCAGGAGCTCGCAGTTACCTGTGTACTCGGGGTAGCGCCACAACGTGTTAATCCCTCCACAAGCTACGACCTGGCTGTGGGCCAGCTTCGCTCGTTGTCTGGGGGTCTCGGAGCGTTTGACGTGACCTTCGAGAGCTTCTCGACACTGGTCGCAACGGGGCGTGGGGTGACCCAGTTCACAACCCCGAAAGACGAAGCTACCTCCCGATGTGATATCGTCATCGACTTGGTTTCCAAGGCGTCAGTTTTGGCTGCGGAAACAACACGTGATGGTTATCTTCGGGCTCCGGATGCCGATGCATTAAAGCTGTCGCTGATTGGTGCCCAAGCCAAGGCTCTCGTCGGCACATTTGAGAAGCCGCTGTATGTGAGATTTGAGGGATCAATTTGCGCGCATTCGCGGTCCCAGAAAACTGGGTGCACTCGATGTGTAGACACGTGCGGGGCAGAAGCGATNCGTCCTAATGGAGACAGCGTATACATCGATCCAGACATGTGCGGTGGATGTGGCGGCTGTGCATCAGTTTGCCCAACAGGCGCCATCCTTTACGACGACCCACCGTTCGAGTTTATGGTGAAAAGACTGAGCACGTTGATAGAGACATTCACANGATATGGAAAAATTCCACCGCGTGTACTTTTTATTGATCGTAGCTTTGGCCGCAATCTGATCTCTGAGTCGGCGCGCTTCAGCCAAGGCTTGCCTGCTGACGTGATTCCCTATGAAGTCGATAACGTGGAATTGATCGGTCACGCCGAACTCCTGGCAACACTGGCCGCAGGTGCAACCGAGGCTCTCATCCTCAAATCACCACGCACGGCACAGACAGCGATTGCGAATCAGTCTGGGTTAACACGCCGGCTTTTGAGTGTGACTAGCGTTGACCCAGATAGAGTGCGTGTACTTGAGGTCAGCGATGCCAAGTCGCTCGAGTCAGCCTTATTTGGAACGCGGATGCCCGCACTAAAACGCAAAGACATCGCGTTACTGGGTGGCCGACGAGAAGTCGCAAAGCGTGTCATGGCTGCGTTTATTGATCATGATGACGAGTCGCCGGTCTCCCTCGCGCTCGAGCCAGGTGACCCCTATGGCACGATCGAAGTAGACTCCGATAAATGCACGTTATGTCTTGCCTGCGTCTCCCAATGCCCAACCGGAGCGCTGAATGATCGCTCAGATCGACCTGAAATCAATATCGTAGAAAATGCGTGCGTGCAATGTGGCTTATGCTCCAACACCTGCCCAGAGCAAGCGATTACCCTTAAACCACAGTTGAGCTTTGGCAAACAGACCCTTGAACAAGCGTCGTTGCACGGCGAAGATCCGTTCGAATGTATCGAATGCGGACGCCCTTTTGGCGTGAAATCCACCATCGAGCGAATNATTGAGAAGCTTGAAGGCAACCACTGGATGTACACCAACTCTGACAACACGAAACTGGTGAAGATGTGCGACGACTGCCGCGTCAACGCGCAATATCACGACGAAAATGCNCCCCTCCGTGGCCCCGATCGTCCACGAGTTCGGACTACCGACGATTATTTAGATAGTTAGGGGTTGAATTGAATCGGTTTACCCAAGTCGAGTGGCGTCAAAGAGTGCACAAACGCGACAATGTCGTTGATGTCGCTGATCTCGAGATCAATCGGGGCGATAGCAATCAGATTTCGGTTTTTTTCAATGCCAGATCCCTCGACAGAGATAAGTGCTTTATGCGGAGACACTGCGTAAAACGTGGAGAACCGAACGTACCAGTCGTCAAACGAGCGCATCGCATGAAAAGACGGAGAATTTCCAATACCCGCGTANTTGTCCGCCCGGTCCACTTTATGACAACGTCTGCAATGGTTCATCGATAGCTGACGCCCGTTATCAATATCACCAACAATCACCACTTGAACAGGAGCAGCCTCGGCTGCCTCGACTGGAAAAGCAACTTGCGATCCCTCCTGCCGAAAATCAGCAATGGTGGCACGTCCAGGTTCACTCAAAAGCCAGTTCACCAGAGCAATATAATCAGGATCCTCAGCAAACGAGACACTGGTCCCGACATATACGACCGCCCCGGATGCAAGTGTGAAGATCGCAGTCCCGACATCCGGTTCTTCTGTCAAGAACTGAATATCACCGGAGGTCTGAACCCGATCAAACCGGACGCGCGTCTTCAGGGAGAATCTCGGNANGATGTANTGNACNAAATCAGCNGGGANNGCCNTTTGGTGNGACAAACTNAGCGCAAGCGCAGTGGTCGGAGCAATCAGAAAAGAGCTNACCCAANNNACNACACAAAGTTTTATTGTTTTTCTAATCAATTGACACCACCTCGTAACTTTGAGACAAGCCANCANNATAATGACATAGGAACNNGCCATGAGCGAAGANAACTTTAATNTATCGATGCGNAAGTTTTTNAAATCNGTCGGTGTGACNTCACANCAGAAAATCGAGGANGCGGTNCGNGNGNTNGANTCANNTTCNGNTCNNNANAGNATTAANGTNACCGTAACTNTGCATTGCAACGAAGTGGNNCTAAACCACGAAGTCACGGGCANAATTGANCTCCCNTAACNNCANNANAGGATATTGTAGTGAGTNATCCNGAATTTAAAGATGCAGGAGTCATCGCNACNGATGGNGGNGGANACGGGCCAAAGAAAGAAGCGTCGCCACCACTTGAGGTAAAGGGCGTCAAGCACATCGTGGCAGTCGCGTCCGGCAAAGGTGGCGTTGGCAAATCGACCGTATCTGCAAATCTGGCTGTAGCGCTTGCTATGCGTGGTCTCAAGGTGGGGCTTCTTGACGCTGACGTTTACGGACCAAGCCAGCCAAGAATGCTTGGAGTGAGTGGTCGACCTTCTAGTCCAGACGGACAAACAATTCTACCGCTCAGGAATCACGGAGTCACGGTCATGTCACTTGGACTGATGATGCCTGACGATGAAGCCCTCATTTGGCGCGGACCGATGCTGATGGGCGCGCTCCAACAGATGCTGGGACAGGTTCAGTGGGGGCAACTGGATGTGTTACTTGTTGACCTGCCACCAGGCACTGGCGACGTACAAATGACGCTGAGTCAGAAGGTGACTGTGACCGGTGCGGTGATCGTCTCGACACCACAAGACATCGCGCTACTCGATGCCAAGAAAGGCATCGATATGTTCAAGCGTATGAGTGTCCCGCTCCTTGGCCTTGTGGAAAATATGGCCTCGTTCGTGTGTGACGGTTGCGGCAAAGAACATTATCCGTTTGGGAACGGCGGGGCGAAGGCAGAGGCCGAGAAGCAGGAAATACCATTCCTAGGCGAGATCCCACTCGATCTGGCGATTCGGATCGCGTCTGATGGCGGTGTACCGATGGTCGTATCGAAGCCCTCGAGCCCCCAAGCTAAGGCATTTCTAGACATCGCGGACCAAATGATCGGAAGCGAGGTACTAGCGTGATCTATGGGGATGTAATCACCGACCCAACATTCCCGCCGCTCTTGACCGGGGAAAAAGTATCAAAGGACGTGGATCCATTCGTTAAGGCGATCAGTGCCTCTATGATGGGTTGCGACGCGGGGACCATATTCTATGCAGAAGATCAAGAAACAATGCGTGCCGCGATCACGCTCGCACCAGAGACTCCACTCAAAGATAGCGTTTCGGTTGTACACGCCCTGATGCTGTCATTAGCGGACGGTTTGGGCGCTTTAGGTCCACCTGAGTTGGCTATTCATTTCGTTTGGCCGAGCCAGTTTAAAGTGAACGCGGCAAGTTGTGGTGACCTGCGTTTTAAGGCCTCGACAACGGACCCAGACGCCGTGCCCGATTGGCTGGTCGTAGGACTCACGATCCCTTTTGTGAGACCGGAAACAGTCGAGGCAGGATCAGATCCGTCCCAGACATGGCTGCACGAAGAGGGCTGTATTGAGCTGACTGTCCCGCAAATGATTGAGAGCTGGTCACGGCACTCACTGATTTGGCTCAACTCGTTTGAAGACATTGGCTATCTGGCGATTCAAGATCACTGGAGGGCAAAGTGCGATTCGATCGGGTCAGATGTCACCCACCCAGGTATCGGGACCTTTGTTGGGACAGATGGGCAAGGAAGTCTACTTCTAAAATGCAATGGTATGACAAGCATCCATAACCTGATCGAAGAGATGACCCCATGAAACTAGCACGTACAATTCGGCTTGATGAGTCGGATGACAATGTATTCGAGCGACCAGCAGATGCCGGTGAATGGGCCATCAGCGGTGGATTCGAATTTTCAAACTGGGACGAGAGCCAACTTACTGGTAAACCGAGACAAGCATTCTCTAATGGCTGGTTGTCACTTGAATCATTTGGTCGGGCGACGTTCGTCGCCGTTACCTCAATCACCGCCAGCGAGTATGAGATATTGATTCAGCAGCTCGCTCAATGTTTCGTTGATCACTACGGTGCACCGGATATTGATGCTGCTCTGCCGGTCGCGAAAGACGAGCTTGATCACATGCAGGGTATGTGCGAAGACCATGATGACAACACACTTTTGATGGTCAGCCGAACCCTAAGTGAGTCAGGAATTCATGAATCATTTCGATTCAATAACCCACAGAGCGCTTCCCTGGAAGCCTTTGCGGTTCACGGATCGGTCGACTGAGACGGCCTTAGGAACTCTGCGTAAGGTATGTATCGAACCACTGACCCGGGTTCGATCAATTCCTCTTCGAACCCAATCTCTACAAGCCCGTCAGACCAACTGATGCTCGAAATCCGACCAGACCCCTCCGATGGAAAAACTTTAGCTCGGCCTGTCGAATTTAAACGAGCACGCAAGTACTCGGATCGTCCGCGACGCTTATTCTTCTTGAAATCAGCGATCACCTCGTAGCCACTAGGCTCTCTCCACACACCGCCGGCCAACACCTCCATCGCTGGTCTTCCGAAGACCATCGTACAGACCCAAGCCGCGACAGGATTGCCCGGGAGGCCAATTACAGGCGTCTCATTCCAAATACCAAGCGCCAGTGGACGGCCAGGTTTCAAGGCAATACGCCAGCTAGTTAGCTGACCCTCGGATTTCAAAATCGCAGAAATATGGTCCTCGTCACCGGCAGAGGCACCGCCAGACGTGATGACTAAATCACAAGACTCGGCACCCCGATTGAGGGTACCTCGGACTGCATCACGCGAATCTTCCACCAAGCCTAAGTCAATGGCCTCGAACCCGAGATCACGCACCAGCGATAGGAGCATCAACCGATTTGCGTCATAGATCTGCCAATAATCGGCTGGCTGACCCGGCTTCCTCAGTTCATCCCCGGTCGATAACACACCAACGCGCAGGCGAGAAAACATCTCGACCTCGGCGACACCGGCTGATGCCAATAACGACAGATCGGTCGAGGTCAGTCTTCGACCCGCATTGAATATCGGAGACCCAACGATGACATCCTCCCCGGCCTCACGGGTATTGGACCACTGCTTTAAAGGTCCATTAAACGCAATCCGATCCGGCTCGATGGTACAGTCCTCCTCAAGCACAACCGTATCGACACCGTCCGGTAGAATCGCTCCTGTCAGAATCCTGACCGCTTGGCCCTTCTCAACACGCCCAGCAAAGGGAACACCGGCAGCAGCGCGCCCTTCGCACAACTTCATGATTTGCGGCCCGTCTGGAATCGGGCCAGCAAACCCATAGCCATCAACAGCTGAATTGGATCCCGGAGGATTCGATCTAACGGCCCCCACATCACTCGAAAGAATGCGGTCAAAGGCGTCTTCGACCGGGACCCGATGACCGGAGCTAACCACCACCGATAAGACATCTCGAAGAAGCTTCTTGGCCTCGGCGACCGGAGTCCAGTCGACCCCTGGCGGCAGCGCAAAGCAATCGTTCCGAAGTGGTGGCGGTTGGATTTCAGGCATGTAGATGGTTCCAAATATGATCAGCGATTGATGTTATATCGTTGAGATCAAAGACCGGGATATCAAGACCAAAAAGCTCGCAATCAGAAGCTACTGCGACAATTGACGAGTCGGTCTCTAACAGTAAACTCATCTGGCGTTCTTCTCGATGGACTTCAAGTTTGGGGATCGGTGTTTTCTTAAATCCTTCAACCAAAACCAAATCGCAGGGCGCCATCCGGCTCAATAATTCATCCAATTCAAATTCAGGCTGGTCTCGATACTCATGCATCAAGGCGAACCGCGACCCGCCAGCCAGCATCACTTCCTGTGCCCCGGCCGCTCGATGCCTAAAACTATCAGTCCCAGACCGATCCAAGTCCACGTTGTGGTGCGTATGCTTGACCACCGAGACAGTGAATCCTCGTGCCGTAAACTCGGACACCAATCGCTCTGTCAGTGTCGTTTTCCCGGAATCTTTCCAACCAACCACACCGAACACTGGGACACTCATAACTGACTCCCTTGTTGAGCAATCACCAGCTCATCCGGCGTGTTTACATTAAAAAATGGATCGAGTGAGTCAGGCTTGTGGGTATATTGAATCTCAGACCCCCCAACTGAGTCCGTCCAGATCACAATTTTCCGGACACCGCGTTGCAGTGCGTCACGAAGATTATCCTCTAGTGACACATGCCAAATACCAAACGTTGGGTGGCGCATCCATTTTAACTTCTCATGATCAAAGCTCGATGCGAGAACTACGGGGGCATGACTTTCCATCGCCTCCCCACGGGCCCTAGAAACGAAATCCATAGGGAAAAAAGGTGTATCCCCCGCAACCGATGAAACCCATTCAAAATCATGTTTCCGCGCGTATTCGAGAGCGGCGAGCACCCCGGCCAGTGGACCCAGATATCCAGAAAGCGAGTCGGCTATACATGGCAGCCCAAATGACAAAAAGCGCCCCGGATCACCATTCACATTCAATACAACGGCATCGACCTGCGGCCTTAAACGCTTCAAGACCTCATCAAGGATCGTCTGCTGCCCGAGCTTCAGTAATCCCTTATCAGAGCCCCCCATTCGAGTCGCGAGGCCGCCCGCGAGAACCACACCAAGGGTTCGATCATCCATCGTGAGCACTCTTTCGGCGATGTTTTTTGTCCTCTTCTGGCACTGAGTCGGGGTCCGTATCGTAGACCAAACGTTCTTCGGCGCTCAGGCAAATGAACCGTCGACCACGCATGCGACCAATCAAGGTCAGACCGACTTGCTTGGCAATATCAACACCCCATGCGGTAAATCCAGACCGACTCACCAAGACCGGAATACCCATCAGAGCGGTCTTGATTACCATCTCGGAAGTCAACCGTCCTGTGGTGTACATGATCTTATTTTCAGGCGACACACCCTCTAAGTGCATCCAACCCGAGATCTTATCGACAGCGTTGTGGCGACCGACATCTTCCATATACACTAAAGGCTGATCTTGCTGGCATAGGACCGTACCGTGGATCGCACCGGTTTCAAGATACAAACTCGGTGTGCGATTGATTAAATGACTCAAGCGATAAATCCACGACGTATGCACAGGTGTTGCCGCCAGTCTCACCTGATCCACACCCTCCATCATATCGCCAAATACTGTTCCCACCGCACAGCCTGAGGTCCGCGTCTTTTTACTCAATTTTTCTTCGTAATTCGACTCGCACTCTGTTCTTACTACGACGACTTCCAGTTCTTCATCGTATTCGACTGCTTCAAGTAAGTCGTCCGATTTAAGCATCCCCTGATTCTTCAAAAAGCCGACCGCGAGATATTCGGGATAGTCCCCGATGGTCATCGCGGTCACAATTTCTTGAGAATTGAGATAGATCGTTAGCGGACGCTCCTCAATCACAGAAGTCTCGGTAGAGCGACCGTTTTGGTCAACTCCCCTGATAGCCCGTGAGAGCTTCGGGTCAGTTGGGTTAGGTTGAATCCGATACGATCCGATATCGTCTAATGTCGGCATGAAATACACGGCCCTTTGATTAGTGCTGGTTGGGGTTTATCCTACTGCACTTCAAGCGTCGAAGCAGAAAAACTAAGACTCGTCACTACGAATGAAATTCCCCACAAACACCCTAGCAATCGCTAATCTATATGCGCTTTTGAGTGCTATTAACGCGGCTATCGCACCGATCGTGATTTCGCTTGGTGGCTTAGCAGGTGCGTACCTACTGGCCGACGATAAGTCGCTCGCCACGCTTCCAGTCAGTGGCTTCAATGTTGGTATTGCCCTGATG
Organism: Gammaproteobacteria bacterium; assembly: GCA_002705795.1. Lineage (GTDB taxonomy): Bacteria > Pseudomonadota > Gammaproteobacteria > Pseudomonadales > Litorivicinaceae > HIMB30. The sequence goes on from PAHG01000018.1 coordinate 35,979, forward strand.
GCCGGGCCAGCATCGTTACTAATGTTTAAAATTGGTAGGCGACGTGGCTTTATGGCGGGTGCGCTCTTAGGATTTGTTGGGGTATCAATCGCTGGCGCCGCGATTCTTTTGCACAGCTTTATCTGATTTTGTGTGGGATTAATTCTTGCGGGTAGTGCAAATAGCTTCGTGCAGCAATATCGATTTGCTGCCTCAGATTTTGTGGATGATGCGCTCAAATCGCGAGCGATTTCTCGGGTATTAATTGGAGGAATCGCGTCCGCCATCATTGGCCCGCAGATCGTTCTGCATAACAAAGACCTCCTGTACCCAACCCCGTTTGCAGGAGCATTTCTAAGCGGAGCGTGTCTGTTCATTATTGGCTTACTGTTTATGACATTGTTGCCTAAGCAGGCACAAAAAAACAAGAGGTTACACTAATAGATGGCCGAACCAAGAAAGACTTCGCCCGCGATCCCACCTTCATCACCGCCGTTTTTTGTGGAACAAGTAGTTACGCACTTATGGCTTTCGTTATGACCGCCGCGCCACTTGCGATGATTGGATGTGGTTATGAGGTGGCCGATGCCGCCCTTGGTATTCAGTGGCATGTTCTCGCTATGTTTGTTCCGAGCCTATTCACTGGAAAACTGATCGGCCACTTTGGGAAGCTTCCGATTATCGCGACAGGCTTGATCGCATTAATGGTCTGCTCCGCTGTCGCCTTGTCTGGAATCTCGATCGAGCATTTTTATGCGGCGTTAGTTTTGCTGGGCCTCGGCTGGAACTTCGGCTTTATAGGCTCTACAGCCCTCCTAACAGAAACCTATCAGACCCATGAAAAACACACCGCGCAGGGTCTCAACGACACCATTCTCTTCACTTCTGTCGCGCTCGGGAGCTTGAGTTCAGGAATCGCGTATGAACTGATTGGATGGGATACTATGAATTGGATCGCTTTCCCAGTCGGACTGTTATGTTTAGTGGCCCTATTCCTAGAGCACCAAAGACATCAAACTAAGGCAACACTCAAATCAAGGATCATTTCGTGAGAGTCAATGTCCCACTAATCTTAGCGCTACCGGTCGCGCTTTCCGTTGCCTTTTTATCCATACAAAGTCTTGCGACCGACCATCGGCATACCACAAATCATCAACACCAGCCCATGCAGTTTAAGCCCGTCGAGACCGATGGTCTAACGCTGTCGAATTTTCGAGCACGCGCAAGTATCGGGCGAACACAGAATTCCGGTGCCTATGGCGAAATTCTATCGACTACAAGCGACAGACTAATCAGAGCGTCGAGCTCCGTCGCAAACACTGTTGAACTTCACGAACACGTCAATGACAACGGTGTTATGCGCATGCGTGAGGTTGAGGATGGATTTTTAATAAGACCAAATGAGTCTTTGGTGATGAAGCCGGGTGGTTATCACATTATGCTGATCGGACTCCATGAGCGCCTGAAGGCAAATACCTCCATCGATTTGTCACTCAAGTTTGAGTCCGGAAGGACCGTTGATCTATTGATACCCATCGTCTCGATCAAAAAAATGCATCACTAACAGCAAGTTCAGGAATCTGACTGTGTTGTAGGCATATACATGACGTATCTATTGGCCATATATTGGGTCTGCAATGTCTGGTTGCGCTCGATACGCACCAATAAGAACAGTAATGCGCTCAACGAAAACATCACAAGGCAAACAAGCGTTAGTATGGCGTTCCGCTGCATTTGTTGGTCAGAGACAGCAATGGCAAGTTGGTAATCGGCCATCGCTGATGCCTGCTGGTCTGATCCGCGTGCCATCAATAGAGCGCGGTCGGATACTTGCTCGGCAAACCACTGTACGTGGAGCAATGGATACTCGGCAAGGTAACGATCAACACGCTCGCGTGCCTTTCCGGCGACAGCTGCCTTGGCCGGGAAGAAGGCTGGCTTTAATGCCGCTTCCATTACGTGATCGAAAAATAATGTCGCGAATGAAATATCCGGAGTTCCCGGCTGCAAGTTCAGCCGCTGATGTGTGTGCTCAATCAAACGCGCAACCCGTTCACGACGCATCTCGTCTTTGACCGCGCCACGCGACGCCAATAGTGACTCAAGAAGTGCTGAACCCGCCTGAACGGCTTTACGCTCTTTATCGGTTAAGTCTGCTCTCGCTACATCAACCGGAACGGCAATCTGAGGCCATAGTATTTGTCCCCGGAGTAGGCGTTCTGAGAATTGTTCGAATTCAGATACCGGGGGGGTGCTCAATATAGCGGACACAATGGGCCTCGGAGCTGCAGGCGCTGTCGAGGCAACCACTAAAAATGAAAAGTACCCTGTCCCCACGAGACCTAAAGTCGCCAACAGGGAAAAACAGACAAGAAAAAACCCCCGAAAAAAATCTGCGAACCGATGAAATAACGCATCAGGCGATATTAGCCTTTTGATTATTGAGTCGCGGGCCATGGGTATTTACTGCGCAGGGGACGCCGTCTTCGTGCGTGATGTCTGCTTGGTGTCAGCAGGAGAGGCCCCGGCGTCCCCGAACGCCAAAGCGCTCTCAGTCTTCGCTGAAGGTTTCTTACCACTCAGGACAGTAATATCTGGCTCAGTTTCTGTGAATTTACTATTGCCATTCATTCGAGCGCCGCGCGCAACCGACAGTGATTGATAGTGGATATCACCCTCGATAATTGCGGACTCTTCGAGAACCAATTCACAGGCGGTGATCGAGCCAACCACACGGCCGGAGATTTTAACCTCACGCCCAAACACACGACCCTTTACTACTCCAGTTGCGCCGATCGTGAGATGGACCGTTTGCACATCTCCCTCAACCGTGCCGTCAATGTGGATATTCCCTTCAGAAACTAGATTACCTGATACAACGAGATTCGGCGCGAGCACCGCGAACGTATCGTTGGGTGACTTCATTGGTTGACTCCTGTTGTCACTTCGCGTCTGCGACTGTGAGCTTTTGGTCCTTGAAAACATAACGTCCTGCTTCGATAAATTGATATGGATCGACTGGTTTACCCTTAATCCGGACTTCGTAGTGCACGTGGGGGCCCGTCGAGCGGCCTGTACTACCTACCTCTCCCAGAGCATCTCGGTGGTTCAAATTGTCGCCTTTTTTCACATAAATCTTTTTCAAATGTCCATAGGCAGTCTCGATACCACACCCATGATCCACGACGACAAACTTACCATAGCCACCCTTACGGCCAGCGAACGTCACCACACCCGGCGCCGTCGCCCGCACACGTGTACCTGGCCATGCGCCCAAGTCGACACCCTCATGCCAATCGGGCTTCCTCGTGAATGGATCTTTACGCTTGCCGTAAGCACTTGTGAGATTGTAGTAATCAACCGGTGGGGTAAGAGGAGCACATTCAAGCATCGTGTTCAAAGCTTGCCAGTCCTGACTAAGCGCCATCAATCGGTCAGATCGATCTCGAAATTTCTCGAAGACATGTTTACTGCCATCGATTTCGCGACTGGGGCCACCGGTGCCGAACGAAGGCAAAAACCCGACAAACTCAGGGTCCGCCAGGGGCGTTCCATCGAGCGTAGCGAAACCTCTGGCGAGGGTAAGTGTCATTGTGTCGTGTAATATCTCCATCGCCACTGACTGTGTCTCGTAAGCGTTTGCCAAATCGTCGGCCACACTACTCAACCACGAGCCTACGTCATCCACCGCTTGTGGGGCCTCTCGGCCTGAGATTTCGGCTACAGAACCTGACATGTCCATCACCAACTCCGTCAAATCGGCGTTCGATTGCTCAACCGAACGGATTCTGGTGTCGAGTTCGTCTTCAAACCAGGGTATGAACGCAGTAATATTCTCCGGGGATGACCGTTTCAAAACTTCGTCAGACACATTACGAATCGATTCAAATCGAGATACCCACTCCTCGTTTTTTTGAACCTCGTTATTAAATGCCTGACGCAACTCGTAAGCATTTTTTTGGTCGTTCTCTAGCTGAGCGATAAATGCTTGGTTCGTAGCGACTGTCTTTGCGAGCTCGGCCTCCACCACTAACCGTGCGTCATAATTCCAGGAAAAACCTACAGACGCTGCCGTCGACCAGATGAAAAATAGACCAGCGATGCATGCTGCCATTAACTGATGCCAGGTCTTCAGAACAATATACCGAGTATCAGAACCAGACCGAATCACCAAAGACCGTTCTGGGAATAACGCGATTAACTTCTCGAAGGGTTTCTGCATAAGGCTCACTTGCAACAGGTAGTCACCAAATTGGGGCTAGGATCATACTGTCTACTGGCGTCCAACCTGGCTAGTTATTGTTGGCCAGATTGCGCGTCGTTTCAACCACAATATGGGATAACCCAATAATTGTAGGGCAACATGGGCCGCATAGCACAGAAATGTCCGATACTACCCAACTACTGCCTCGATGAAACGGACTTGGGACTCATCATCTAACTCATAAAAACTTGATGAGCATCTATCACTCTAGGTCAACAAGGATTCTCGCGCATTAAAAGGTTTACATATTGTCCGAACAGCAAGATCAATATCGGCAGTGCCTAGGGAAGCACTTTCATGGTAAATGTATCGACCGATTGTCCGATAAATAAAACAGCTCTATAAATTTGAGGTCCCAATGAAGCAAATGATTCGCGCGCTCGGTCTCGTAATAACGGCAGCTTATAGCACCCATGCATCCGCTTACTCAGGCGAGTTATGGCTATCACAAGCAAACAAAACGTTTGGGACGCCCCCGAGTATGCTGGCACACGGGTTTTTGGCGGGCGTTGTGCACAGTTGGAACAATCGAAGAGAAGAAAAGTTTCCAAAACTTTGCTTCGATGCGCCAGCGGATCAAATGCAAATCAAAAATTTAATGGGGATTGTTAAAGAGTATGTTAGTGATCGCGATCAGGATCTTAAAGTACCTGCCCAAGGCTTGATTCGTGTCGCAATGATGAGACGCTTCCCTTGCAGAGAAGAAAATTAAAGCTTTTTCTCAGACAGGACCAATTCGCGCCGATAATCCTGATAAGCACGCATTATTGACGGCTCGACTTTTTGGCATTGCAAGACATCACCTGTTGGCAACTGCATCGACAAATTTTCCCTGCTTAAGGAAGCTAGGTCGGAACCAAATCGATTAATGAATCTGTAAGAATCGACGGTTGTCTCAACAACGGTGGCCACGGGGTAGGTCACCGCTTTTAACGCGTCAAAACGCCACAGGGATAATTCCATATTTGGGTGCGCTACCTGTATAATATATTGATGCTCTGGGGGACCCAGAAGTTTAGACGGCGCCCTATCCAGCGCACATTCCAGCGCAGAATAATCGTCCAGTTCAGTGGCGGCTCCTAATAAATAATTCCACGCTCCCTTAGGGTTATTCATACGCATCACGAAATCCATCAGGTGCGAGTCAGCAATCACCTCTCCTGATTGTAGATCTGATATGAAAGCCTGCAAGGTAGATTGTGTATCTGGGGAATAAAACCCCTCTGTCCTGAGTCGCGAGCTAACCTTCGAGGGTTCACCCCCGGCTCGCAGGATGTCTAGGGCACGGTTGAGTTGTCTAACAAAAATATCTGGTTTTTCTAAGGCAATTTGCGTCAAGTACTGCTGCTCTGATGGCGTTTCAATCGCCACGAGTTTTTCAATTTCGGCCTGCCTGTCTGCATCCGAAATAAAAGTTACATCGGAGCGATACAAACTATCTGCGCTAGCCGACACCCCTAATAGCGCACCAACCACTGTAGAAAATAAAAAAATCTTCATAAAACTGACTCTACCGAGCTTTACGCAAATTGACACTATTATTTCGACAACTCACCTGGTCGTTCAACCACGAATCAGCCGCATCGGCGTGAGCGAACCAAACTGATCTGAGACAGATACGGAAAGCTAATCAGAAAACGCTAAATGAAAACGCTGAGCAGCTTCGTCCGAGTCTAGTGGACCAATCAGATGTGCTTCAAACCAAAGTGGATTCCGTTAATATGAGGGCTCCGGAATATCGCCGCCTTCCAACGCGTAATTGTAGTTTTTAAATTTATCAACGGCTCTGCGGTCTTTACCACAGCCCGTAGCTTTGGCTAAACATAAATACTGAATTAAGTCCCATAGCGGATAGTGATGAGCGAGGAACAGATCCTTAGAGACTATTGTTTCGCAAAAACGACTAAGTGCTCAATATCGAGGCTTACGCCTATTCGTTCTCCGACTTCATGATCGTGGTGCGATGGAGCCAGGCAACCGAGCACCACACCATTATCAAGCCTCACGTCGTATAAATGATGCGCACCCCGAAAATGCTTCCCAATAAGTGTGGCCTTATAGCTTGAATCATCATCATGAATTAAATCATCAGGCCGCAAGAATATCTGTACATCAGATCCAATAGTGAACTCGAGATCTGTGTCATTTGTTAACACACCGAGCGGGCTCGATACCGATCGTGAACTTTCGACCCTCGCATCCACCATTTCGCCGGCCCCGACAAAGTGTGCCACAAACGGGTCAGTCGGTTCGTGATACAAGTTGAACGGGGTATCGAATTGGCAACTCTGTCCCCCGTACATCACGGAAATACGATCAGCGAAATCGAACGCCTCACGTTGGTCATGCGTGACCAGTAATGAGCAGATCCCGTCACTCTTCAAAATGGTACGTACCTCGCTGGCAAGACGTCCGCGAAGTTCGGTATCAAGACCCGAGAATGGTTCGTCTAATAATAATAACTTTGGCTTAGGTGCCATCGCTCGCGCCAAGGCCACGCGCTGCTGCTGTCCGCCGGAGAGCTCGTGTGGATAGCGTTGGTTCAGTCCGACAAGACCAATTAGTTCGAGAAGCTCAGCGAGGCGCTTGCCCTGGCTCGCTTTTGGCCAATCCGTTAACCCGAACGTGATATTTTCCGCGACGGTAAGGTGTGGAAATAGCGCAATATCTTGAAACACCATACCGACACCACGGTGCTCAGGTGAGACTCGATGATGCTCGGTAGATAATGGTTCGTTGTCTAACCAAATCTCGCCCGAATCGAGTTCCTGGAATCCTGCAATGGCACGCAGCAATGTTGATTTTCCGCAACCACTCGGGCCTAACAGACACCCAAGTTCTTGAGGCTTTAGGCCCAAGGAAAAGTCATCAACAATTACATTATCTTGATAAGACAGCCGGATGCTGCGAACCATTAGAGCAACTGTGTCCACGATTATTCCTGATTCACTGATCTATTAAGCCAAACTACAGGCACCAATCCCACTAACACAATCAAAATCGAAGGCACTGAAGCGTCAACCAGGCGCTCGTCACCTGCAAGCTCATAGGCCTTAACTGCCAGCGTGTTGAAATCAAAAGGACGTAAGATCAAAGTGGCGGGAAGTTCTTTCAAAATATCAACAAAACACACCAATACTGCAGTAAACACGGATCCTCGGATTATTGGTATATGGAGCTTCGAGATTACACCGAACTGGCTAAGTCCGAGTAGGCGCCCACTTTGATCGACACTCGGACGAACGCGTGAAAGGCCGCTGGTTATACTCCCAGTCGCCACAGTTAGAAAACGCACAAGGTACGCAAAAACAAGGGCAACCAGTGTGCCCGATAACCATAGCGACGGGCCCACTCCAAGTGGTTCTAGTGTTGATGAAACGAAATGATCAATGGCGCCAAAAGGTATCAATACGCCAATCGCTACGACAACCCCTGGTAGTGCGTACCCTAGTCCAACAAAAGTCGTTGCATGACTCAGCCACCGTGAAGGATACAACCGATTGGCGTAACAGATCACTAACGCCACCATCACGACAAACAAGGATGCGGATCCGGCCAAAAAGAAGCTGTTGGCAACGAGACTCCACATCGACTGAAACTCGGCAAAAAAGAGTGCCCAGTAGCAAAGGATCGCTGTGGGCAAAAGAAAACCAAACAAAACAGGTATCAAGCACAATAGTTGAGCGACAAGTTGCCTCCATCCATTTAGCGGGATGCTTGTTTGATTTAATCTGCGGAGTCGATCCGAGTAGTAGCGTACCTTTCTTCGGGAACTTTTCTCAAAAATAACAAGGAAAAAGACGCAGCCCAAGAGCAATGTACTCAACTGGGCGGCACCAGCTGTATCGCCGAAACCGTAGTAGGTTCGAACGATTCCTGTGGTGAATGTCTGTACGCCAAAAAACTCAACTGTTCCAAAGTCGGCCAAGGTTTCCATGATCGCTAAGAGTGTTCCGGCCGCGATGGCAGGTCTAGCCATTGGAATGACGATACGGATGAATACTCTCCAACGGTCCTGCCCCAGCGTGTAGGCTGCCTCCATTAAATTTGCTGATTGTTCCATAAACGCTGCCCGAGCCAGCAAATACACATAGGGATACAGTACCAAACTCAACATCAAGGCTGCTCCTGGCAGCGATCGGATGTTAAGCATGGATTCCATTAACCAGGTCGGTGCATCCATACCCCTTAAGAACGTGAGGACAGGGCCACTGAAATCCAGTACCCCAGTGTAGGTATAGGCGAGAATATACGCAGGGTAAGCCATTGGGAGTAGCAGGAGCCACGACAACACACCTCGCCCTCTAAATCTGTAGAAAGAGATGATCCAGGCGGCGGGTACACCGAGCATAACGACGCCAACGGCCACCAATATCGATAACAGAAGAGAGTTTAGCGCATATCGACCTAGTAGCGTATCAAGCAGGTGAGGCCAGGCGTCGGAGACACCTGTGATGACAAAACTGACAACTACTAGAATAGGCAAAGCCACACAAAGAGCGGCTATGATTGTGGTTAAAAACAAACCATTGGGCCGATTGAACGCCCAACGAATTGGTTGATGACTTGAAGTTACTGCCAACCGGCGCGGTCCATTAGTTTCACTGCTGGTTGGTTATTGACACCCAAGACGCCCAAATTCAAGGCATCCGACTTAAATTCACCCAAAGAAGCGATACTGGGTGATGAGACAACACCCGACACCACAGGGTACTCGTGATTGATCTCAGCGTAGTATGCTTGCGCATCATCTGACACCATAAACTCCAATAACCGAACGGCTTCGGTACGGTTTTTGGCGTGTTTGGTCACACCAATTCCGGACACATTAATATGTGACCCCCGGCCATCTTGGTTTGGAAAAAAGACACCCAGTTTGGATACGACCTCGCGATCGGCTGTCTTCTTCGAATCAATCAGGCGGCCAAAATAGTATGTGTTTGCGATCGCAAGATCGCACTGACCCGCTGCTGCGGCGCGGAGCTGATCAGTGTCACCACCCGTCGGCTTCCGAGCCAAGTTAGATACGAAAGCTTCAGCCCATTGAAGTGTGGCCTCTGGACCGTTCGCTTCTAGCATGGACGCCACCAGCGACTGGTTGTAGATGTTACCTGATGACCTAATACAAATACGTCCTTTCCATTTCGAGTCAGTTAGGGCCTCGTAAGTTGAAAGCTCCGTCGGATTCACTCGATCCTTTACGTAAAAAACTGGGCGCGAGCGTATGGTCAAACCAAACCACTCGCTATCCACATCGCGAAGGTTTGCTGGGATTTTCTTCTGAATAAACGCATTGTTGACCGGGGAGAGAACCCCTGCCTCTTTTGCACGATGTAGGTTCCCGGCATCAACGGTCACCAAGACATCCGCAGGCGTTGCGACACCCTCTGCTTTAATCCGCGAAAGCAGAGCGTTCGCCTTACCCGTAATCAGATTTACCTCGATCCCAGTTTGCTCGGTAAAGCGGTCAAGCAGAGGCACGATAAGTTTATCTTTACGTGCGGAATATACATTTACTTCAGCGGCAATGGTCTGTCCTGCAAGGATTATTGCAGCTAGAGCTACTAAAATTCTGGAACTACGCATTAATCTCTCCTTATATGAGTTATTCAATAAAGAAAGACTAGCCTAATGCAAATCTAAATGCAATACATTCGCATTAAGATTTATAAGCGACTAATTAACTTCCGACCAACCGATACCAATAAGTTGGTTTGCCTTGAACAGTAGGGCACGAATATCATCGACACCGTTCACTTTCGTCCGAAAGTAAAGTACGTCATAGACCTCACCACCTTTGACGTAGTGATCAGCCAAGGTTACTCCATGATCAACATTAGCTGCTGGACCAAGGATCTCAAGCACCTCATCCTTTGTTTGCCCAACTCGAACCTTCGCAACTTGATTAGCATCAAGCTCAATGGCGATTTTTTTTACAGACTCCGAATTTTTAAGGGGTTCAGAGGGCGTCAACCCTGCGTCTTTGACAGGCTCAGTAAGCGATGATTCTTTCTCAGAATTCCAAAAATCCACATCAAATTTCCAAGATCCCAGATCCGTCGGTAATTTCCAAGATTCGGGAATCGTCGAACAAGCGCTGATACTGAAGGATGCCAGGAGAATAATTAGTAATCGCATGTCAAATCCTTTCTTTTAAGATACCGCTATTGAACATTAATCGAGCGCTATTGTCGCCCCACACCTTCAAATCTCAAATATCAACTCACCATCAATCCAAACTGATTCCAGCGCATGATCACGAAAGGTAACAAAATCCGCCACGTTCCCGAGAGCGATCGCACCCTGATTCTGTAACCCAAGCCATGACGCTGGACGCAGACTGGTCATGGCAGCGATCTCGAGCCAATCCAAACCAAACTGGCACAATGTTTGTACAGTAACTGACGCGGTTGCAGCGCTCCCGGCAAGCGTCCCGTCACCCAAACAAACCACATCATCTTTTTTGAAGACTCTGTGTGTCCCGAGTTGATACTCGCCGTCTGGCATCCCTGCTGCCGAGGTTGAATCAGTCACAGAATATAACTTGGAGATATGCTCCCGTGCCAATTGAAAAGTAGGCTCCTTGACGTGGACCCCGTCGCAAATAATTTCTGAATATTCAGCAGCCGATAAGGCGGCCTGCGCAACTCCGGGACTACGATGGTGGATACCAGTCATCGCATTAAAGAGGTGAGTCACGCCCACTCCACGCTCTAATAATCCACAAACATGGTGATAATCACAACCTGAGTGACCGACCTGAAGCCTCACATTAAATTCCTCAGCGAGCGAGGGCATGATTCCTTCTGGATCTTGCTCTGGCGCATAAGTCATCACACGGACAACACCAGACTCAAACCATGACCGAACCTTGATCGCATCAACACACCGTGTCAACGGTGGTTGAGCACCGAGCTTCCCTTCGTTTAAATAGGGGCCTTCCAGATGGACGCCGAGGCAACGTGCCTCGGACTGATCGCGAGATTGCATCACAAGACTTACCGCCTCTAGCACCCGCTCAATTGACGCATCATCTGCGGTCACAGTCGTTGCCAAAAAGCCCGTTAAACCATATTGAGCATGCGTTTGTGCGAGCGCACGAATTCCAGGTATACCATCCATCACATCGCCACCGCCACCGCCGTGAATATGACAATCGATTATCCCTGGAAGAATGATCCGGTCGTCCACTTGGGTTAACTCGGACAAAGACTCTATGTTTTTCCCAAACCGAAGCGACCCATTAATTAAACCCTCAGGAGTCACAAGGTGGCCAGTTAATTCAGGCATACGACTTCCAGTGCTCAATCACTAATTCATTAAGATATTGATCGATATAGGCGAGACCATCAAGCGTATCACCCTTCGGGTCAATCACCTGATACCCTTTGGCTTGGATTCGAGGGGCATAAACAACCGACAAACCACCGACCAGTGCGAGCGGCAAGTGTTTCGGAAAGTCTTGGATCGTATCTCCTAATTCCTGGGAACCTTCGTTCAGAACATCTTGAATTAAAGATACCTGTTCTTCGTATTCAACGACCACTTTTGCCAACGACGCGAATTCACTAGGCCCTGCTGTGTTTGCAAATTGAATCCATTGATTGACAGATTCTCCGATGCCAAGCTGATCAACTAAGCGCCGGTGCGATTGATTGAGACCGTCTCTATCTCCAAGACGAACAAGCTCCTGCAGTACACGCCATCCGATCCACGCACCACCGCCCTGATCCCCAAGCACAAAGCCAAAGCCACCACGTCGGGAAAGCTGACCCGAATCATCTAACCAAGCAAACGCGACGCCCGTACCAACAGTCAGACACCCACCAGATGCACCGAGGTGAGCCCCGAAAAGACCTGAATCACGGTCAGAAACGAGAAGTGTTTCATATGGTGCTTTCAGGAGAAATTTGGACCGCTCTTCAACATATTCGGATCCAGCCATACCAGCGACGCATTTTGAGGGCATGGGTAACCCAGCCAGATCAACAGCCTTTCTTATCTGCTCCCAACAAGAATCTGCTCCGAGACCAAGATTAGATGGGCCCGTGACTACCTCTGATAAAACCGTTTGATCTGCCTGATTGAGAAAGCGTACCCGCGTCGTGGTTCCGCCTCCATCAACCAGTGCAATCAAACTCATTCTGAATACCCATATCCTCGGCGTAACTCGGGAAGGGCTCGCGTCACAACTGTTGGTGGTGCAATTCCGTTAAATTGTGTTGCACTCGCCAGTGTGTATGCGCCCATCTCATGAAAAACAATCACGTCATTCATATTGAGGATTGGAATTTCTGGATAACGACCCAGCTCGTCGATCGAATCACAGGTTGGTCCTGCAAAAACACAAGGAGATAGTTCATCACTCGACGTAAATACCGACATCCGATATTGCATTCCATCGAATAAACGACCTGACTGTGCGCCATAGACACCATCATCTAGGTAAAACCACCAACCATCGCGACGCTTTGCGCGGCCAACAACCCTACACACCAGGGCCATCGATGGCGCGGAAATCACACGACCAGGTTCTGCCAAAATCTCAAGGTTTTCAGGTACTCGCTTCAGAACATTACGAATAGGCCCGCAAAACGCATGAATGTCGGGTGATTCACCTATGTAGTGCGCTGGAAAGCCACCGCCGATATCGATTCGAAGAATTTCAGGGAGGCCTGCATCTTTGATCTGCTCACATAAATCCAGACACACACTCAGAGCATCTGCATGCGTATTGGAAGTCGCAGCCTGTGATCCAACATGAAAGCAAAGACCATCAACGCGAATACCAGAGTCGTTTGCCACGTCCAGAATACTCATTGCATCTTGCTGCGGCGCTCCAAACTTACGACTCAAATCGATCGGAGCATCCGGGGCGATAAAAGACAAACGCAACATCACTCGGATCGAGTGCCGATAAGGAATCAGCTTCCAGAGCTCATCCACATTATCCACCACAAACGTCGTAACGCCGGCTGCGACTGCCTTCTCAATCTCTGCGTCTGTTTTGACTGGGTGGGTATGAATCATTTGAGAGGCATGAATCCCCTCGTGCTCAAGCATTTTAATTTCGGCAGCACTCGCCACATCAAAGTGCCCACCCTCATTCGCAATGGTCTGTAATACACCTGGGTAGGGATTTGATTTCACAGCATAATAGAGGATGACGCCAGGGAGTGCATTCGACAGATCGTCCCACTGCCGACGACAGATATCAGGATCAAAGACCAATGACGGAGTAGTCTCAACCAAATCAAGCCATGTTGATGCGGATTCGCGTGGCAGTACGTCGATCAATACCGAGTCCTCAAAAGGGTTCAAGGACGCGGAATCTAAGAGAAATTAGCCGAAATTTCAAGGAGATTAAGCAATATCCGCCATATGGCCGCTAGCTTCGAGCCATTGCTTACGATCCGATGCCCGCTTCTTACCTAGGAGCTTATCCATCACCTCGTCAGTACCTGCAGATTCATCGGAATCGTCAAGTACTAGTTGCACAAGTCTTCTTGTGTCCGGATCCATGGTCGTCACGCGCAACTGATTGGGGTTCATTTCACCCAACCCTTTAAAGCGCGTTACGCTAATTTTTCCATTACGTTTTTCAGCAGTTAAACGATCTAAAATCCCCTGCTTCTCAGCGTCATCGAGTGCGTAGAATACATCTTTGCCCACGTCAATCCGGTAAAGCGGAGGCATAGCAACAAAGACATGGCCCTGCTCAACAAGTGGCCTGAAGTGCTTCACAAATAATGCACAAAGAAGCGTCGCGATGTGAAGTCCGTCGCTATCAGCATCAGCCAATATGCACACTTTCCCATAGCGAAGACCGGTGAGGTCTGAAGAGCTCGGGTCAACACCAAGAGCGATAGCAATATCGTGGACTTCCTGCGATCCCAGAATCTCACCCGAATCGACTTCCCATGTATTTAAGATCTTTCCACGAAGCGGCATCACTGCCTGAAACTCCCGATCCCGGGCCTGTTTCGCGGAACCACCGGCAGAATCACCCTCAACGAGAAACAATTCCCCAGCGAGCGCATCACCGCCGGCACAGTCTGCAAGCTTGCCTGGAAGCGCTGGCCCTTGTGTCACTTTCTTCCGGGCAACTTGCTTCCTTGATTTCAAGCGACGCTGTGCTGCTGCAATGGCAATTTCCGCCAAGTGATCGCCAATCGCACTATTGGAATTGAGATATAGACTGAAGGCATCTCGGACAACACCACTGACAAATACCGCGCACTCACGCGAACTCAACCTTTCCTTGGTTTGACCGGAAAATTGTGGATCCTCAAGTTTGACGCTCAATACGTAAGCGCATCGCTCCCACAGATCCTCCGGGGATAATTTGAGTCCACGCGGAATCAGATTCCGGAACTCACAAAATTCGCGTAGCGCATCCATTAAACCCGTCCTAAGGCCATTTACATGCGTCCCACCTTGCGCAGTCGGAATGAGGTTCACATAAGACTCTGTAACTAACTCACCACCCTCCGGCAACCAGGTAAAAGCCCATTCCACGGCTTCATGCTCAGCAGAAAATGTTCCTGTGTAAGGAGTCTCAGGTATAGCGAAAGATTCACCGATCTCAGACAGCAGATAATCAGTCAGACCATTCTCAAAACACCAGGTTTCAGATTCACCTGTTTTCTCGTCATTCAGACAGATTGTCAGACCCGAACACAAGACGGCTTTCGCACGCAGCAAGTGGCGTAAACGCAAGACAGAAATATTGACTGAATCGAAATACTTCGGGTCCGGCTTGAAACGAACCGTCGTCCCCGTTTCCTTTTTTAAACAGGTGCCGACCTCACTCAATTCACGTACTTTGTCGCCGTTTGCAAATCCAATGTCATATCGCCTCCCATCACGACGGACTTCTATATCAACTGCTGTGGATAGTGCATTCACCACACTCACACCAACACCATGCAAACCGCCGGAGAACTGATAATGTTTATTTGAGAATTTCCCGCCTGCGTGTAGCTTCGTGAGAATCAGCTCAACACCCGGAATACCCTCCTCAGGGTGCAAATCGACAGGCATACCACGGCCGTTGTCGCTCACCGAGACAGATCCATCGGCAAAGAGCACAACATCAACCTGACTTGCATGACCAGCAAGCGCCTCATCCACAGAGTTATCGATCACCTCCTGCGCCAAATGATTTGGCCGGGTTGTATCTGTGTACATGCCTGGGCGGCGCTTGACGGGATTTAGTCCTGAAAGGACCTCAATATCCTGTGCCTGATAACTCATTCGTGTTGATTCCGTAGGCTGATAGATCGGCGAGACCATGATGTAAGCAATAGGACAGCCATTCACTCAAAAACTGATCCAACTGCTCGCGCTCATTCGGCTGGACCATAGATGGGTTTGGATAAGGGTATGCCCCTTCAATGAAATCCGACGAGCTCTCGTCCGTCACCTCAGCCAACTGCATATCGTGATAAAGCCGCACTGTAAATGCGGGCAACGGAACCCAAGTGCACCCGCCTCGGAGCACGCTACACTGGCTTTCGCATAGTCCTGTGTAAGGTCCAAGATCTGTGAAGCGCATCTTGACAACACAATCTTGACCACCAAAAGGTAATACGAACTGGATACTGTGTTCAGAACCAAAGCGAAGAGCAAGACGCGAGAGCAGACTGTAATTCAGTCCACAGCTTGCATGATGCCTCTTTAAATTTGGCACGTGGCGAGCCTTCTCAGGCAAGGACCCCTCCTTACAATAGATGCGCTTGATTTATCTTGAGCCACTGCAATCCAATGATCATGGCCGCGTTATTTATTCTACCAGTCTGCAGTGCTTCCATGGCTGACGCAACGGAAATTACATGGACTTTGAGATCCTCATACTCACCAACTTGCCCACGATAACAATCGATTTCGGCCACATCACAGGGAGCAAAATACAAATGAATCAACTCATTTGAGCCGCCAGGGCTAGGATAGTAAGAAAATAAAAGCTCAGGATCATCAGCAAGGGTCAAGCCTGTCTCTTCCATAACCTCTCGGTAACAGGTTTGCAGAGGGGCCTCGTTCTCATCACAGATCCCTGCCACCCATTCAAGCATCCAAGGGCTATCCTCCAAATCTGACATCGCAGCACCAATCCGAAACTGCTCCACCATCACTAGCTCCTTACGTGCCACATCACACAAAATCACGACAACAGCAGGCGTTCGAACAAATAGCTCTCGACGCATTGGTCCGATTGATTCGGCTTGATATCCACGATGCGTCAACGTGAGTTGTTCAAGTTGAAAAAAACCGTCAGCTAATCGATCGGTCGCCAAGAGCTCCCAATCATCGGAACCAAACTGTGGTCTCGGCCAATCACCCATTGTTCCCCCAGAAAGACCAGAAGTGGTTCACAGGCCCATGCCCCTGACCAACACTCAATTGATCAGCGGCGGTAATCGCACCGCTAACATACTTCTTCGCCTCAGTGACAGCTCGAGCAACTGTATGCCCTTGCCCAAGATAAGACGCCAATGCGCTCGAGAGGGTGCAGCCTGTTCCGTGGGTATTTTTCGTTACAACCCTCGCGGTATCGAACCAACGGACCTGGTCATTAGACATCAATAGATCTGGAGATTCTTGTGTTGATAAGTGACCGCCCTTCAACAAGACAGCTTGGGGACCAAGATCGAGAAGTGCCTTCGCTTGTGCCTGCATTGCGTCGCGATCGCGAGCTTCAGAAACCCCAAGAAGATCGGCCGCCTCTGGCAAATTTGGTGTGATAACGGTCGCCTCAGGAATTAATGAGTCACGCAGAGCAACAATGGCATCTGCATGCAATAAACGATCACCACTTTTGGCCACCATCACGGGATCAACGACCACTGGACATTCAAGGATCCCAAGAAACTCGACGACTGCCTCCGTCACCTCAGCAGTTCCGAGCATACCAACTTTCACGGCATCGATCCGAATATCGCAATATACGGTTTGCATTTGTTGCTTCAAAAAATCAATAGCGACAGGATAGATCGCGTCTACACCTATGGTATTTTGCGCCGTGAGCGCCGTAATTACACTGAGGCCGTATGCACCTGTTGCTGAGATAACTTTTAAGTCGGCTTGAATTCCCGCACCCCCACCAGAGTCTGAGCCGGCAATAGTTAAGATATTCGCGTACATTTTTCATCCTAAGTTTCAAAACAGTTTAGCCGGTTTCCGGCCAAATCCGAGTATACTTCTACCCATGAAAAAATTACTGACCACTCTTTTCATCAGCGCGAGCCTATTCATCGGAGCTTGTGGGCAAACAGGGCCACTCTTCCTGCCCGGTCAACCTGATAAAACAGTCGACGGGCGTTAGTCATGGATCATTTTCAGTACCGTGGCGGTGCGCTGTTTGCCGAAGACGTTCCTGTTTCAGACATCGCCGCTCAATTTGGCACGCCCTGTTTCGTCTACTCCAAGGCAACGCTCGTCAGACACTTCCACGCCTACGCAGACTCACTCACTGATATACCGCACTTAGTTTGTTATGGCACGAAAGCGAATTCCAATCTCGCGGTATTGCAAATATTGGCACAAGAAGGGGCGGGGTTTGATATCGTCTCAGTCGGCGAGCTTGAGCGTGTCATCAAGGCCGGCGGAGAACCCTCAAAAGTAGTTTTCTCAGGTGTTGGGAAGCAGGGCTTCGAAATGCGGCGCGCCCTAGAAATTGGAATCCACTGCTTTAACGTAGAGTCACTCGCTGAACTCGAACATCTCAATGTAATTGCTATGGAGATGGGGACAGCCGCCCCAGTGTCTCTAAGAATTAATCCTGATGTGGACCCCAAGACCCATCCGTATATTTCAACAGGACTGAAAGCAAATAAATTTGGAATCGCACACGGGGATGCGGTCACCGCATATCGTCGCGCGAGTGAATTACCCGGAATTAACCCGGTTGGAATCGACTGTCATATCGGTAGTCAGCTTACCGATGTGTCGCCTTTGATTGAATCACTAGACAAATTATTAGGTCTAATCGACCAACTCACCGATACTGGAATTCACTTGAAACACATCGATCTCGGTGGTGGTCTCGGCGTGACTTATGACCAAGAAAAGCCACCACATCCGGCTGAATACTTGGCGCTTGTCAAAGAGCGACTCGTCGGACGAGATCTCACCTTGATACTTGAGCCTGGGCGTTCGATTGCTGCCAATGCAGGAATATTTGTGACAAAAACTATTCTGACGAAGACAAACCAGGAACAGCATTTCGCGGTTGTAGATGGCGCGATGAATGACCTAATCAGACCAAGTCTTTACGGTGCTTGGCAAAACATAGTGCCTGTTGATACTGTCGAAAGACCGGGTCAAACCGAGGCCAATTTTGACATTGTTGGGCCGGTCTGTGAATCAGGCGATTTTCTTGGCAAAGCACGCAAGCTGAGGATACAAGAGGGTGATTTGCTTGCCGTCCGATCCGCGGGCGCCTATGGTTTTGTTATGGGATCCAACTACAACTCACGCGGCCGAGCACCTGAGGTTTTGGTAGATGAGGACGAAATCCATCTGGTTCGCGAAAGAGAAACGATCGAGAGCCTCTGGGCGCTTGAATACATGGTAAGTGGGTAATGCGCGTTCAATTCACCAAAATGCATGGTCTCGGGAATGACTTTGTCGTCATTGATGCGGTGAGCCAGCACGTGAGTTTACGATCGAGCCATATCCAAAAACTAGCTGATCGAAATACGGGTATCGGTTTTGATCAGCTGTTATTGATTGAGCCACCATCGCGACCTGATGCCGATTTTGACTATCGGATCTTTAACTCAGACGGCGCAGAGGTTGAGCATTGCGGTAACGGTGCGCGCTGTTTTGCTAAATTCGTGACCGACCGAGAACTGATCACAAAACCAGCCATCACGGTTAACACAGCAGGTGGCTTAATTGAGCTCTCCGTAACTAAGACTGGCCTAGTCTGCGTCAACATGGGTGAGCCGGCTCTCAATCCGCAGGCACTTCCTTATCAAGCGCCTCCTGAGCCCGATGAAACACAGACCGTTGTACTCAAGGCGCCCGATAAATTACGTTCGTTTGGATTAATCAGCATGGGGAATCCTCACGCTATCACCATTGTTGATCCTACCGATACACCCCCGATAGCTGACATCGGTCTAGCACTCCAAAACTCCCCTCAGTTCCCGAAATCCGTCAATGTAGGGTTCATGCAAATCCTATCCACCACAGAAATTCGCCTCCGCGTTTTCGAACGGGGCGTTGGTGAAACACTTGCCTGTGGGACGGGCGCCTGTGCTGCTGTTGCCTACGGGCGGCTAGTTGGACAATTGGATAGCAAAGTGAATGTTGCAACTCGGGGTGGAAACCTGCAGATTGAGTGGCAAGGGATAGGCCATGACCTAATCATGACCGGTCCCGCGGAATCGGTTTTTGAGGGAGAATTTCGCCTGTGACGATCACAGCCGACCAAATCGCAGAATACTTGCAGGACCATTTAGATTTTTTCGAACAGCATCCGAAGCTTGTTCGGGAGCTCATACTTCCAACCAATTCTGGTGCTGCGATCTCCCTAGTTGAATTTCAATTGCGAAAATTACGCGATCGTATCCAACAGCTCGAAAAAGAAAATGATCACATGATCGAAACTGCACGCATCAACAGTGTGTTATTTGAAAAGACGCGGTCACTTGTCTTATCACTACTCGATGCCCAAGATCTTGATGATCTATCGGTCGTGCTCGACGAGAAGCTTGCGAATGGTTTCGATATTCCTGTTGTTCGCCTTCTATTATCCGATCAATTCAGAATCCCCGACAGCTTATCCCTGATCCAGCCTGTGAAAGCCGAATCACTAGAAGACGGCGGACAACTTGCCCAAAGTGTCGCTCAAAAAGAACCTCGTATCGGACGACTCGCAAAAAACCGTCGGGGTGCATTATTCGGCGATGATGCGAACTCGATCGAGAGTTCCGCGACACTTGCACTTGTTCGCGGCCACACCTACGGAGTACTCGCTCTAGGCCATCCGGACCCAACCCATTTCCAATCCAACCAGGACACACTATTCCTAGATCATATTGGTGAAGCGCTCGCAATGATCCTGCCGCGACTTCTCAAAAAGGCAGAGTAGTCCATGAGATTACACGCATTCGTCGCGCAATATCTTGACGGCATGCGTCAATCACAACGTCGGAGCGACAGAACCATTGAGGCCTACGAGCGAGATCTTCGACAAGCAGCTATCTTTTTTGGTGGAGATACAGAGATCCGGGCACTCGATACCTTATCTGTCATAAGCTGGGTCCGATCATTGAGCTCACAACGAATCACCGGACGCTCAATTGGTCGTAAACTATCCGCGCTTCGCGGTCTATTCCAAGAAGCTCTCAACCAGCGATTAATCGAATCAAATCCCGCCACTAATGTACGTGCTCCGAAAGCCGGGAAACATCTCCCCAATGCTTTGAGTCCAGATGCGATGCAGCGACTGCTGGACTCCCCAATCGATCCTAACGATATTGAAGCTATCAGAGACCAAGCAATCTATGAATTACTTTACTCGTCTGGTCTGAGGCTTGGTGAAGCCTTGGGGCTTACTATATCGGATTTGCACGGGATCCCCGGAGAGCTCAGGATTTTAGGAAAGGGCAATAAAGAGCGTATTGTTCCGGTAGGAAAAAGAGCGAGAGACGCCTTATCTCACTGGATAGAGCAAAGGTCAGAGTGGGACAGAGCACAAACTGATCGATTATTTATTACAAAAAAAGGGCAGAGCGTGTCGTCACGAACTATTCAGCGACGTCTCGATCTTCGAGCCAAAGCTGCCGGACTCGATCAACATGTTCATCCCCATGCGCTCAGGCACTCAGCAGCAACTCATCTCCTGGAATCATCAGGCGATCTCCGCGCAATACAAGAATTTCTCGGTCACCAGAGCCTTACGACGACCCAGATATATACCCACCTGGATTTTCAGCATCTCGCTGAGGTCTATGACACGGCTCATCCTCGGGCAAAGACGAAACCATGAAATCAATCCGCGCACTAACGTTTGATCTCGATAACACCTTATGGGAGACCGATGAGTCTATTTTAATCGCAGAAGAGGCTATGACAGCTCACCTACGGAGCCTGACACCCCCCGCATGGATGGCCGAATTCGGTCTTGAGGCGTTTCGTGCTGTCAGAAAACAGATCGTCGAAGAGCGACCTGACATCGCACACAACCTGACGCTCGTTCGTCACGAAACCTTAATCCGCTGGTTCGAAAATCAGGGCGCGACAAGATCTATCGCCAAAAATCTTGCAAGTGAAGGATTCCGCGTATTCTACGAAGAACGTCAAAAGGTAGAGCCCTATCCAGGAACCGTCGCAACGCTTGAGATTTTGTCGAAAGATTACCCAATGGGCGCAATCACCAACGGCAATGCAGATTTAATGGCCATGCCCCTGGGCCAATATTTCCAATTCTGTTTACAGGCTCAGCATTTTAAAAAACCAAAGCCTGATCCCGTGATGTTTGAGGAAGCATTAAAAAGACTTAACGTCGAACCGAACGAATGTCTGCATATCGGAGATGATATTGAACACGACGTAATTGGTGCCAAACAGTCAGGAATGAGAGCGGTCTGGTTCAATACCCATGCTGTAATACCTGAAGAAGATGCTCCTGCGGATTACACCATCACGACACTGCAAGAACTGATTGGTATTCTTAAGCAACCCGGTTAGTGGGCGCTCCTTCGATAAAAGCCTCGAGGTTTGCCTGCATGTTGTCGACGATTCGCTGACGTGACTCACGGCTTGCCCACGCTGAATGGGGGGTTATAACTAAATTCGGATGCTTACAGCTGAGCAATCTTGTATTCTTTGCTGGCGGCTCTGTTGCTACGACATCAAGACCGGCGCCGGCTAAATGCCCTGACTCAAGCGCATCACAAAGCGCATCCTCATCAACCAAACCACCACGCGCCGTGTTAATCAAAAACGAACCAGATTTCATTTTCTGGAACGCGTCGCGGTTCATCATTTTTTCCGTTTGCGCATTGAGTAAACCGTGCAAACTAACGAAATCGGATTGCTCAAGCAGAGTATCGAAGCTCACCCGCTCCTGCCCATCATCATACTCGACACCACTACGACCCATCACCAGTACACGCATACCAAATGCCTCGGCGAGCTTACCGACGGCTTGGCCTAACTCACCGTAGCCAATTAAACCAAGCGTGCGGCCAGCGAGATCAATTATTGGATGATCCATCAAACAGAACATTGGACTTTCAGACCATCGCCCTGCTCTAACATCATTCCGGTATCGCTCTGCTTGGGTCGCTATCATCAACATCAACATTAGTGCGTGCTGGCTCACCGATCTTGTGCCATAAGCTGTCACGTTACAAACGACAACGCCATGATCAGCAGCGGCCTGTTTATCGATGTTGTCTGTCCCTGTGGCTGATACCAGAACCAACTTAAGATCAGAAGAGGCCTCAAAATGAGTACGTTCAAACTTTACTTTGTTCAGGATAACAACCTCGTATCCCTGAATCCGTTCGGCAACTAATTCGGGTGGAGTCGCATCGTGCGTCACAAATTCAGAGACTGCACCCGCGAGTTTTTCAAAATCCAACTCATCAGGTTTCATCGATTGATAATCAAGAAATACAGCGCGCACGTTTTGTCTCTCATGTGTCAGGGAGTCGGTGAGTTTACGCAAATTGTAAAATAAAAAAAGGGCGGCAATGCCGCCCGAATAGGTTCCCTTAAGGAGATTAAGAGCGTTTAAATTCAGGGTAGGCTTCGATACCGCAGTCAACGACATCCATGCCAAGATATTCTTCTTCCTCAGTGACACGGATTCCCATAACCATCTTAAGAACACTCCAAACGATCAATGAAGCTACGAATGTGAAGGCAAAGATCGAAACGATACCCAAGACCTGCCCACCGACGGTTGCGTCGCCATTCGACAGGAGCACTGCGAATAGGCCCCAGATGCCAGCGACGCCGTGAACCGAGATTGCGCCCACCGGGTCGTCAATCTTCATCCTATCCAATGTAAGGATTGAGAAGACGACAAGAGCACCGCCGAGAGCACCAATCACCGTTGCGAACTCTGCTGATGGAGCAAGCGGCTCAGCCGTGATCGACACGAGACCTGCTAATGCGCCGTTCAACGCCATCGATAAATCAGCTTTCCCAAACATTATTTTGGCGACGATCGCTGCCGCTATCGCACCACCAGCCGCGGCCATATTGGTGTTCAAAAACACTTGCGCTACCGCGTTCGATTCATCGACGTTCGATACCATGAGCTCGGACCCGCCGTTGAAGCCAAACCACCCTAACCACAGGATAAAGGTACCTAGCGTCGCTAGTGGCATATTCGCGCCGGGAATCGCATTGATCTCGCCATTCGCGCCATATTTTCCTTTACGCGCACCGAGTACGATAACACCAGCTAGAGCCGCTGCCGCGCCGCACATGTGCACGATACCTGAGCCGGCGAAGTCGCTGAAACCAGCTTCTGATAGGAAACCACCGCCCCAGCTCCACGAGCCCTGGATAGGATAGATAAACCCGGTGAAGATGACTGCAAATGCTAAAAATGCCATCAACTTCATCCGTTCAGCGACCGCGCCCGAAATGATCGACATGCCTGTCGCGACAAACACGACCTGGAAGAAGAAATCAGACCGCGCTGAATAATATGGCGCGTCGTCACCGCCGGCGGTTACCGCGTCTGCCGTATTTTCGTCACCGATCAAGAAACCCACGTCCGGGATAATTCCGGCCCATGAATCGTTGATGTACATCAGGTTATAACCGATAACTAGGTACATGACTGATGCGATTGCGTATAACAAAACGTTTTTCGTTAAAATTTCAGTGGTGTTTTTAGCGCGTACGAGACCCGCTTCGAGCATGGCGAAACCTGCCGCCATCCACATCACGAATGCGCCCATTAAAAGAAAATAAAATGTATCGAGGGCATAGGCCAACTGGGCCAAATTGCCACTCACAGTAGCTATATCGTTCACAATGACTCTCCTGCGAAGTGTGTCTTTGATCGGGTTGTGTTGTTGTGCGCCTAGAGCGCGTCGTTACCTGATTCACCGGTACGGATACGGACCGCCTGCTCGAGGTTAACTACAAAGATTTTTCCGTCACCAATTTTCCCGGTGTTGGCTGCTTTCGAAATCGCTTCAATCACCTGATCTGCCTGATCATCTGACGTAGCGACTTCAATTTTCACTTTCGGTAGGAAATCGACGACATATTCCGCACCCCGATACAGCTCAGTGTGCCCCTTTTGACGACCGAAGCCTTTCACTTCAGTGACAGTGATGCCTTGCATGCCAATATCTGACAATGCCTCCCTGACATCATCTAACTTAAACGGTTTAATAACCGCCGTTACCAGTTTCATGTATAGCTCCTTACTAACAAGATCCCCAAAGGAGGAAATTCCTCGCTCAAGGGAGCATTGCAGACACCGTGCCAATCAATCACTTCGCAGGAGATTGCGGGTTCTGGCGGTTTTTTACTGCCCAGAAAGCACCGAAATTGCGCACACCACGCACTGTAACGACTTTCTCGGCACTAAAATAGTGCGAACTGTATTAGATGAAATTTTTTCTGGTCGCCCCCACGATAAGCTTGTTAATCAAAAGAGAGGGGCGAACATGCTCAACAAAGATGCTTTTAATGATATCGCCACAAAAATTTCCGAGGCACTTCCAGAGCCCGCGCGAAGAATGCAGGCACAATTCAAACAGCAAGCCGAAGATGTGATCGCGCAGGGACTCAAAGATTTAAATGTCGTTACGCGAGAAGACTACGACAAGCAGGCCGAAAAGCTCTCCAAAGCCGAAGCAAAGCTTGCAGAGCTCGAGACACGGCTCGCCGCACTCGAGAAGTAAATAAACTCTCAGAGCGTACTATGAGGCGACGCATTTTACTGTATATAATCACAGTATGTTTGCAGAGCTTTGTTGTACGTCCAATTTCACTTTCTTAACAGGCGCGTCGCACCCTGAAGAGTATGTAATGCGCGCTCATACCCTGGGTTACTCAGGAATTGGAATAACCGACGAAGCCTCTGTGTCTGGGGCGGTCCGCGCTCATCTCACCTCACAAACGCTCAATATTCCGTTGATACATGGATCACGCTTCCGAATCGATGAGCAGTTTGAGCTAACCTTACTCGCACCCAGTCGAACGGCTTGGGGAGAGCTGGGACAACTTATCTCGCTCGCACGACGGCGGTCATCCAAGGGTGCGTATCAGTTAACACGACGTGACTTAGTTGGGCATACGGAAACACTGCTATGTCTGTGGCATCCGCATCCTCAAGCACTGGATTGGACCTCTCAAATCAAGAGCTTGTCTTATGCCTTCAGAGGACGATTTTGGATTGCCGCACACCTGCCCGAATCTGGACACCAAGCAGATCTAGCTGAACGAATTGATCTCACAGCCTTTGAATGGAGCCTGCCTGTTGTTGCAACACAGAGGCCGCTGATGCACATCCGGCAGCGTTTGAGACTACAACATACCCTGACAGCGATCCGGCTCGGTGCCCCAATTGTTGAAATCGCAGATCAATTAGAGCGATCCAGTGAACGCACACTAGTGGATCAAAATGGGTTACAAAAGCGATACCCCAGCATTTGGCTACATGAATCACTTAACATTCTGGATCGATTCACTTTTTCATTGAGTGATTTACGTTATGAGTACCCCCAAGAGATTTGTCCGCCTCAATACAGCAGCGAACTAGCATTCTTGAAAGATCTTGTGGTTGACGGTGCACAACAGCGATGGCCTCAAGGTGTCCCCAAAAAAATCACAGAGCTCATCGAGAAAGAACTCGCGCTCATTGAAGAATTGAACTACGCCTGCTACTTTCTGACCGTGCAAGACATCGTGGCCTATGCACGCTCCCAGGGCATCTTATGTCAGGGCAGAGGCTCTGCTGCAAACTCCGTGGTCTGCTATTGCCTTTTTATTACGGAGGTGGATCCAAGTCGCGTATCTGTATTATTTGAGCGCTTTGTGTCTAAAGAGCGCAATGAACCACCTGATATTGACGTCGATTTTGAACATCACCGGCGTGATGAAGTGATTCAATACATCTACCGCAAATATTCCAAGGAGCGAGCCGCACTCGCTGCCGCTATCATTACTTACAAAAAACGATCAGCAATCCGAGACGTCGGTAAAGCGCTGAATCTACCACTTGATCTAACTGAAGCGCTCTCTGGTAGTCTCGCGTGGTGGGATAAAAAAGAAGCCATGATCGAGCGCTTCGCTGAGCTCGGAATAGATCCACAAGGCCCGCAAATTAAATTGCTGACCGAGCTAGTGACAGAAATATTGGGCTTTCCTAGGCATCTCTCACAGCATGTTGGCGGGTTCGTCATTTCACGAGGACCACTATCTGAATTGTGTCCGATAGAAAATACAGCCATGCCAGACAGAACCTGCTTGCAGTGGGATAAAGACGATATCGATGCACTTGGGCTACTGAAAGTTGACGTGCTCGGACTCGGAATGCTATCTGCAATTCGCGGTAGCTTAGAGCTCGCATTACAGTATCAGGCAACTTATCAACCCTACAGAGGACAATATCAACATCCTCCTCATTCCATTGCTGATATTCCTCCAGAAGATCCTTTAGTGTACGACATGCTGTGTAAGGGAGACGCTGTTGGAGTTTTCCAAGTTGAGTCCAGAGCACAACTTGCCATGCTGCCTCGACTCAAACCACGTACCTATTATGATCTTGTTGTCGAAATCGCCATTGTCAGGCCCGGACCAATTCAGGGCGACATGGTACACCCGTATCTCAGACGTCGTGATGGCATTGAACCCAAAGAGCAGCAACCTGAGGAGATCAGCAAAGTACTTGACCGCACCCTCGGAGTACCTATCTTCCAAGAACAGGTCATTCAATTAGTCATGGTGGCAGCAGGCTTTAGCGCCGGAGAGGCGGATGGATTGAGACGCGCCATGGCTACCTGGAAAAGTGGCAGTGGCCTGTCTCATTTCCGCGAAAAAATTGTTAGCGGGATGCTTGCGCGAGGACACTCCCGAGAGTTCGCTGAACGCCTCTGCCATCAGATCGAAGGATTTGGAAAGTACGGCTTCCCCGAATCACACGCGGCAAGCTTTGCGTTACTTGTGTATTTATCAGCCTGGATCAAATGCCACTTACCGGCAGCGTTCTACTGTGGATTACTGAACGCCCAACCCATGGGATTCTATACCTCATCGCAACTACTCCAGGATGCCAAACGTCGCGGCATTAAGATTCGACCGATTGATGTCAATGCATCTGAGTGGTTATCGACACTTGAAGATGCAGCAGGATCTCCATGCGTTAGATTGGGATTGCATCTCATCAAGGGATTACGATTTGAGGCTGCCAATATTTTGGTGCAAGCACGCCATCACCCTTTTCAGAATCTCAATGACTTCCGAGTCCGCACAGGACTCCCAACGGGAGATTTAGAGGTCTTGGCGAGTGCGCACGCATTCCGTTCATTAACAGATAATCGCTTTGATAGTTTTTGGCAGCTTGGGGATCAAGAATCGCAATTGCCATTGTTCCAAGGTGCAATTCAGGCAGCTGAAGACTTTAAACCCCAAGTTCCCACGCTTGGTGAAACCTTAGTCGCTGACTATCAAACCACTGGACTGTCACTAGAAGCACACCCAATGAGTCTATTGCGGGATAAATCAGCGTTCCATGCCTGTCGACGGTTATCTGAACTTGATCGACTACCAAGACATCCAGATCTTCGAATTTGGGTTGCAGGAATTGTTGCGACACGCCAACGACCAGGCTCAGCCTCCGGTGTCGTTTTCATTACCTTAGAAGATGAAGACGGGCAAATTAATTGCCTTGTCTGGCCATCTCTCGTAGAAACATTCCGGCACCAAATCTTGGCCAGCCGTTTATTAAAAGTCAGGGGAAAAGTACAGGAATCCCACGGTGTGATTCACATCATCGCTGACACCCTAGAAGATGCCAGCGAATGGCTCGGAGAACTCACACCAAGCTCACGGGATTTTCACTGAACCAAATATTTGTCGATACGAGCGACTGCCGACTCAGATAAATCGCCAATCGCCTGATCGAATTCCAGTTGACGAATCACATGTGTATATCGTGCTTTTGCAAAATCACGTTCTGCCGCAAACAAATCCTTCTTCGCGTTCAAGACTTCGACGATATCGCCCGATCCAACCGCATATGCGGCTTCGGTTGCCTCAACACGACTCGCCGCAGAGACAATAGCCAACCGTCGCGCCTCTACAGTACGCGCACTCGCCCCCAGATTACGAAACGCTTTTTGCATACCTCCTCGGACTTCACGGCGGGCCTTCGCCAAGTTCGCTTCTGCTCTAACGACACTTGCTTTCGCAACATCAAACTTCGCCGCAGCAACGCCGTTAGTATAGATCGGTGCGGATAATGTCAGACTCAGTACGTTACTCCGCGCACTGGCATTCGTCGCCGCCGTGTCACTACCTGAAGTATCCGACACAGAAAATGTTGATGATACAGCGAGTGTCGGGATAGTCTCAGCACGCGCTTCGTCCAAATCTGCTAGAGCACTCTGATAGCTCTCTTGTTCAGACACAACATCGGGATGTTTGTCGACTGACATTTCAAGATGATTATCCAATGATCTGTGAATATCTGCCGCAAATCCCTCCCCCAAATCAGATAGATCAAGAATTGGGGCATCTACTAATTGTTCGAGATCAGATATGGCGGTATCCAGCGCAACTTCTGCACTAATCAGTCCGACCTGAGATAGGTCAAGCCGTGCCCGCGCCTGATCCACATCAACTCGCGTCCCGATCCCGACAGTCAATCGTTCAGATGCTTGCTCCAACTGACTTTCAAATGCTTCGACCTCAGCTTGGGTCGCAACTAAATCCTGCTCGGCCGATAACACAGCAAAATATCGATCAGTCACGGAAATGATATGCGACTGACGAAACGCGGCCAAAGATGCATCTGCCTCTCGAACCACAGCGTCCTGGCTTTCAATTGAGGCATCCAGTCCTTGATCGTACAACGGCATAGTGAGGGTCAGTGATAACGTGGCAGTTCTGTAGTCGTCGTCTGTTTTCAGATTCTGAGTTCCTTTGCCTGACACTGTTGCGTCCGCAATCAAGCCTCGAGTGCCTCGAATTTGTTCTCCCAATGCACCTGAGGCATCACGTACCGCAATCTGTGCCCGCAACGCAGGGTCGTTCGCAACAGCGAGATTGTAGACATCAGATAACCCTTTGGACTCAGCCATGGCGTTACTTACCAGGATGAGACCTAACGCAATACTCGAAAAGCGCATCATATCGACCTCAATGTGAGCCGGAGTGAATCTCCCGGCTAATTCTTTGCACTGCATCAATCATGGTGGCAGGACGCTGAGGATCAACGTGCTGATTGATGCCATGGCCTAGATTGAATACGTGGCCAGGGTTTGCGCCGAAACCTTTCAACAGTCTTTCAACTTCAGCAGCGATCAATGCGTCGGATCCGAACAAGACAGACGGATCAAGATTACCCTGGAGAGCGACCTGTGAACCCACACGCTCACGGCAACCGGCGAGGTCTACAGTCCAATCAAGACCCAGCGCGTCGCAGCCTGTCGCCGCCATTTGTTCGAGCCATGAGCCACCGCCCTTAGTAAATAAAATAACTGGAACTTGGCGCCCCTCAGATTCACGGACCAAACCTTTCACGATTTTCTCCATGTATGCGAGAGAAAATTCACGATAGGCGGGCTCAGTCAGAACGCCACCCCATGTGTCGAAGATTTGCACTGCCTGTGCACCAGCGGCGACCTGTGCATTCAAATAGTCTGTCACCGCGGTAGCCAGCTTTTCAAGTAATACATGCAGTGCACTAGGATCTGAATACATCAACCCCTTCGCATAGCGGTATTCTTTTGAGCCGCCACCCTCGATCATATAGGTCGCTAACGTCCAAGGGCTTCCAGAAAATCCGATCAGTGGGACACGGCCATTCAGTTCCTGCCGAATCGTTTTCACGGCGTTCATCACATAATCCAAGGCATCGGCCATTGGCGGCACGGGAAGTGCGTCGATATCCGCACGTGTCCGGACGGGACGCTCAAAACGTGGGCCCTCGCCTGCTTCGAAGTACAAACCGCAATCCATCGCGTCTGGAATCGTCAAAATGTCCGAAAACAGAATTGCAGCGTCTAATGGGTAACGCTCAAGGGGTTGGATCGTGACTTCACAAGCGAGCTCTACATTCTTACAGAGGCCCATGAAATCACCCGCAATCTTTCGGACTGCGCGATACTCGGGGAGGTAGCGCCCCGCCTGACGCATCATCCAAACGGGTGTTTGTTCAACGGGCTGACGGAGTAGCGCTTTTAAGAAACGATCATTTTTTAACTCTAGCGTCATACCAACGCTAGTGCCTGATCGAGATCGGCAAAAATATCATCTATATGCTCAATACCAACGCACAAACGAATCATTTCGGGCTTCACTCCGACCGAAAGTTGTTCTGCATCAGATAATTGACGATGCGTGGTAGATGCTGGATGGCAGGCCAATGAGCGTGCGTCGCCGATGTTTACCAGACGTTTGAACAAACCGAGCGCATCATAGAGTTTTACGCCTGCATCAAAACCACCTTTCACCCCAAATGTCAGAAGCGCCGATGGCGTGCCGCCAAGCTGGCTCTTCGCGAGTGCGTGGTGAGGATGATCTGGCAGGCCTGGGTAGCTGACCCACTCAACCTTCGGATGGGTTTTCAGGAACTCAGAAACTTTTTGAGCATTGAAACAGTGCCGCTCCATCCGAAGACTCAGGGTCTCAATGCCCTGTAACAAAAGAAATGCGTTCATCGGAGCAAGTGCCGCGCCTGTGTTACGTAGTGGTACCGTACGCGCACGCGCGATGAAGGCGGCCGGACCGAACGCATCCGAATACACAACGTCATGGTAGGCAGGCTCAGGCGCCGTCATTCCTGGGAATTTGTCTCCCTGCGCCGCCCAGTCAAAATTACCGCCATCAACAATAATTCCACCCAGTGAATTACCGTGACCACCCATGAATTTAGTCAGCGCATGCACAACAATATTGGCACCCAATTCAATTGGCTTACACAACGCAGGAGTTGCGACGGTATTGTCGACGACTAAAGGCAATCCGTTCCGTGATGCCATCGTAGCCATCGCCCCAATATCAACGATGTTGCCAGCTGGGTTGCCAATCGTCTCGCAATAAATTGCACGTGTATTTTCATCAACCAACTTTTCCAGATCCTCGGGACGATCGGTCTCTGCAAAACGCACTTCAACACCCTGGCTTGGGAGCATGTGTGCGAAAAGTGTGTACGTTCCGCCATAGAGCTGCGGTGTCGTCACAATGTTATGGCCCTGGGTTGCAAGCGTTTGTAACGCGTAAGTTATTGCCGCCATCCCCGATGAAACTGCAAGAGCAGCAATACCACCCTCGAGAGCGGCAACACGCTGCTCTAGCACATCGCATGTTGGATTCATGATCCGCGTATATATGTTACCTGGGACTTCTAGGTTAAATAGCGCGGCGCCATGCGCCGCATCATCAAACTCAAACGCGACGTTCTGACAAATCGGTGGTACGACCGCCTTTGTTGTTGGATCACTCTGATATCCCGCATGGACTGCTAGTGTTTCGTCACGCATTCTTGACCTCTTTTAGTGTGTTTACATATCCGTATTGTTTAATCAAGATCCCTCTGGGAATCCAATATCATTATCTAATATCTAAATAATCGAGAATAGAATGGGCAGCGCCACGACCTTCTGCAATCGCAGTCACGACCAAATCCGAACCGCGCACCATATCACCGCCTGCAAACACCTTAGGATTTGTTGTTTGATATGGGAGGTCTTGCTCTTCGGCTGCTAAAACAAGACCAGAGTCAGCGGTATCGATATTCAAATCCATAAACCAATCAGCTGGACTCGGGCGGAATCCGAAAGCAATTAATACGCAATCCGCAGGGATCACCTCTTCCGACTCAGGAACAATTTCGGGGCTTCGGCGGCCATTTGCATCCGGCTCACCGAGACGTGTCGTCACAAATTTCACACCTGTGACACCAGTCGCATCGCCAACGACTTCGATAGGTTGGCGATTAAACATGAACTTCACGCCTTCTTCACTCGCATTAGCAACCTCACGACGCGATCCAGGCATGTTGGCCTCATCACGACGGTAAACACAGGTAACTGACTCCGCTCCCTGGCGGATTGAAGTCCGATTGCAGTCCATGGCAGTGTCACCGCCACCCAAGACGATAACACGCCTACCCTTCATATCAATGAACTCATTTCGATCCTTTTCGAACCCAAGACAACGGTTCACGTTTGAGATCAGAAATGGCAATGCTTTGAATACACCGGGGAGGTTTTCTCCAGGGAATCCACCAGCCATGTTGGTGTAGGTGCCCATGCCGAGGAAAACGGCATCGAAAGTTTCCATCAATTCGCCTACAGAAATGTCATTACCCACTTCTGTCTTCAAACAGAATTCGATGCCCATACTCTCAAAAATCTCACGACGACGAGTCATAACCGATTTCTCGAGCTTGAATTCTGGGATTCCAAAGGTAAGAAGGCCCCCAATTTCAGGGTAACGATCAAACACAACAGGCTTCACGCCACCACGCGCCAGAATATCCGCACATGCAAGACCTGCGGGGCCTGCACCAATGATTGCGACTCGCTTATCGGTCCACTCAACGCCTGACATATCGGGGCGCCAGCCAAGAGCAAACGCTGTGTCAGTAATATACTTTTCAACAGAACCAATGGTCACCGCACCAAAACCATCATTTAGGGTACAGGCGCCCTCACATAACCGGTCTTGTGGACAAACACGTCCACAAACCTCCGGCAACGAGTTGGTTTTATGAGCGAGCTCAACGGCTGCCATAATATTCCCTTGGCTGATCAGCTCGAGCCAATTAGGGATATGGTTGTGTACGGGGCACTTCCAGGAACAGTAGGGATTACCGCATGAGAGGCATCGGTGTGCCTGCGATCCCGCATCTTTGTTAGAAAACGGATGATAAATTTCAGTGAACTCACCCTTTCGTTGGTCGAGATCCTTTTTAGCAGGATCCACTCTTCCAACATCTAAAAACTGAAAATCGTTGTTTTTCTGTGTGGACATCGTGATAAATCCTCTAGATTCCTACTGCGCACCCGATCTCGATGACGCCAACAGATCACCCAAGCTCGCTGCCTTTGGCTTCACAAGCCAGAATTGACTGACGAATGACTCAAAGTCATTGAGGATGGTTTGACCCCACTGGCTATTGGTCGCTTCAAAATAAGCACGGATCTGCGAACGCAAATGCGAGCGATATTGTTCCATATGCTCGGTACTGACCCGTGCAATTTCGACCAACTCGTGGTTGTAGCGATCAACAAACGTTCTAGATTCATCAAGTACGTAAGCAAACCCTCCGGTCATACCAGCACCGAAGTTACGGCCAGTGTTTCCGAGGACAATAACTAAACCACCAGTCATATATTCGCAACAATGATCACCAGCGCCCTCTACAATTGCCGTGGCGCCTGAATTACGGACAGCAAATCGCTCCCCTGCGCGGCCCGCGGCATACAAAGTTCCGCCAGTCGCTCCGTACAAGCAAGTATTGCCAATAATCGACGTTTCTTGGGACGCAAACTGTGATCCTTCCGGTGGAGCAATTACAAGCCGACCACCGGCCATGCCCTTACCAACATAGTCGTTGGCATCACCACGCAAGTCCATCTCAAGACCTGGTGCGTTAAATACCCCAAAGCTCTGGCCAGCCGTTCCAGAGAGATTCAAACGTACCGGATTCGTCATACCTTCGCGTCCATGGGCCAACGAGATCTCACCGGATAATGTTGCACCAACAGACCGGTCCTGGTTTGTAATCACGAACTCAAACTCACCACCTGTACCCGAGCCTACAGCATCACGTGTTGCTGCAATAATCGCTCGATTCAATGGAGCCTCGTCATAAGGTGGATTCTTTTCGACTGCGCATAATTGCGGCTTGCCCTCATGCTCTGGACCTTGATAAAGAATCGGCGCGAAGTCGAGCTTGGCCTGACGCTGAGAGCGACCGCCAATTTGAGTCAAGAGATCGGTTCGACCTACCAGCTCAGCCATCGTCTTCACACCGAGTTCAGCCATGATTTCACGCGTTTCTTCTGCCACAAATGTGAAGAAGTGCTTAATCATCTCGACCGTCCCGCGAAAATGTTGTTCACGCAGTAATTCATTCTGTGTTGCGACGCCCGTTGCACAGTTGTTCAAGTGGCAAATTCGTAGATACTTGCAACCCATAGCTACCATCGGCGCTGTTCCAAAGCCAAAGCTTTCGGCTCCGAGAATCGCAGCCTTAACAACATCAGCACCCGTCTTCAATCCGCCATCTGTTTGCAACCGAACTTTATCACGTAAATCGTTCGCTCGAAGCGCTTGGTGTGCTTCAGAAAGACCAAGCTCCCATGGCGAACCCGCGTACTTAATCGACGTAAGTGGGCTCGCTGCAGTACCGCCGTCATAACCTGAAATCGTGATCAGATCTGCATAGGCCTTTGCGACACCAGCCGCAATTGTTCCCACGCCAGGCTCGCTCACAAGCTTGACAGAGACTAATGCTTTTGGATTCACCTGCTTAAGATCGAAAATAAGTTGAGCTAAATCCTCAATCGAATAGATATCGTGATGCGGCGGAGGCGAAATCAACGTCACACCAGGCACTGAATAACGGAGTCTCGCGATCAGCGAATTTACTTTACCGCCTGGCAATTGTCCGCCTTCGCCAGGCTTCGCGCCTTGAGCAACTTTAATCTGTAGCACTTCAGCATTGACCAAATAATGTGGAGTAACGCCAAAACGACCTGATGCGATCTGCTTGATCTTTGATACTCGGCTGGTGCCAAACCGCTCAGGATCTTCCCCGCCTTCACCAGAGTTTGAACGCGCCCCTAATTCATTCATAGCTTGCGCTAAGGCCTCATGAGCCTCTGGGCTGAGCGCCCCCAAGGACATACCTGCTGAATCAAATCGCTTCATAATCGACTCAATAGGCTCGACCTCTTCGATTGAAATTACACGACCGGCATCCTTTTCGAACTTAAGCAAATCTCGTAGAGTCGCGACCGGGCGCTCATTAACCAGTTTTGCGTACTTTTGATACGTCGGGTAGGAGCCCGTTTGCACCGCCTGCTGCAGCGTTTGAACGACACTTGGATTGTAGGCGTGGTATTCACCGCCGTGCATATACTTCAAGAACCCGCCTTGCGGAACGGGTTTCCGGGTTGACCACGCAAGCGACTGACGAACCTTCTGGTCGTTTTCAAAGTCAGAAAAATCTGCACCTGCAATTCGGCTTTGAACCCCTTTGAAACAAAAGTCGACGATTTCATTTGACAGACCGACCGCTTCGAATAACTGAGCGCCACGGTAGCTAGCGATCGTTGAGATCCCCATCTTCGACAAGATCTTTAGCAGGCCTTTGTTGATCCCTCTGCGGTAATTGCGGTGCAGCTCTAGTGGGTCACCAACGAGCTCGTCAGAATCAACCAAATCATTAATAACCCGATACGACAAGTACGGATAAACGGCTGTCGCGCCAAACCCGAGAAGAACTGCAAAATGGTGTGAGTCGCGGGCCTCGGCGGTATCGACGATGATGTTTGCAGAGCATCGAAGCCCTTCTTCAATCAGACGATGATGCACGGCACCGGTCGCCATCGTGGCAGAAACAATCCATTGGTCCTCGGTCACGCGCCGATCCGAAAGGATAAGCAGGGTATTCCCTGAACGTACTGCATCGACGGCCTGCTTGCAGACTGACTTAACAGCGGCCTTAAGCCCG
The DNA here is from genome assembly GCA_002705795.1 of Gammaproteobacteria bacterium. GTDB lineage: Bacteria > Pseudomonadota > Gammaproteobacteria > Pseudomonadales > Litorivicinaceae > HIMB30. Next base: position 72,122 of record PAHG01000018.1, read on the forward strand.
AGTGCTGGGTCGAAAGCAAGCTCAATCTGGACACGACCGTACTTCGGATGATTGATTGCTTTCAAACGATCCATCTTCGGAGCCGACAGAATCGGTGAATGCAAAATCACTCGCTCTGCGTGGTCTGCAGTCTCCTCGAACGGATTCAGTTCCATACCGAGACAAGTCTCTAAACTCATCACAATCGATTCACGCAATGGATCGATTGGTGGGTTAGTTACCTGCGCAAATTGCTGACGGAAATAGTCGGCAACATGACGCTGCTCTGTAGACAGTACAGCCATCGGCGTGTCATCACCCATCGACCCAACGGCCTCTTGGCCTGTCTCAGCCAGAGGTTTGATGACTTGGTGACGCTCTTCCGTTGTCAGGCTAAACAACTTCAGGTATGGAGACAGACCGCGCTCTGAGAGCTTTTTAAGGTCCGAAAACGGATCTTTCATCTCAGTTTCGAAGCGGATCGTTTGCTCCCGAAGCCACTGCTTGTAGGGCTGGCGGCGCTTGAGTCGATGATCGATATCATCAGCTGTTAACATTTCGCCCGTTTCTGTGTCGATCGCAAGAATCTCGCCCGGCCCAACACGGCCCTTGGCAACAACATCTTCAGTTCTGTAATCCCAAGTCCCAATCTCGGAAGCAAGCGTTAAATAACCATTTCTAGTTTTGACCCAACGCGCAGGTCTTAACCCGTTACGATCAAGTAAACAACAGGCATAGCGACCATCTGTCAATACTATGCCCGCAGGACCATCCCATGGCTCCATATGCATCGAATTGTATTCATAAAATGCACGCAAATCGGCATCCATGTCGTCTACGTTCTGCCACGCAGGCGGCACCAGCATGCGGATCGAGCGAAACAAATCCATTCCGCCAGCAACCATTACCTCAAGCATATTATCGAGACTCGATGAATCTGAGCCTGTGGAGTTCACAAGTGGCAGGATCTGATCAATTTCAGGCAAACGATCGGACTTGAAGAGATGACCGCGCGCGTTGGCCCAGTTTCTGTTACCGGCGATGGTATTTATCTCGCCATTATGTGCGAGTAATCGGAAGGGTTGCGCAAGAGGCCAAAGCGGGAGCGTATTTGTCGAAAACCTCTGATGAAATACGCAAATCGCTGTTGCCATTAGCGCATCGTTTAGGTCTGGATAGAAGTTCGGCAGATCCGCGGGCATCATCAGTCCCTTATAGGAGACAACCCGGCGCGACAATGAACATAAATAATTCTCTGGATTAAATGCAATCGCACGTTCAATTAGTCGCGATGCTATAAACAGATCGTTATCAAATTGCTCTTTATTCTGTCCCCGAGGCTCCACAAAAACCTGCTTGAACACAGGCATGTTCCCGCGTGCAATCGGACCAAGATTGGTTGGGTCAACCGGCACATCACGCCAGCCAGCCGCTGCTAAGTTGCGGACTTGGAGGATATCCTCGATCGCTTTAGTTGCCCTAGTTTCGTCCGTAGCATCACTTGACACAAAGACCATCCCCACAGCGAATAATTCACCAAGGTCAGCCCCAGTAGCTTCTTTTGCTGCCCGACGCATAAATGTATCTGGCATCTGAAACAGCAATCCACACCCGTCACCTGTCTTGCCATCGGCTGCAATCCCGCCACGATGCGTCATCCGCGTCAACGCTTGGATTGACGTCATTAATAGATCGTGACTTGCCTCGCCCTCACAATGCGCGATCAAACCAAAACCGCAGTTGTCGCGAAACTCACCAGGTGTATAAAGACCTTTGGCCATATGCTTTTCCTAAAATACACGGCCATAAGGGCCGCAACCTCAACTAGTGTGGGCCGCTGCACGTCCCGCGGAAATTGAACGACTAATCTTGCGACCTTAGTTCTAGCAAGCTCGGCAAAACATTCGCGTCAATTGGACCCAAACAACTGAATCCACAAAGAAAAAGGCCGCGTAGTATATGACTCTCATGACCGCTGAGCAAATGGATGATATTGCGCTCGCAACTATTGTTCATTTGGGGTCAAGGGGACAATCGTATCTTTCGAGGCAGCAGTCTCTTCTCTATCTATTTGGACAAATATCAAAATAGCAACTAACAATGCAATGATGATGCCTACTACAATGGTTGCCGTAAATTTAATACGTTGCACGGAAAACGGTTCATCATCATGCTCTGCCCTAGTGTCTACACCAGATACTAGGGCACCGTCAGCCACTGCTCTCAACAATTGTTTTGGATGCATGGAGTAGTTTTGGAGCAGAGTAGGCGCCCGTGCAGATAAATCCGTTGGTCGATATAGCTCGGCGCAAGCTTCTTCTAAATCATATTGATCCCACCGTGGTAGGAGAATAACACTCGGTAATGCGGGTTTTGGGTTTAGTGCTTGAAGACGTTTGACCAAGGCCCCTTCTCCGACCATCAAAATCGACCAGCGTCGACCATATGCGCCTGAACTCAGCTCACGGAAGAGTCTTAGCACATCATTGGGGAGGTGATCTGCGTCATCCACAATAATTTCAGGAATCCCATTTTCAATTCCCAAAGGCTGCTTATTCTGAAGTCGTAATAGCATCTCGATGTCACTGCCTTCCGGACGCAGCCCGACCAGGCCCATCATACGCAAGACCGCATCAGTTCGGTCTGAAATCAGTTTGCCCCGAAGACGTAGTGGATTCACAGAACTTCGCAGGACAAGCGCCTCGACAACAGAAGTCTTTCCTTGCCCAGTTGCACCAACAAGCACGACGAGCCGTTTCGCCCAGCGAACAGCGGAGCAAATTCTTTCAACGCATGCTTGTTGGGATCGAACTAATGACAGCACGCGTTGAGTACATCAAGAAGCGTTTCGGCAGGCACATGATCTTCGACATACGCTTCACCCAAAGACCGCATCAGCACGAGGCGTAGCTGTCCATCGACATTTTTCTTATCAACAGCCATATGCTTCATAAAATCGTTAGGTGTCATTCCTTGTGGCGGTCGAACTGGCAGATTTACACGCTCACAAACAGCGATTACTCGAGCAACATCAACCTCCGAGAGCAACCGCATCTCCTCTGACAAACGCGCGGCCAACACCATACCAGCACCGACTGCTTCACCATGAAGCCAATCGCCATAGTCTAGGTGCGCTTCAATTGCGTGGCCAAACGTATGACCAAGATTAAGCAGAGCGCGCACACCACCTTCACGCTCATCGCGAGACACAATATCAGCCTTCATCCGACACGAGAGTTCGATAGAACTAGAAAGTGTCTCCGCATCCTTAGTCATCAACAAATCGATGTTCGATTCAATCCAGGCTAAAAAATCACAATCTCCCAAAAGGCCGTACTTGATAACTTCAGCCATGCCGGCAGACATTTCTCTTTCAGGAAGCGTGGCCAACACATCCGTGTCAATAACCACTGCGATCGGCTGATGAAAAGCGCCAATCATATTTTTTCCTAGGCGATGATTGACTCCCGTTTTCCCACCGACGGATGAATCAACTTGAGAAAGAAGGGTTGTTGGAATTTGTACAAAATCAATACCGCGTTGATAGGTTGCTGCAGCAAAGCCAACCATATCTCCAACGACACCACCACCCAAAGCAACCATAGTTGCGTTTCGAGAAAATCGATGGGTAAGCGCTTCTGAAAAAATAAGATCAAGAGTAGCGATATGCTTGTGACTTTCCCCGTCTGGCAGTATCACCGTAGCCACCTCAAAATTTCTTAATACAGAAACAACTCGATCTAAATATAGCGGAGCTATCCTCTCGTTAGTCACGACCAGTACTTGACGGCCCCGAACGACCGATGACAGAAGATCAGAGTCAATCAGACCGCGTCCGATATGGATCGAATACGTACGATCGCCCAATTCAACGTCAAGCGTTCTCATCACTCTGACCTTTCATTCGTTCGATAATTTGGCGTACCACGATAGATGGATTCGCTCGCCGCGTCTGCACATGTATCGATGAATACGCGCAATATAAGGGCTCTCGCACTTCTGCCATGGCTTTCAGCTTTGCTTTAGGGTCAGCCACCCTTAACAAAGGTCTATGCTTATCATTTTTTAAGCGGTCAAACTGCGTTTGCAAATCAACCTTTAGCCAAATCACATGATCTTGATGCGCTGTCAATAGTTGTTGGTTTTCATGACGCAACACAATGCCCGCTCCGGTCGACACAACGACAGCACCTTGGCTGACAAGCTCCCCAAAGACCCGTGCTTCACGCCCGCGAAAACCAGCTTCCCCTTCTACATCGAAAATCCAAGGGATATCTGCACCACAACGAGCCTCAATTTCCTCATCCAAATCGAGAAAAGGCAACTTCAATTTCGTTGCAAGCAAACGACCAACGGTCGTTTTACCAGCACCGGTTGGGCCGATCAAAATGAGTGGAGACGAAATGTTTGGCATGGAACCTCGGGTTAAAAACGTTCGACATAATAGATACTAGCAGTTCTGGTCTAAAGCCTCGACGCCGCCTCAATTGAGTTATGACACCCCGCATTTGAACCTGTCACAAATCGAAGTGTTTATCCTCGAAATTGTTTCTTTTCGTTTTGGCATTGGTTCATGAGACAGCAACGACGATCTCCATCATTTATCCAATAAAACAAATAAACCCCTCGCTAAGCTACGAGGTGATATCGAATGTCAGTTTTACGAGGCCGCCCAATCTCAGGGTGCCTAGCGGAAAATTAGAATTCTTCAAATCGGTATTAAACTTTGAATTTAGGTACAATTTGATTCAACTTTTGGAATGGAAGCATCGTGACGAACCACATACGGTTTTTAACCAGCCTCGCACTCACATCAGCGCTATTGGGAGTAGCAACACTGATTGGCGGTTATCTTTACCTAAAACCAGGGCTTCCAGATGTAGAATCCTTGCGCACTGTAAAATTGCAAACACCCCTCCAGATCTTTACCTCGGACGGACAATTGATCGCACAGTTTGGCGAGAAGTACCGCGATCCAGTAATTATCAACGAGGTGCCACTTGATCTTGTGCGCGCCTTCCTCGCTGCAGAAGATGATAACTTTAGAGACCATGTCGGCATCGATCCTCTGGGGCTTGCGCGCGCTGCGTGGCAACTCGTTTCAAGCGGACAGATTCAGTCCGGGGGTTCAACCATCACTATGCAGGTGGCAAAGAACTATTTTCTAAGCCACGAGCGGACATTTGCGCGCAAATTTAGAGAGATTTTACTGGCGCTCGAAATCGAGAAAACACTCAGCAAGGATGAAATTCTTGAGCTGTACTTCAATGTGATTTTTCTCGGACATCGTGCCTATGGCGTCAATGCCGCATCACAGATTTACTACGGAAAGAACCTGGATGAGCTGACGTTGGCTCAGGCGGCAATGATTGCGGGACTTCCGAAAGCGCCTTCCAAGTACAACCCAATTGCAAATCCAGAGCGGGCGAAAGAGCGTCGTGACTGGATTCTAGGCCGTATGCTGAAATTGGGATTCATCGAAGAATACGATTTCGAACAAGCAATTGAACGACCTGTCACAGCCTCACTACATGGTGTTCAACTCGATCTCACCGCCCCCTACGTCGCTGAGGAAGCGCGCCGAATCGCGTTAGAAATTTTTGACGATCGAGCATACACCGATGGGTTACGAGTATTCACCACCATCAACGGCGAGCAGCAAAAATATGCGCAAAACGCGGTCGTCCAAGGATTGATGGAGTATGACCGCCGACATGGGTGGCGGGGCGTCGAAAAATCACTGGTTGGCACCGGATTGTTCGATTGGAAACGACAACTTATGGATATAGAAAAAATAGGTTCACTCCACCCGGCCGTCGTTGTCGCCGTTACAGACAAAACCATTCGTGCAGTCACCAAAGATGATGAATCTATCATCATTGAACAGAAAGGATTTAATTGGGCCAGAGAGTATCGCAGTGTCAATAGCATTGGTCCTCGCATCAAAGACGCTAGAAAATTAGTGGCGCCGGGCGATCTGATCCGTGTACTTCAAGATGATACCCGCTGGTGGCTGGCCCAAAAACCGGAAGTCGAATCTGGGTTTGTGGCACTCGACCCAAATACAGGGGCCATTCGTGCGATGATCGGCGGATTTAACTATTTCGAATCCAAGTTTAACCGGGCGACACAAGGTGGTCGTCTCGTAGGCTCTGGAATCAAGCCACTAGTCTACACAGCCGCTCTTGAGTCAGGCATGACCCCAGCAACGCAGATTAACGATGCTCCGGTTGTTTTTAATCAAACAGATGGCGCGACCGATTGGCGCCCACAAAATTCTGGTGGAACATTTCTAGGCCCAACCCGCCTTCGAACAGCATTATATAAATCACGAAACCTGGTATCAGTGCGACTTGTCCGCGAGCTCGGAGTCAGTCGAATTATTGATATCGCGGACCGTTTTGGCTTGGATACAACAAAATTACCGCGAGATCTCTCGATTTCGCTGGGTACAGCATCACTGACACCTCTTGAGATGGCAGAAACATACGCGATTTTTGCAAATGGTGGATTCCGGGTTGGAAACTACTTGATCGATCGTATCGAATCCGCAGATGGTGCCACGCTGTTCCAAACTCGTCCGGTTACGGTTTGTAAAAATGTATGTGAAGGCCGTTCGGTCTCAGTTGATCTAGAATTTGATAATCAGTTGCGGGCTGCAAAGTCCAGCTTTTTAGAGCTCGAATACAGTGATCGCATCGCACCACGGGTAATTGATGAACGTATTCATTTTCTCATCCACGATATGTTGAAGGACGTGGTGAAAAGAGGAACTGCAAAAAAAGCAAAATCGCTCGGACGGCGCGATCTTGCCGGTAAAACTGGAACAACAAATGACCAAGTCGATGCTTGGTTTAATGGGTATCAAAAAAACCTAGTCGCTTCGGTTTGGGTTGGATTTGACCAACCAAAGACCCTAGGTCGTGCTGAATACGGTGGCCGGGCCGCGTTACCAATCTGGATTGAATTTATGAAATACGCATTAAAGGACGTTCCGCAGGATACACCATCACTACCGACAGGTATTGTTGCGACACGTATCGATCCCGAAACTGGTGCGAAAGCACGCGCATCTCAGGAAAATGCATTGCGCGAATTTTTCCTCTTAGAAAATCCACCGAAGGAGCCTGCGCCAGAAGCGATGATTCCATCAACAGACGGCCAAACAATACAAACACCTCAACAACTGTTCTAAAACACTCGAACGCGATTACTGAAATCTTTAAGTTTCAATGTCCATGGCCAGTCCGCACGTAATGCCCTTGGAGAACGCGACACCCAGCCGCGAACTTCGTAGCGAGCACCCATGATCACGCTAGGATCAACCCCTGGTAATACGACACGTAGTTTGCCATCCAGAATCATAGTGGTCTGATCAAGAATATCCGTCACCACTCCAATACGATGATGAAAGCCACCATTTGATAAGGTTCTTGCGCTCTCGGGTAAATGACCTAAAGACCAAACACCAACACGCGACATCCGTGCGCTCCATTCAATTGATAACAGACAAGGAGCCAAGCGATTCTCTGGAGGAACAGAAACAGTGAGAGCAAGGCCATCGGCAACAAGCACCTCACTAAGATACGCCCCGTCCATCCATAGATTACCCAATAGACGACCATAGCGGTCTCTTTGTGCTGGCCACGGGGTGACTTGGATTGACTCTGGAAGCACCTCTATCGCCCGCCGCTCAGCCCTGAAAGCGTAATCACGCTTCCAACCGGAATCTTTCAATTCGAATGCATTAAAACTGGTCAAACGGACACTAGAACCATCATCAAGCTTAACAGTATCGCCATCAATGACTCGATCAATCTTGAGTAACGGAGAGAGGGTTTGAGGTGCAGGACAGGGCGCTGCGATGGCAGCCCCCGAAAGCACAAAAGCCGCTATGAAAGCGGCTTTTGAACATACTCTATTTTGAGATGGTTCGACCACCGAAGCGCTTGTTAAAGCGATCGATACGTCCGCCAGTATCGACGACTTTCTGCTTACCGGTGTAGAACGGATGGCACTCTTGGCATACGTCGATTGAAAAATCTTCGCCTTTTGTTGAACGCGTCTCATAGGTTGCTCCGCATGAGCACGTGACCTTCACGTCCGAATATGCTGGATGAATATCCGCTCTCATTTTTCTATCCTCTATATAATCGATGCCGCTGTCCCAACCACGTTAAGCGTCGGATACCGCATCTAAGTTTGGGCGGCGGAGTTTATCAAACACTAAGGTATTCACGGAAGCCTATGTCACGCTTTTTTATCAACGTTTTTGTTCCAGGGCCCTTCTTTGGGCCGCTTATCTACGCATCAGACGCTCTGATCAGCGCTGGCGTGCGCGTCAAAGTGCCTCTCGGATCACGCGAGATCGTCGGTATCTGCGCTGGAGAAGCCAATCAACCCGAGACGCTTGAAACCATTAAATCAATCATATCAGTCATTGATGATGAACCTATCGTCAGTCCGCAACACTTGTCTCTGGTGGATTTCGCATCAGACTACTATTTGGCGCCGCCAGGTGATTTATTACTGTCAAGCCTTCCGACAACACTTCGTAAAGGCAAGCCAATCCCAAAGCCCACAACTGAAACCGGTCACAACAAACCACCGGCATATTCGCTCACAAGCGATCAACAACATGCGATCGAAGCGGTAGATCAGACAGCCAATCAATTCCAATGCTTTTTACTCCAAGGAGTAACTGGTAGCGGGAAAACGCAGGTTTTTTCTGCGCTGATACATCGAATGATCAAGCGAGGCCAGCAAGTCCTATTACTAGTACCCGAAATTGGGTTGGTCGGCCAAATGGTGAGTAGGATCCGAAATCAGCTCGATGGTGAGCTTTGTGTGTCTCATTCAGGCATCGCCAATGGCGCAAGAACAAAAGCCTTTGTTGCTTCTGCTCGAGGCGTTGCCGATGTTCTAATCGGTACACGCTCAGCGTTATTCACGCCAATGCCAAATCTAGGCCTTATCTTGGTTGATGAAGAACACGATGGCGCCTACAAAAATCAAGAGGGATGTCGCTATTCAGCCAGAGATCTAGCCATCGTTCGCGCGAAACAGACGAATATCCCAATCGTACTCTCTTCAGCAACACCGTCACTTGAAACATGGCAACAGGCAGAACTCGGAAAATACCAGCGATTGTGCTTATTGGACCGACCAGGACAGCAGCCTCAACCGACCATTCGTTTGATCGATGTAAGGTATGACAAACCAAAAGATGGCCTGAGCGAAGCAGCCCAGCGAGCCGTTCGATATGCCATCGACCACGGCCAACAAGCACTCGTTTTTCTCAACCGACGAGGGTATTCCCCCATCCTCATGTGCACAGACTGCGGATGGATCCCAGGCTGTAAATATTGCGATGCAAAGCCAACGCTCCATCGTCAGCCCGACTCCTTGTGGTGTCATCACTGTGATCATCGGCAACGCCCAGTATCGATCTGTCCTGAATGCGCTGGGCACAATCTATTAGCTGTTGGACATGGAACCGAGCGCTTGGAAGAAACGTTGGCAAAAAGTTTTCCCGAGGTACCCATTATTCGCGTGGATCGCGACACCACTGCCAGACGACGTGCATTTGACCAGCTGATTCAACCAGTGATCGACGGCCAACCATGTATCCTGGTTGGCACACAAATGCTTGCTAAAGGACACGATTTCCAAAAGCTATCCACCGTTGTGATTACTGATGCAGATCAAGGGCTTTCAGGCGCTGATTTCAGGTCGGTCGAACATTTCGCGCAACTCCTTACTCAAGTTGCTGGACGTGCGGGGCGCCATGGTGCAACCGGCCAAGTCCTGATTCAGACACATCGTCCTGACTCCGAATGGTTCGACAAGATACTGAGGCAGGATTACGACCATCTCGCAAAAGCGATGCTCCTTGAACGGCAACAATTCAATTGGCCACCAGAGTCACATATAGCACTTGTAACAGCCCGTGCCTCGTCGCCAACACCAGTGTTCGAAGCATTAGAGGAGATCGCTGATCAAATTCACGCATTGGATAGCCCAATTCGTGTGCTTGGACCAGCACCCGCTCCGATGGAACGCCGTAATCGGCAATATCATGGCCAGCTTTTGATCCTCGGAAAACGTTCATTGATTCAATGGGTATTAAAAGAAACCGGTCCATGGGCGTATAAGAAGCGAGGAAAAGTCATGTTTCAGTTGGATGTTGATCCCTGGGATCTATGGTAATGCTACACTCGCGCGCTTAATCGGGGGGACAATATGAAGGACGCCATTGCTGGGCTATTTGAACAAGCGCTCGATCAACTCATAACCCAAGGCATCATTGATGCTGCAGATCGTAAGCCCGTACAAATTGAAAATACTCGTGATCCTGCACATGGAGATCTTGCAACTAATGTGGCCATGATGCATGCAAAAGCCGCCAATCTGGCGCCCCGCGCACTCGCAGACTTACTCCTTGAACATCTCCCTCGGTCAGACAGTGTCCATGCAACAGAGATTGCAGGACCAGGGTTCATCAATGTTCGTTTGGTAAAAGGTGCAGCGTTTGAGCCAGTCATCCGCTGCCTGATAGAACATAACCAATTTGGATTTCACCAAGCAACCGACGAGCGCGTACAAGTTGAATTTGTCTCAGCCAACCCAACCGGACCATTGCATGTGGGGCACGGCCGTGGTGCTGCCTATGGAGCAACACTGGTGAACTTGCTAAAGGCTCGCGGGCATCAGGTTGGGGCTGAATATTATGTCAATGATGCAGGTCGCCAAATGAATATTTTGGCCGTCAGCGTATTCATTCGGTATCTCGAACAAACTGGTGAATCAATCGTCTTTCCATCAGCAGGTTACCAAGGCGATTACATTTCTAGTCTCGGTGCGACCTTGTTTCAAAACGCTGGAAACTCGCTCCAAGTATCTTTCGACACGCTAATCGATGGGGTACCCACTGACTCTGAGGAGAATAAAGACGCACACATCGACAGATTAGTTCGGAATGCCAAAGGATCACTTGGCGACAATTGGCTCAAACCTTTTAATCTTGCGCTCACAGCAATTCTCGACGATATCAAAGATGATTTATCCGAATTCGGTGCAGACTTTGATGAGTGGTTTAGTGAGAAATCTCTCGTTACATCTGGCGAGATTGATCGGGCCATCGCAACACTTGAAGAGCGCGGTCATCTCTACAAGCGAGGCGGTGCAATTTGGTTCAGATCAACAGACTTTGGCGACGACAAGGATCGCGTTGTTCGAAGAGACAATGGTGAAACCACCTATTTTGCAAGTGACATCGCCTACATTGCCAACAAGTTTTCACGTGGATTTGATCGAATTATATATGTATGGGGCGCCGACCATCATGGCTATATCGCCCGAATTAAAGCGGCAACTCATGCGCTCGGTTTTGATCCAGCGCGCCTGACCATTCGGCTGGTTCAATTTGCGATCCTCTATAAAGATGGTGAGCGTCTGCAAATGTCAACACGCTCAGGTTCATTCGTGACTTTGAGAGAGTTACGGGACTATGTTGGTCGCGATGCATGCCGTTATTTTTACGTCATGCGCAAGGCAGATCAACACTTGGAATTTGATCTGTCACTGGCAACGAGCCAGTCAAAAGACAATCCGGTGTACTACATTCAATATGCACATGCGCGGATTTGCCGTTTATTTGAGAGCTTGGAGGGACAACCGTTTGACGAAAAGCGCGGTCTCGATCAGCTCACGTCATTGGTCACCCAAGAAGAATTGGACTTGGCAACAGCAATCGGGCGATTCCCAGAAATTGTGGATAAAGCAGCTGATTCTCTGGAGGCGCACTTGATCGGCTATTACTTGCAAGATCTCGCGGCTGACTTCCACCGTTGGTATAACGGGACACGGCTGCTGGTGGATGATATGGACATTCGTGATGCACGTCTCGCGCTAGCCAAGGCAGTTCAAATAGTCGTTCGCAATGGCCTAGATCTAATTGGTGTTAGTGCTCCACGGTCCATGTGATGCGAGATTATTCAACACAAGCAGCGAGGCACCGACGCCCAAAGAAAAAAAGTCCTAGTGCTGCCACCGGGATTACCTTGAGTATCGCCTTACTCGGCGCTGTTGCGACCGGTCTAATTTGGCTCAATCAAAGTACATCAGTGACGGATTCTGCTGAACCAAAGCGACCAGAACCACGAATCGGAGAGCCGCAATCGTCCGCATCTGAGATATCAACAAACTCGAAAAAATCAATCATAGTTCGCGACAAGATACCTGAGGCGTCTGAGAACTTTTACACGTTTTATGAGTTGTTGATTACAGGGGAAGTCCCCATTGACACTGAAATAGGCCAATCTCGTGATGAGGCCATTGCCGAAACGCTCAAAAGCACCATTATTCAGGTTGCTTCATTCAAGACGGCTGAAGCCGCTGATGACACGCGCGTCGCTCTATTATTTCTAGATTTAAAAGCGCGGGTGATTCCGCCAAGTGAATCAAATGGTGGGTGGTATCGAATCGTACTTGGTCCATTTAAAACGGTCCGCGATATGCGGGCTACGGCCGACATCCTTATAAAAAATGGCTACAGTGCACTTGTTCGAAAGGAGTAAAAATGGAGCAATTCCACGGTACAACGATCGTCTCGGTCCGTCGAGGTGACCAAGTCTGTATTGGCGGCGATGGCCAGGTGACACTGGGCAACACCGTCATGAAAGGAAACGCCCGGAAAGTCAGACGCCTCTACCAAAATAAGGTATTGGCCGGATTCGCGGGCGGAACAGCTGACGCCTTCACCTTGTTTGAGCGATTTGATGGGAAACTTGAAAAACATCAAGGTAATCTCACCCGAGCCGCAGTTGAGCTCGCAAAAGACTGGCGGCAAGATCGAATGCTGCGACGACTCGAGGCCATCCTCGCGGTCGCTGATACAGAAACTTCGCTAATCATCACTGGAAATGGTGATGTTATGGAGCCTGAAAATGGCATTATCGCGGTTGGCTCCGGCGGCCCATTCGCTCAAGCCGCTGCGCTCGCTTTACTACGCAACACTAAACTTTCTGCACGAACGATCGTCGAAGAAGCGCTCAAAGCTGCAGGTGACATCTGCATTTATACCAATACCAATTTCACTATTGATGAGCTGACCACGAATCATGACTGATCTCTCTCCTAAGGATATTGTTGCTCAACTTGATCGACACATTATTGGACAAGCAGATGCGAAACGCTCGGTTGCGATTGCATTGAGAAATCGCTGGCGTCGAATGCAACTCACGGAAGAGCTAGCCAAAGAAGTGACGCCGAAAAATATTCTCATGATTGGTCCAACCGGTGTCGGTAAAACTGAAATCGCACGCCGACTCGCACACTTGGCGGAAGCCCCTTTCATCAAAATTGAGGCAACAAAATTCACCGAAGTCGGGTATGTGGGTCGTGATGTCGAGTCCATCATCCGAGACCTGGTTGGTATTGCAATCAAGGATGAACGCGAACGTCGTATGGCATCGGTCCGCCATCAAGCTGAAGATCGGGCAGAAGAACGCATTCTAGATATTTTGCTTCCACCACCACGCAATGATCAGCCAATACAATCGGATACCAGTGGTGCACGGCAAGTATTTCGCAAAAAACTTCGTGAAGGCGAACTCGACGACAAAGAAATAGAAATTGATTTAAAAGCAACAGCCGTCGGAGTCGATATCATGACGCCTCCCGGAATGGAAGAAATGGCGAGCCAGCTCCAAGATATGTTCTCTAAATTTGGGCAGGACAAAAAAAAGAAACGCAAATTGCCGATTAGCGACGCATATAAGATTCTGGTCGATGAAGAGGCTGCCCGTTTGATCTCAGACGATGACGTCAAACTGACAGCAATAAGTCATGTCGAAAGTCGTGGCATCGTTTTTTTGGATGAAATCGATAAGGTCTGTCGCCGTGAGAACTTTCAAGGCGCAGATGTGAGCCGAGAGGGAGTTCAGCGTGATCTGCTCCCTTTAATCGAGGGAACCACGGTACAAACCAAATTTGGTTCTGTCAAAACGGATCACATTCTATTCATTGCCTCCGGCGCATTTCATCTGTCTAAACCTTCAGATCTGGTTCCAGAATTGCAAGGTCGTCTGCCGATACGGGTTGAACTTAATGCCCTCAAACCTTCCGATTTTGCTCGAATTCTCACTGAGCCCGATCATTCACTGGTAACCCAGTACGAAGCGCTTTTAAAGACTGATGGCATCACGATTGAATTTGTCGAAAGCGGCATAGAGGCGCTCGCTGAGATTGCTACCCTTGTCAATGAAAAAACCGAGAATATTGGTGCGCGCCGGCTGCATACGCTCGTTGAAAGAGTATTGGAAGACTTACTTTTTCAAACTGGCCAAACAGGTGCCGAAACAGTCACAATTGATCGAACATATGTCGAATCTCGTTTGTCTGAAGTCAGCCAAGACCAAGATTTGTCGCAATACATCCTCTGAGGTCAAATGAAAGAGACAACGCATTTCGGATTCCAAGAAGTCCCCGTCGAGGAAAAGACCTATCGTGTAAGGGAAGTCTTCAATAGCGTTGCTCGACGCTATGATCTGATGAACGATCTGATGTCAGCGGGTCTCCATCGATTGTGGAAACGCGTTGCGATTGAAACCATCGCTGTTCGTCCAGGAATGCAAATCCTCGATTTGGCATCGGGCACCGGTGATCTTGCTCGCGCGATGTCCCATCGGGCAGGTCCAGACGGTCACGTGGTTCTGGCTGATATCAATGACCAAATGCTCCGAGTTGGCCGTGATCGCTGTATCGACAATGGTGAATTAAAGGGGCTAAGCTGGTGTCAATGCGACGCCGAGATGCTCCCGTACCCGTCAGAATCGTTTAATAGGGTAACGATTGGTTTCGGTCTGCGGAATGTGACAGATAAAGAAACTGCACTAAAAGAAATGTACCGGGTACTTAAGCCGGGAGGTAAAGCACTCGTGCTTGAGTTTTCAAAACCAGTTTCAGCAGCCTTATCACAGATCTACGACGTGTATAGTTTTTCAGTATTGCCAGTAATGGGTCAGTTGGTTGCCCAAGACAAAGAGTCATATCAATACCTCGCCGAGTCGATTCGCAAACATCCCGACCAAGAGGCGCTGGCTACCATGATGCGATCCACCGGTTTTGAATCCGTGACCTATCAAAATTTGACTGGCGGGGTTGTAGCGATCCATATAGGGGCTAAATCGTGATCCCTCGCCTAATGCTCGCCGGATTAGTTGTTGCATCGGAGCAGGCAATCAGTGCAGGTATGCGCTCAGCTGATATTCGACCCGAACAGCTTGCACCAATGGCTGGTAAGGTACTGAAGCTTCGCGTAACTGATCTCGACCTCGATGTTTGGATCATTTGTGGCAAAGAACGGTGGTGGCTCGCAACAGAATCACAAGAAACGGCTGATGTGGAGCTTTCTGGAACCCTTGGGAGTCTCGTTGACACCGCGCGATCGCTCACCCAACCCAATACGCCTCTGATATTTGAGGGGCTTGATATCCGCGGCAGTGTTGGTGTTTTACAAACAATGCAGAAAACTTTCCAAGCAATGGATTTAGATTGGGAAGACACCCTTACAAAGGCCCTTGGTCCCATGCCCGCCGGACTTCTCATCAAAACATTACGTTCTGCCCGATCACAATGGCTTACAAGCCGCGACTCGTTGAAGCGCCAGGCTAAAGAATTTCTACGATCAGAACAAGCAACCCTCTTAACAGCTGAAGCATTTACTGAAACAGAGATCCGTATGACATCGCTCAACCGGCAGATTGATCGACTGGAAGCGAGAATGAAACGACTCGAGATACAACATGGGTAATTCATTTCGTCTTTTTAAAATCCTGCGTGTTCTTTTCTCGGAGCGAATCGACGAGCTTCTTCCGCAGCCTAAGCGCGGAATGCTAAAAGCCTTAGCATGGTGTGTCCCATCGATCCGGATGAAGCGAACTCGTGGGGAGCGCCTTCGGGACGCACTTCAAACACTGGGTCCCGTATTCGTTAAATTTGGACAAATGCTGTCAACTCGTCGGGATTTGCTTCCCCCAGATATAGCGGGACCACTTGCCGAACTACAAGATCGCGTCAAACCATTCTCTGGGGAAGTCGCGAGGTCAATAGTTGAGTCGGAATTGGGTTGCTCAGTAGATGATGTATTCAGTGAGTTTTCATCAGATGTCATGGCGTCTGCTTCGGTCGCGCAAGTTCACGCTGCACGGCTCAAGAGTGGAGAAGAAGTCATTGCCAAAGTCATTCGGCCGGGAATCGAAAAAGTAATAGAGGAAGACCTGAAATTGATGACGACCATCGCCAGGTTTGTGGAGAGAAACTTTGTCGATGGAAAACGCTTGAAGCTAGTTCAAGTGGTATCCGACTATCGTATGACGATTCTAGATGAGTTGGACTTGATGCGTGAGGCAGCGAACACCGCATTAATTAGGCGTAACTTCGCTGACTCAACAATCTGTTATGTGCCGGAAATTTACTGGGACTATACGCGCCGCAATGTAATGGTCGAAGAACGAATCTACGGTGTTCCTATCTCTCGAATTGATATCTTTAAAGAAAAAAAGGTCAATATGGAGAAGCTCTCTGAGCGTGGGGTGGAAATATTCTTTACTCAAGTATTCGACCATAGCTTTTTTCATGCAGACATGCATCCAGGCAATGTCTTTGTTGATATTTCGGACCCTGAAGATCCGGTATATAAGGCGATTGATTTCGGAATTGTTGGTACGCTTGACCCAGAGTCACAGGCATATCTTGCACAAAATTTACTTGCATTCTTGGAACGTGATTACCGTGCTGTTGCAGAACTTCACGTAGAGTCAGGGTGGGTTCCAAAGGATACAAATGTCGGTGAATTCGAAAGCGCAATTCGCACCGTGTGCGAACCAATTTTCCAAAAGCCACTCGGAGAAATTAGTTTTGGTGTTGTCTTGATTCGTTTATTTGAAGTCGCGCGGCGTTTCCAAATGGAAGTACAACCTCAGTTAATACTATTGCAAAAGACCCTTCTCAATATTGAGGGGCTTGGTCGAGAACTATACCCACAACTTGATTTATGGAAAACGGGTAAGCCATTTCTCGATCGCTGGGTTAAAGAACGGCTGGGTGCAAAAGGTGTTGCTGATTACACCAAACGTAATATCTCTCGGTGGGTTGTGCAATTCCCAGCGTTAACTAACACACTACTGACAGCACCAGAGAGACTCGAAAGGATTGAATCGATTCAACTCCAACAAATTGATGTGCTTAAGCATATTGGCCAAGAAGCAAAGAAGAGGCGGCTCACAGGATATCTGGGGACACTCTTAGGAGTGAGTGGTTTGGTTATTGCTGGAGCTGCTTTAATTACGGAATACGATTGGTTTGCGGGGCATTGGCCATTTGCCATTGCTGTGCTATCCATGGTTCTTTTGATGAGGCGCTGATGATCGAACTTGAGGGCGAAGGTGCGACGCGAAAATTACTCGATATTGTGCAATTTGACGGTGACGGTCTTATTTGTGCGATCGCGCAAGACTGGCAGTCGAGAGAAGTACTGATGGTTGCGTGGATGAATCGCGCAGCGCTCGAGGAAACACTACATAGCGGCGAGGTCGTTTACTATTCGCGCTCCCGACAAATGCTCTGGCGGAAAGGAGAATCCTCAGGTCAGACACAAAAATTAGTCGACATTCGGATCGATTGCGACAAGGATGCCCTTCTTTTAGGTATTCTGCAGACAGGCGTGGCCTGCCACACTGGGAGGCGGTCATGCTTTTCCTGGGCGCCAACAAGCGATGGTACTTGGCAAGACGTTGAACCAGTAAAAATCAGTCCGGATATTCTGTATGGAGGCGATAAGTGACCGTTATTGAGGTGTTAGAGGATATGCTCGCTGAACGTCGCTTCGGTGATCCTGACAAATCGTACGTATCAAAGTTGCATCACAAGGGTCTCGACCACATTTTAAAGAAGGTAGGTGAAGAATCGACTGAAGTTGTTATGGCTGCTAAAGATGCGGTGCGTTCGAGGAATAATGAGGATGTTATTCACGAAGTAGCCGACTTATGGTTTCACACGTTGGTGTTGCTCTCCCACCTGGAAGAACCACCATCTGCCGTCTTAGCCGAACTAGAGCGCCGGTTAGGTGTCAGCGGTCTTTTAGAGAAAGCAAGCAGGGGGAATCAAAATGACTGATTGCCTATTCTGTAATATCCGGGACGGCGGAATACCCGCAGATATTATCTATGAAGATAGTGACTGTATGGCGTTTCGTGATATTAACCCCAAAGCGCCGGTGCACTTTTTAGTGATTCCGCGTCGCCATATGGAAAATTTATTCGACGCGACACCCTCTGATGAAGGGTTATTGGGGCGAATTCAATTAAGAATTCAGCAGATCGCTAAGGAACAAGGACTAGATTCAGGATTCAGAACGGTGTTGAATACGGGGCCCGGAGGGCATCAAGAGGTGTACCACATGCACTATCATGTTCTTGGAGGTGGTCCGTTTAGCGGCTTTAACTAACAATACATACAACAATAGGAGCCCGTTATGGGAATTGGTGGTATCAGCATCTGGCAGTTACTGATTATCTTGGCCATCGTGATCATGATTTTTGGTACCAAAAAATTGAAATCGCTTGGGGCAGACCTTGGTAGTGCAGTAAAAGGTTTTCGCCAGTCAGTGACAGACAAAACTGAAGACAAAGGTGCCGAAGATGTAGCGCAAGCAACTGCCGAGAGCACTGTTCAACAGAACGAGTCAACCGAACCAACACAGACTAAAGAAAAAGAGAAAGTCTAAGTGTTCGATATTGGTGCGACAGAGCTATTGCTCGTTGCCATCATTGGTTTAGTCGTGGTTGGTCCAGAGCGACTGCCACGTCTAGCTCGCACCCTCGGATTGTGGCTAAAGCGATTGCGTGGTCAGGTTGCCTCAATACAAAAGGATATCAACCGTGAGCTAGAGCTCGAGGACCTGAAACAGCAACTCGAGGCACGTGGTGGTGGACTGAAGATGGAAGATATTGCAGGTGATGATCCTCTAGGACTCAAGCCGCCAAGCGACGATACACAGACGGAAAACAATGAGCGAACCAAGTCTGAATGATCAGCCCTTAATCGCCCACCTCATTGAACTGAGAGATCGACTGATTCGCATATTAGTGGTCATCCTTATATTTTTTCTGGGCTTCATCGCGTTCGCAAACGATCTGTATGCTTACCTCGCCAATCCACTGCAATCGCTGCTGCCAGAGGGAGCTTCGATGATCGCAACTCAGGTGGCTTCACCGTTTCTCGCACCCTTTAAGCTCGCGTTGTACCTTAGCGTCTACTGCGGCGCACCTATGATTCTGTATCAGCTGTGGGGTTTTATTGCACCGGGGCTGTATGACAACGAGAAGAAAATCGCAGGTCCACTTCTCATCTCGAGCATCGTCCTCTTCTACGCAGGGATGGCATTTGCGTACTTTGCTGTCTTCCCTCTGGTATTTGGCTTCTTCACAACCGTAGGCCCCACCGGTGTTACGGTGATGACTGATATCGATGCCTATCTCTCATTCGTATTAAAATTATTCCTAGCTTTCGGTCTGGCCTTCGAAATCCCGATCGCTACAATGCTGCTTATAAAAGCTGGGATCGCGTCGCCAGACTCATTGAAAGACAAGCGGCCATACGTTTTCATCGGCTGTTTTGTGGTTGGTATGTTGGTTACTCCGCCAGACGTGATCAGTCAAACTCTTCTGGCCGTGCCCATGTGGCTTCTTTTTGAGGTAGGATTAATTGGGGCACGATTCCTGGGAACGCCGAAACCGAAAACAGGGGATTTGGAAGAGGATGAAGCCACTGTCTCCACCGCTCCCCGAGATGTTGCCACGATAGAGAATGAGGCTACCGACGATAACTTAAAAGAGGGAGAGGTCGATGAATTTGATCTCTATGCCCCTGCCCATACCGACGATGGTAAACCNCCGATTAATGAAGAGCTCGACAAGCCTGAGGGCCTTGACAATCAAGATCCATACATCGGACCCACCAAGCCGGGTTCGGCTTAATTATGTGTGGCCGTATAAAGCGGCCATTTGACTAGTCGCCTGACACAGCCCCTCAGCCATCTGCGGACCAAACGCGGAGTGTCCTGCCTCATCCAGAATTCTGAGCCTTAAATTCGGGTAGAGCTCTTTCAGGTCAAATGCATTGCGGATTGGACAGACATGATCCTTGAGACCATGCAATAGAAACATAGGAATCGATGCTAGCTCGCTATGCTTCACACTAAATATATCGGCTTCAAGGAAACAACGTTGGCTGAGGTAGTGATGTTCAATTTTCGCAGTGCTTATTTCATGCCTCGGCGACATCTGAACTGTTTTTTTAGCTGTTGAGTCACAATTCGAGAGTCGATACTCCCATAAATTCCAAGCACGGGCTGCCTGTAACCGAGTAAATTCATCGTTGGCATGCAAAAGTTTTTTATAAGNNTCAAATACAGTATTCACCGGCATTTTAGCCTGCTCAATAGGCGCAAGAAAATCAGACCAGGCCGCAGAGTATTCGGACGCCGCACCACCACCAAACAGCCAGTCCAAATTATCAGTTGTATTCAGGAACACCCCTCGCAAGATCAATCCGAGGCATCGTCCTGGATGTTCCATGGCGTAAAGCAAGGCGAGGGTGGCACCCCAAGATCCCCCGAATAAAATATAACGTTCCAATCCAAAACGAGTGGTAATCAAGTTAAGATCTGAAATCAATTTATCTGTAGTATTTTTGGATAGCGAACCATTCGGCTCAGAGCGGCCGCAACCACGTTGGTCGAAGCACAATATGTTGAAGACTTCGGGATTGAAGAATCTAGGCATGAAAGGCGAAGTGCCCGCCCCCGGCCCACCATGCAAACAGATCACGGGCAAACCATCAGGATTGCCGAATAACGCGGTCCATAGGTGGTGTTGGCCGTCTGTTGTAGTCAACACCTCTTCGTGATGCGGCGTTAGTTCCGGAAATAGTCTGTGCATACGGCCCCTTACGGGGCGGCACGCACTCCTAGCTTGCCGCCTTTGAGCGTCCCGCACGCTTGCGATCCGACTCTTTGAGTTGTTTTTTACGAAGCCGAATATAATTCGGCGTTACTTCAACCAGCTCATCATCATCAATGAATTCAAGCGCAGACTCAAGGGTCATCCTAATTGGTGGAGTTAGGATAAGGTTCTCGTCAGTTCCGGCAGCACGGATGTTAGTTAACTGCTTACCCTTTACTGGATTCACTGGAAGATCGTTATCACGTGCATGGATGCCAAGCAACATCCCTTCATATACGTCTACACCTGAGCCGATGATTAAACGTCCCCGGTCTTGAAGATTGTAAAGCGAATAAGCCGTTGTCGCGCCGCCAGTCATAGAAACCAGTACGCCATTAATTCGACTTCCCAATTCACCTGTCTTTACCGGACCATAATGATCAAATACCTGGCTCATAACACCTGTCCCGGACGTCATCGTCAGGAACTGTGATCGAAAACCAATCAATCCGCGCGCTGCAATGATGTATTCAAGACGAACCCGGCCTTGTCCATCTGGTTCCATATTTTTCATATTACCTTTCCGAAGCCCCATCGCTTCCATCACAGCACCCTGATGTTGATCCTCGATGTCGATCACTACATATTCAAACGGCTCTTGTTTACCGCCATTGACTTCGCGAACAATTACCTCAGGTCTTGATACACCGAGCTCGAAGCCTTCACGGCGCATCGACTCGATCAGAACAGACAGATGAAGCTCGCCACGGCCTGAGACTACAAATTTGTCCGGTGAATCGCCCTGCTCAACCCGCAGCGCAACGTTGTGAATCAATTCGCGATCCAAGCGATCCTTGATATTTCGTGATGTAACGTACTTACCATCTTTACCCGCAAAAGGGCTGTCGTTCACTTGGAATGTCATACTGACGGTCGGCTCATCAACAGACAAGGGTGGTAGACCCTCCAAAGATTCAGGTGCGCAAATCGTATCTGAGATAAGGAGCGGATCGAGGCCGGTGACGCAGACAATGTCGCCGGCTGTAGCCGATTGTTGCTCAAANCGCTCAAGGCCAAGATATCCAAGAATCTGGAGCACTTTGCCCCTCCGCGTACCGCCTTCGCGATCAACCACAGCGACCTGCTGGTTTCGTCTTAACTGACCACGACGAATCCGCCCAACGCCAATCACGCCCTGAAATGAATTATAATCAAGCGCGGATATTTGGAGCTGAAGCGGTCCGTCTGCATCGACCTTGGGGGCTGGACCGTGATCAACGATCGCTTGAAGTATTGGCTCCATACTTCTAATCAGCTGGTCGGGTTCCGGCCCTGACAAACTATTTATGGCAGAACAATACACAACAGGGAAATCAAGTTGGTCTTCGGTTGCACCAAGTTTGTCAAACAGATCAAATACTTTGTCGATCGTACCATGTGGATCAGCACCAGCTTTGTCGACCTTGTTCACGATAACGATTGGCTTTAGCCCCTGATTAAACGCTTTCTGTGTAACAAACCGTGTCTGTGGCATTGGACCTTCTGCGGCATCAACAACTAAGAGCACCGCGTCCACCATAGACAGCACCCGCTCAACCTCGCCACCGAAATCGGCATGGCCTGGTGTGTCCACGAGGTTTATACGGTAATCATTCCAATTCAAACCCGTGTTTTTCGCCAGAATCGTAATTCCGCGTTCTTTTTCCTGATCAGTCGAGTCCATCACACGTTCATATTGGATCTCTTTCCTGTCGAGGGTGCCTGATGCAGCTAGTAGCTTATCGACAAGCGTAGTCTTTCCATGGTCAACGTGCGCAATGATGGCTACGTTACGTAAACGTTCAATCATAAAGTCCTCCGAGCGCGCGGGAGTATAACGGACACTCGGGGACAGCTGTAGATTATTTGCACCCACGCAATTTGCACTATATTTGTGCGATTTAAAGCGGTATTTGCACAATTAAGGTGCAATTTGTTGGTGATCTGCACCACAATAGTTCTCTCATACGCTTTAGAACTAGGCCATTAGTAAAACGGCACAACGATTGCTAAAGCTTTTTNGATCGCTCAGTCCAAGGGGGCTGAGATACTGAGTTCGACATACGGAGTCACACATGTCCGAAAATACTTTGAAATTAATTGCAGATAGCGAAGCGCGCTGGATAGATCTTCGTTTCACAGATCCGCGAGGAAAAGAGCAGCACGTCACGTTTCCGTCCTCAAAGGCGGACGGTGAATTTTTTGCTGAAGGCGCCATGTTCGACGGGTCTTCTATTGCTGGCTGGAAAGGAATCAACGAATCCGACATGATACTGATGCCGGATGATTCAACAGCTGTCGTCGATCCGTTTACGGAAGAAGTTACAGTAAACATCAGATGCAATATCGTCGAGCCAAGCACTATGCAAGGATATGAGCGCGATCCACGTTCGGTAGCACTCCGCGCGGAAGAGTATTTAAAGTCAACCGGTGTCGGCGACACATCTTTCTTTGGACCAGAGCCAGAATTTTTTGTGTTTGATAATGTCCAGTGGAAAGCTGATATGTCAGGGGCGATGTATAAAATTGACGCTGAGGAAGCCGCGTGGGCCAGCGATGCTGAATTTGAAGGTGGTAATATGGCGCACCGACCAAGCGTCAAAGGCGGATATTTTCCGGTTCCACCGATCGACTCGGCGATGGATCTGAGAACTGCGATGTGTGAGACCCTCGGGTCAATGGGTCTGGAGGTAGAAGTCCATCACCACGAGGTAGCGACCGCCTGTCAAAATGAAATTGGAGTAAAATTCAATACATTGGTGAAAAAAGCCGACGAAGTGCAGATACTAAAGTATGTCGTTCATAACGTAGCGCACGCTTACGGCAAGACAGCGACGTTTATGCCTAAGCCACTAGTCGGCGATAACGGGTCAGGCATGCACTGCCACCAGTCGATCTGGAAAGACGGCCAGAATTTATTCGCAGGTAACGGGTACGCGGGCCTGTCTGACGAGGCGCTTTTCTACATTGGAGGCATAATCAAGCACGCACGAGCCATCAACGCCTTTGCGAATGCATCAACGAATTCATACAAGCGGTTGGTTCCAGGTTTTGAGGCTCCAGTCATGCTTGCATACTCAGCGCGTAACCGTTCGGCATCGATTCGTATTCCATATGTCTCAAATGCGAAAGGTCGTCGTATCGAGGTACGATTCCCGGATCCAACAGCGAACCCATACCTAGCATTCTCTGCAATGCTAATGGCTGGTCTTGACGGTATCCAAAACAAAATCCATCCGGGCGAGGCGGCCAGCAAGGATCTCTACGACCTGCCTGAAGAAGAAGCTCTAGCTATTCCAACAGTCGCTTCTAGCCTTGAACAAGCGCTGGATGCACTGGACGCAGATCGCGCTTTCCTGACCGCCGGCGGTGTCTTCACCGATGATATGATCGACGGATATATCGAACTGAAGCGAGAAGAAGTCGAGCGCTTGAACATGACCACTCACCCGGTCGAGTTCGGCATGTACTACAGCGTCTAAAAGGAGTGGGCCGAGAAATACCTCGGCCCTTCTTATGATACCAACCATACTTGAGGAGAATTTATCCACCGGAATCTTGCTTCTTAATCGTTCCTTAGAAGTAACCTGGGCTAATGATTCATTCCTGCAAATCTTAGGTAAAACAAGATCTCAGGTTTTAGGGAGAACTTTTGACACCTGGGTCGTTAATAAATTCGCTCGGTACAAAGAGGCGCTCGATGCATGTGTAAGCGTTGGTCACCCCTTTATAATCCGGGAGTTACAGTTAGGACAAAGAGGCAATGCTTCGACGGTTGATGCGTCGTTTAGTCAAATTGCCAACACCAGCGGTATTGAATCTGGGAAGAAAGCAGGCTACCCATTTTTAATGGTCGAAGTATCTCAGGTCGATAATTTGTTAAAAATTGCCAGAGACTCGAAGTATGCAACCGACGAAAATAACCTGAAAAAGATCCTCAGAGGCCTGGCACATGAAGTGAAAAATCCTCTAGGTGGCATCAAAGGAGCGGCACAACTCATGGCAAAGGAGGCGGACGCCTCCATTTTTCAGGAGTATCTCCAAATCATCATTTTTGAGGCGAATCGGCTTACCAACCTGGTCGATCGATTGATTGGGCCGCACCAACAAGCGCCATTTGAAATCACTAACATCCACAGAGTTTTAGAGCACTGCAGAGCACTGGTAATCGCTGAGTTTGGAGGCACCTATTTCATCGATCGAGACTATGACCCTAGCCTCCCAGAGATCCAAGCAGATGAAGAGCAGCTGACCCAAGCGATTATCAATATAGCCAGGAACTCCGTCCAAGCTTTAAATGAAAGCGGTAACGCCAGCCCNAAAATCTCATTTAACACCAGAGCCATCAGAAAACATGACCCAGAAACCGGCTTAGTTACTTCTGCCATCCGTCTGCGAGTAGAAGATAATGGCCCCGGAATTCCTGCCGATCTTAAAGATAGAATTTTTTTNCCTATGGTATCCGGTAGACCACAAGGCTCGGGCATCGGTCTGTCGATTACACAAACCATTATTTCACGACACCACGGCTGGATCGAAGTTAATTCGGTTCCCGGACTAACGCAGGTCGACGTGATAATACCCTTTGGAGGTTACGAATGAGGTCTGCCACAGTTTGGGTCGTTGATGACGATCGCTCTATCCGCTGGGTTCTAGAGAAAGCACTTCAGGGGGCAGGACTCAAACACGCAGTTTTCGATTCAGCTAAAGCGGCTCGAAAAGCGCTTGAGGCGAACACTCCGACCGTTGTGATGACCGACATACGTATGCCGGGTGAAGATGGATTGTCGCTCTTAGAGCACTTTCATACCGTTTCGCCTGGACTTCCTGTCATCGTAATGACTGCGCACTCCGACCTAGATAGCGCGGTTGCCTCCTATAGTCGTGGCGCATTTGAGTATTTGCCTAAACCCTTTGACGTGGACGATGCAATTCTATTGGTCCACCGTGCGCTTGAACGCCATCAAGAACCAANCATCCCCGCGGAAGCTCAGTTTAAAGAGGTACATCCCCTCATATTAGGCGAAGCGCCTGCGATGCAGGACGTTTTCAGAGCCATTGGGCGACTCGCGCAGGCCGAAATTACTGTCTTAATAAATGGAGAATCAGGTACGGGCAAAGAGTTAGTTGCGAAGGCCGTCCATGCAAACTCGCCGCTGAAAAACGAGCCATTTATCGCTCTGAATATGGCAGCCATTCCAAAAGACTTAGTCGAGTCAGAGCTGTTCGGTCATGAGAAAGGCTCATTTAGTGGAGCGATAAATGCTCGCATGGGACGTTTCGAGCAAGCGAATGGTGGAACNCTTTTCCTTGATGAAATCGGAGANATGCCATTCGATATACAAACACGATTATTGCGTGTGCTGGCGGACAATGAGTTTTACCGCGTTGGTGGTACTTCACCAGTCAAAGTCAACGTTCGAATTATCGCTGCAACACACCAGAATTTAGAGGAACGTGTGAGGGACGGGCGATTTCGAGAGGACTTATTCCACAGACTGAATGTCATCCGAATTCAATTACCAGCACTGAAAGACCGTAGAGAAGATATTCCTGCGCTCGCTGAGCACTTCTTAACGCTGGCAGCACGAGAAATTAACACGGAACCCAAGCATCTCAGCGACGACGCGAAACGCGCACTCTCAGATTTCGCCTGGCCTGGCAACGTGCGCCAACTTGAAAACACGTGCCGCTGGTTATCGGTTATGGCTCCGAATCCGCAAATCCAGGCACAAGATTTGCCGCCTGAGGTAGCCTCGTCAAACGGGCCATCCCAGCGATCCGCACTAACCTGGACAGGTCTTCTTCGCGAGCGTGTAGCAAGCATGTTGAAATCCCATGAAGGCGAAGTCATTGATAGGCTGACCGAGGAATTTGAGAGAACTCTAATCGAAGTTGCACTGACTGACACCGCTGGACGCAAAAAAGAAGCAGCTGAAAAACTAGGCTGGGGTAGAAATACTCTGACCCGCAAACTCAAAGAACTCGGATTTGCGGACACAGACTCAAACGACGACTAGTTCGTCTCAGGTTTCTTTCGCTGCTCCATGAAGGCATCGAAATTAATCGGTGCGAGCATTGGTGCTGGGAATGTCGCCTTAACAGCCAGTGAATCGATTGTCTCACGCGCATAGGGAAACAAGATATTAGGACACATTGAGCCCAGGATGTGTTCTATCGTTTGTTCGTCGAATCCCTGCAAAACAAATACACCAGCTTGCTGAATCTCNACAAGGAATGCGACTTCATCGTCTGTTTTAACAGTAACACCGAGCTTTAAAATAACCTCATACAGCGTGTCATTTAGCTTCTCGTTTAATACATCCACCTCAAGACCAAGCTTTGGGTTCCATTGCTTTTCAAAAATCTGAGGCGCTCTTGGCGACTCGAGCGACAAGTCTCTCGTATAAATTCGAGCAATCGAAAAATTCTGTTCTTCGTCAGACATTAATACCTGCTTCCTTTAACCATACTTTAAGTTGCCCCGAATGGAGCGCATTCTGCGTGTCATCACAACCTCCAACATGTCGGTCGCCAATGAATACCTGAGGCACCGTATGTCGATTTGTAATTTTCGTCATCTCTTGGCGCTTTTCGGGATATTGGTCAACCCCAATTTCTTCATAAGGCACATTCAAGTCATCGAATATTTTTTTAACCATAATGCAAAATGGGCAGAATCTAGTGATATACATCACCACATTACTCATGATGATTTCCCTTTTTTCGTTGGTAAAGAGGCCGCTGTCCACTCAGACATCCCACCTGCCAATCGAACGATATTTTCGAAGCCACGTTTCTTTAATGTCTTTGCAATTGATCCCGCCGAGGTGCCCATCTTACAAACTACAACCACGGGAGTTGTCTTGTGACGATCTAGCTCAGCTACTTTCTTATCAAAGACACTAGCCGGTAGGTTGTATGCGCCAGCGATGTGTCCCTGAGCAAACTCTTTCTGCTCGCGTATGTCGAGGATCAAGGCGTTATCACGATTAATCATCCGTGTCGCTTCAGTTGTATTAACCGATTTGCCCGCTTTTTTAGTTTCAGTGTAGTAAAGCGTTGCGGCCGCAGAGATCCACAACACCATAAGCGCCCAGTTTTCCTGAGCAAATCCAATAAAATCCTGCATAAATGACGACAGACCGTGATCCAAATTAAGACGTCGAGTATAATGATGTCTCTGGTGAAGTCACGGGTCCTTGATCAGAACCTTTCCTAGATCCGTAGTATTCGACGAATTCTGGACTATTAGATGCGACCTAAACCCGCTGTACTTTTGATTCTAGATGGCTTTGGGCTCCGCGAGGCCGCGGATGACAACGCAATACATCACGCCTACACGCCGATATTCGATCGTTTAGCAAAAAGTGCCCCTAGCGCACGGCTAGAAACATCTGGTGAGGCAGTAGGCTTACCAATAGGGCAGATGGGTAACTCGGAAGTCGGTCACATGAACCTCGGGACTGGTCGAATTGTTTACCAAGATTTCACCCGAATCACCAAAGCAATCGACGAGGGCGACTTCGAGACAAATGAAGTCTTGGTCAGTGCTTGTCGCAAAGCCAAGGCCCAAGCCGGCACATTGCATATTCTCGGACTGCTGAGCCCAGGTGGCGTCCACAGCCACGAAGATCATATTGAAGCGATGATTGGTTTAGCGGATTCCCTTAGCGTACCGATGACGAGGCTGCATGCCTTCCTTGACGGTCGAGATACGCCTCCGCAATCAGCAGAGCTGTCTCTCATTAGATTCCAGCGGTTAGAGACAGTCCACACTAATTACAAGCTCTCGAGTCTCTGCGGTCGTCACTATGCGATGGATCGCGATAATAACTGGGATCGCATTCAAAGTGCATTTGATCTCATAACAAAAAGTCAAGCGGAGTTCTCGGCGGGAACAGCGGTCGAGGGCCTTCAGCAAGCTTACCATCGTGGTGAAACAGACGAATTCGTCAAGGCAACGCGTCTCGGTGAATCTTGGGAAATGCGGCCTGAAGACATCATTATTGTAATGAACTTCAGAGCTGATCGCNCAAGACAAATCACAAAAGCGCTAACAACTCACTCGCTCAATGAGTTCAGTCGACCAAGCTGGATTCAAGAAGTCTCTGTCTCCACACTGACACAGTATGCGGATGATCTCGATGTACGCGTCGCCTTCCCCACAGAACCGCTTACCAATACGCTGGGCGAAGTTGTCTCAAATGCAGGATTGTCGCAACTACGAATTGCAGAAACAGAAAAATATGCACACGTAACCTTTTTCTTTAGCGGCGGTCAAGAAGCTCTCTTTAGTGGGGAACACCGTGAACTCATCCCCTCCGCAAAAGTCGCGACTTATGATTTGCAGCCGGAAATGAGCGCACCTGAGGTAACAGATTATCTCGTCGATGCCATCTCATCGCAGAAATTCGATTTAATCGTGTGTAACTACGCAAATGGTGACATGGTCGGTCATACCGGGAATTTCGATGCTGCCGTGAAAGCAATCGAAGCGCTCGATCAGGCTGTTGGACGTGTGCTTGAGGCATGNGAGTCAGTAGGAGGAGCCTGTCTTATCACGGCCGACCACGGCAACGCCGAGCAGATGCTAGACCCTGATAATGGGCAACCATTTACGGCACATACCACAGGCCCCGTACCAATTTGGCTGGGCGCGAATCCCGTGAATGCGGTAGGACTATCGGAAGGAGCATTACGAGACGTAGCGCCAACATTGCTCGCTCTTCTTGGCTTGGATCAACCTCCAGAAATGACCGGTCGGTCCCTCCTAAAAATCTGATGAGCCTGCTACTCAGGTTCTTGATCGTTCTCTGGAGTATTCAAAGCCAGGCGAGCGAGATTCGTGAGGCAGAAGAGCAGCGCCACAGATCTGAGCAACAACTACAGACCCTCCGGCAAGATGTGCAACTAGATACAAAAAAGCTCAACGTAATAAAAACCGAGCTCGATCGTCTAAATTCAGAGTCAAAGAAAATCTCCCGCGAGATCTCATCTTCTGAACGATTACTTCGCGAGTTAACCGAGACGCAAAAAACTACCGAAAAGCGCATCGGCTCCGCCTCTCAAGAATTAAAGAACTCACTTGAGAAATATCGGACAGAGCTTGTTGCCTACTACGTCACCGGATCGACATTGCGATCAGACGTGCTACCTGATGACGAACTCGCTGAATACATTCCATTTCTCTTAGATGCACGACAAAAAAGTGCTCGCAATATAGATTCAAAAGCAGACAGCCTTCNCTCGCTTCTTTTGGAACAAGAACAAAACTCTCAAATCGCGCAAAAAATTCTTATGGACCTGACCGATAAACGGGATAATTTGTCACAAAGAACGCGTGATCAACGGCAACTACTCGCAAGCATCAGTCGGGACCTGAGAACCAAGCAACAACGCGAAGATGCTCTGAGTTCAGATCTTCAATCACTCGATCAGCGCATCAGATCCCTTCAGCTAGAGTCCAGTAGCACGGCACTTGAACCTCTTAAAGGAAAAATCCGCTGGCCCGTTGATGGGAGGGTGCTTAGACGTTTTGGTCAAAATCGGCAGGACGGCTTTGGTGACTGGCAGGGCCTTGTGATCAGCACCGCAAATAATAGTGAAGTGAAATGTGTACAAGCAGGGAAAGTTGCCTATGCTGGATATCTGCTTGGCTACGGCCTTGTTGTGGTAGTTGCTCACAATGACGGGCATGCAACGATTTACGGCCATAACCGGAGTCTAAAAGTTGAAACCGGCCAAGCCGTCCTATCAAGGCAAGTAATTGCGATTGCCGGAAATACCGGTAGTCTGGACGTTACAGCGGTATATTTTGGAGTGACTCGAAATGGAAAGCCGGTCAACCCGAGCTTATGGTTAAACTGAGAAAAATGAAAACAATCCGAAATATTCTAAGCGTTCTCCTCTTCTTTCCGATGATCGCTCAAAGTGCAGAACACTCGTCGGACGTTGAATCACTGGACGCGTTGCGCGCTTTCATTGAAGTCTATGAGNACATCAAGCGCGATTATGTTGAGGAGATCGATGACCAGACACTGCTGAACTACGCCATCAATGGGATGCTGACAAAGCTTGACCCGCATTCGGGCTACCTCAAACCACAAGATGTTACTAGTCTTCGAGACTCAACGTCGGGATCGTTTGGCGGCATCGGGATCGAAATGGACATTGTCGATGGTCTTATCGAAGTCATCGCGCCAATTGATGATTCTCCTGCCTCACGCGCAGGGATCCTCGCGAAAGATATCATTACCCACGTTGATGACAAACCTGTCCGTGATATTAATCTCCAANAAGCAATCAAAATTCTGCGCGGTCCTCTGGGATCGGCGGTGACCCTCGGGATTCTCCGGGAGGTTAAAAGCGAGCCTAAAGAAATCACGATATCACTCGAGCGTGCGATTATTCGAGTCACAAGTGTGAAGCATGAAATGCTACCCCATGGTATCGGCTACCTTAGAATTTCACAGTTTCAAAATCGGACTGGTCCAGATTTGATTAAAGCAATCGGCAAACTACAGTCCGGANGTAAACTAAACGGATTAATTCTTGATCTAAGAAATAATCCTGGCGGGGTCTTATCTGCAGCCATCGAAGTTACAGATGCCTTTGTTGAAAAAGGACTAATCGTGAGCACAAAAAGCCGCGATGAGCATCTGGATTCGAAATTTGAAGCCACCAATGAGACGATAATGGCTAATGAGCCAATCGTTGTCTTGATCAATGGTGGCTCAGCATCTGCGGCTGAAATTGTGGCTGGGGCACTACAAGATCACGGGCGGGCTGTTTTAATCGGAACCCCTTCATTCGGCAAAGGCTCCGTGCAAACAATTTTGGCGCTTGAAAATAGATACGGACTCAAACTAACAACGGCTCTGTATTACACACCAAGTGGACGTTCAATTCAGGCCACCGGAATCCAACCGACGATTCAAGTCTCTGAGGGTGGGGCGGTTGTTGAACCCGATACGCGAATTCGTGAATCAGATTTACCGAAACATCTTGAGAATAATGGTACACAATCCAGCAACCATGAAAGGATCGGAGATCGACTTACAGAAGACAACCAGCTTCTTCAGGCGTATAACTTATTACGTGGATCGCAGTTACTGCTTCGCTAAAGACGAACTTCAATACCTGCGTTTGCCATGGCCACTTTCGCTTCGCCAATCGTATATTTCGCGAAGTGGAAGATACTCGCTGCAAGAACGGCCTCAGCGTGACCTTCAAGTACACCATCCACCAAATGATCAAGGTTCCCAACACCACCAGACGCAATCACAGGAACGGTCACGGAGTCCGCCACTGAACGCGTTAAGCCCAAATCGAACCCATCACAAGTACCATCTCGGTCCATCGATGTCAGCAGAATTTCGCCCGCACCATAAGAAACCATTCGCGTCGCCCACTCGACCGCGTCGAGTCCAGTTGGCTTGCGTCCACCATGTGTGAAGATCTCCCACATACCAGGCTCAACCTGCTTTGCATCAATCGCGACCACTATGCACTGTGATCCGAACTTATCTGCAGCCTTTTTTACAAACTCAGGCTGAAAAACCGCCGCTGTATTAATTGAAACCTTATCAGCTCCAGCCAACAATAAATCACGAATATTGTCTGTATTCCGCACACCGCCACCAACTGTTAACGGAATAAAGACCTCGCTCGCCATTCGAGAAACCGTCTCGTATGTGGTTGCTCGATTTTCATGGCTAGCGGTGATGTCGAGAAAGGTAATCTCGTCGGCACCTGCCTGATTATATCGGCGGCTGACCTCCACTGGATCACCTGCATCGCGGATATCTTCGAATTGAACACCTTTGACTACTCGACCCTGATCAACATCGAGACAAGGAATAATACGTTTAGCCAGCCCCATTTAGTTGGNNTCCGTTAAAGCGATGGCTTCGGCCAAGTCTAATGTGCCTTCATAAATCGCGCGACCTGTGATTGCACCGATCACACCATCGGATTTGACAGCCATTAACTCAGTCACATCGTTTAAGTCTTTTAATCCGCCGGATGCGATCACTGGGCATCCTGTATCTCGAGCAAGCGACGCGGTTGCATCAATGTTGACCCCAGATAGCATCCCATCGCGGCCAATGTCTGTATAGACAATAGAAGACACTCCGACATCTGCGAATCGTTTCACGACCTCGACCGCTGAAACGGCACTCGCTTCTGCCCAACCCTCAGTAGCAACCCAACCATTTTTCGCATCAACGCCGACAATGATGTGTCCCGGAAACTGCTTACATGCCTGTGTTACGAATGCGGGTTCTTTTACGGCCTGTGTTCCTATAATGATCCAAGACAGACCGAGCGCTAAGTATGCTTCGATAGTCGCAAGATCACGGACTCCGCCACCTAGCTGGATCGGGAGTTCGGGATGCTCCGCAAGAATGCCCGCCACCGCTTCTCTGTTTTCAGGCTTACCGGCGAATGCCCCATCAAGATCAACCACATGCAAACGCTCTGCGCCTGCCTTAACCCATCGGGATGCTGTCGCAACCGGGTCATCGGAATACACTGTCGCGTCGTCCATACGACCCTGGCGCAGACGCACACAAGTTCCACTTTTCAAATCAATAGCGGGAATAATCAGCATGTCCCATCCCAAGTTAAAAAGTTGCGATAGAGACGAATACCAGCATCATGAGACTTTTCCGGATGAAACTGGACAGCGAATACATTGGGCCTTGATAGCGCTGCCACGAATGGGGCGCCAAAGTGAGAAGTCCCAGCGACGCACGTGGCCTTAATATCAGCATAACGATAACTGTGCACAAAATAGAATCGGGTCCGGTCGCCGATCCCCGCCCACATCGGGTGTGGGCGTTGAAGTAACTCATTCCAGCCCATGTGAGGTACTTTTAAAGGACGCCCCTCTGGACATTTCATGGATTTAGAGAATTGTGTAATTTGCCCCGGAAATACGCCTAACGCGTCGACACCAGAACTCTCCTCACCGAACTCTGTAAGAATCTGCATACCAACACACACACCCATGAGCGGCTTTTCTTGAATAAAGTCGAGCACGACTGAATCGAGCCCCCTGTCTTGAAGCCCATGCATGCAGTCACCCATAGCGCCGACTCCTGGCAATACGACACGGTCAGCGGAACGAATTTCATTCATATCGGAAGTCACAAGTACACGGCACGAGCCAGCATGCTCTATAGCCTTAGCCACACTGTGCAGATTTCCAGACCCGTAATCAATTACGGCGACTGTTTGCGGCATTTAAAGCGACCCTTTGGTCGACGGAATAAGTCCAATCATACGCGGGTCTGGGCTCAGCGCCATCCGTAAAGCACGACCAAAGGCTTTGAAAACTGTCTCTATCTGATGGTGAGAATTATCACCTTTTAGGTTGTCGATATGTAAGGTCACCTGCGCGTGGTTGACAAATCCCTGGAAAAACTCGCGGAACAAATCAACATCGAAGCCACCCACAATCGAGCGTGTAAAGGGCACGTCGTAAAACAAACCTGGACGACCAGAGAAATCGATGACAACGCGACTCAACGCCTCATCCAGCGGAACATAGGCGTGACCATAACGAGTCATTCCTTTTTTATCACCTACCGCTCCAGCAAACGCCTGACCCAAGGTAATCCCGACATCCTCGACCGTATGATGATCGTCAATCTGTAGATCGCCGGTCGCCTGAATTGATAAATCGACCAACCCGTGGCGCGATACTTGATCGAGCATGTGCTCGAAAAACGGAATACCTGTTTTAAACTCCCCGACACCGGTCCCGTCAAGATTTAGATCGATTTGGATCTGTGTTTCTAATGTATTTCGTTCGACTGAGGCAATACGATCTGCCATGGGCTGTTCCTTAAGCCGTTAAAAACACCGTAGTATAACGGTACTAGGTCTAACTGACGACAGAGGGTGTCATGCGAATTATTAAAGTTCTGCTAATACTGGTGATGATTTCCGTCATTACCCTAGCCGCTTCTGTGACCTATATCACCCAAGTCCTCGATCCAAATGACCTCAAACCAACGTTAGTCGAGACAGCGAAGAAACAGCAGATTTCCCTTCAGTTAAATGGGAACATCACCTGGGCTTTTTGGCCGTGGTTCGGGATCACTATGGAAGACGTCCAAGCGAGCTCAGCGACTTGGGAATTCGAGGCCGATCAATTACAGGGCTCTCTCTCCATTATATCGGCCCTTTCAGACACTGTTGTCATTGACGAACTGACCATCATTTCGCCACAAATAAAGTTCGATCTTAACAACAACCCAGCCCAATCCAACAACGAAAATTCACCTAATACTGCGAACCGCACTATCTTAGTTAAGCAACTGGCAATTCGAGACGGTGAAATTACTGGGATATACCCGGGTCTGACAATGAGCCGATTCAATTTTTCGGTAAATTCGCTAAACCCAGCCACCGCCAGCAATCTCGATCTATCGACCTACATCGAATTCAAACAACGACAAGCCCCATTGGAAGTNGAAGCTGAAATCATCCCAACAGCAGCTTTTGATGGACTTACCTTACGAGATGTCACACTAAGATCCCGTGAATTAGAGCTCGAATACTCCGGTTATCTGAGCGCAGTCAAATCAGGGCAATTCAGCGGTGAGGGCCAACTGTCAGTAGCTGAGTTATCTNTCAGACAGTGGCTGAGGGCGGGCGATTTCCCTGTCCCACAAACGCGCGAACTCGATCGATTTAACCGTTTTTCTCTGGAGACTGGTCTCAAAGTCTCCAACGACCTACTCAGCCTACGACCATTCTCCCTCGTGCTTGATCAGACATCGATCGACGGACGAGTAGACGTCAACTTAAATCATCTCAATGTCGATTTAGAGCTTTTGACTGATCAACTGAACCTGGATAACTACTTACCGGCTAATTCACCACCGAGCACACAGCAACCAAGCCCGCCCCCAGTATTACCTGGCACCTATAAACTCGATATCGGGTCACTCACAATCAATCAGCGCACATTGACCGAAGTCGGAATAGATTTAGGTATCGGCGCAGATGAAATTACCTTGGGTCGCCTAGACGCGACTTTATTTGGGGGCAAGCTTCGTGCCGCTGGTACACACCTCATCGCGCCGCAGATCACTAATATCAGCGGTACAGTAGATGGACTACAACTAGCACAATTCGAATTTTCAAAACCACTCGACACCCTGTCTGGATCCCTACAATCGAGTTTTGATTTGAGAACAGCAGGTCGATCCGCAGATGAGATGATGGCGTCAGTATCCGGACCTTTGCGTACGAAAATTGAGAATGCCTTCCTAGGACCATTAAACGTCTCAGACGCAATTTGCCAGACAGCGGCCGCACCAAGTAACTTCAGTACAGAGACCGCAGACACACTAGCTCTGAGAGCAGACCTCCAAGAAGGGATCGCTGTCATCCAGTCAATGGACGCGACGGTCGCCAATCTTTCGATCCAAGGAAACGGACGTATCAGCCTCATCTCTACAGCATCAAATATCCGAGGAACTGTGAAAATACCTGCNGGTGGTGCGATTGGTTCATGTGCAGCGCCCGAAATTTTGCAGGGCGTCTCACTGCCCCTGTCGTGCCGAGGGCAGTTGCGCAACGAATCGTTAAGGTGCTCCTTAGATGAAAAAGCACTGGCTGATGCGATCGCAAACGCATCCGAGAAGGGACTGAAGAAACAGACTAACGAAAAACTGAAAGCTGCCCAAACAAAATTGAAATCATTTATCCAAGATCCTCTTGAGAAGACAGTCCCCAACCAGGGGGCTGAGTTAATCAACAATCTTTTAGATCGATGATCCACAAATTTGCGCAACGGCTAGCCAACTGGCAGAAACAACACGGCCGTCACGGGCTACCTTGGCAATATAAGGGGGCCTACGCGACCTGGATCTCGGAAATCATGCTCCAGCAGACCCAAGTCCGGGTAGTTGTTCCGTACTTCGAAAAATTTATGCAAGATTTCCCAACCGTTATTGGTCTCGCAAACGCCCCACTGGATTCTGTTCTGTCTCATTGGGCGGGCCTTGGATATTACTCCAGGGCCCGGAATTTGCACAAAGCTGCCAACATAATTGTCAATGAATATCAAGGCGAGATCCCAAACGACCTTGCCAGTCTGATCCAACTTCCGGGAATTGGACGTTCAACAGCGGGCGCTATTCTTTCGCTGGGTTTTGGATTACATGGTGTGATTCAAGATGGCAACGTGCGACGCGTTCTGTCACGCCTGTTCTGCATCGGGGGGGATCTCTCAAAAGCGGATGCTCAAAAAACTCTATGGAAACTTGCAGACGAACTGACACCACGTTCTGGAAAAAACGCGCGCATCCATGCCCAAGCCATTATGGACCTCGGATCCCTTGTTTGCCGCAGAAGTAAACCTATATGCCAGCTTTGCCCTTTTTCCAAAGACTGCAAAGCAATGCAGCGGGGGCAAGTCTCTCAATTCCCTGAACCAAAACGCGTTAAACAACGGCCTGATGAAACATGGGTCGTCCTGCAGCTTAAGAATGAGCGTGACCAGACCTTATTGATGCAGAGACCTTTCGATGGAATTTGGGGTGGGCTTTACGCACCGCCCATCGGTTCATCTCTGTCAGAGATCGGAAGGTGCCTAAAAATAACGGATGTCCTCAACGCTGAGTATCAAGGTGAAATTACACACGCGTTTACCCACCTTAAAGTGTTCATGGAGCACTACCTCTTAAATGTGGACTCAAGGGATTTTCCCCCGGCGGGAGAGTGGCACTCAATTAGTCGCTTTCAAAAAGGGTTACCGGCCCCCATTCAAAAGTTGCTTANGGATTAGGACATCAAATGACCCGTTTAGTTTTTTGCAAAAAGTACAAAGATGAGTTACCTGGATTACCTATGCCCCCCCTTCCTGGCGCTACCGGGCAAGAAATATTTGACAATATCTCGGAAAAAGCCTGGAAAGAGTGGCAAACCAATCAAACGATGCTGATTAATGAACACCGTCTAAGTCTCATGGATGCGGGCGCTCGTAAATTTCTCACCCAAGAGATGCATCGCTTTTTTGACAACCAGGATTACGCTAAACCTGAAGGGTATGTGCCGCCTTCAAGTTGACAGCGTTCGAGTATTTCTGTTCAATACGCGGCCTACCAATAGCGGCCAGATAGCTCAGTTGGTAGAGCAGAGGACTGAAAATCCTCGTGTCGGGGGTTCGATTCCCTCTCTGGCCACCATTCTTACTAGCTAAAACATGCTCGATGCGTAACCCGAGAAAAAGTAGTCGANTAGATAGCAAATAAGATGAATAGTCCTTGGTTTGTATTTGCCTGTTTTCTTTTGGCCGTCAAGATCATTTGTTTTGGTATTTTTTTACGACTAGCGATTTCATAACTCTGCTAATATTCCACCACGTGTAGCAACCAAACAAATGCTTAGATGCTTTCCTTAGCCGCTAACGCTACTAATCTAGCGCGAATAANTGTCCATTTAGCTCTATCGTGTTTTTCGGAACAACAATAAAGCGAAAAAGCTCATCACCAAATGTAGACGCGAGGAATTGTAATCCCTCAGTTGTCCCATCAATGTAGTACCATCGCTGGCCTTGGTTCTCAGATAAGGCAACTATGCTCCCATTCAGGACCGCTTTTTCACCATTAATCTTTAACGGAATTCGGGTGGGTACCACAGACATCAAGACATCTCTGTATTCTGCGAGCGGGCTAGGGACCCCCATATTCATCGACGAGACATCCAACCTCATACCCTGTGACTCAAAAAGGGCGGGCACAGACTCCATAGTCTTTATAAATCCTTCAACCCCGCCCAATTCTTCAACCACTCCGGGAACAACGTAGGTCGCCATACATCGATAATTCTGGTTTTGCCAACATACGAGGTAATCATCAAGATCCTTGAGTAGTAGCCTTCGATATGAGGTGTCNGCCGCATTGATTGCGGTGGATATACATAAGAGCATCAACACTATCGGTGGAGAAACAATTAGCCTGATTATGTTTGCCATGCCCCGTTACTGAGACCTCCGGAGGCGTCCGTACCGCTTCCTTTGTAGCTTGTTTATTTCCCCAAAATCTGGCTCTGTGAATAAGGCTTCTCGTTACACAGATACATAAGGGCCGCAGACTCCTACCGCCGTTATTGCTATCCCCAGAAAAAGATTGGTGGTCATCACTGGTCTCATTTTCTTCAGGACATCAGAGGCTCCAGACATATCGTCGTTATCTATCAAGCGACAGAGCCTGCCATAGAGACCGAAGTAGATATAAAAAAATGTGACCACCATTATCAGGCCTATGGTATGCATCAGATGCAAGTAGGGCTGCGAATTTGCAAACCCCCCGAATCTGAAAAAGAGCTGGTAATAGCCCGTAGCTATAAGAATGCTGATGAGCACCCATACTAGCCGGAAAAAATTTCGGTAGGTTCCCTGCCAGAGGCGCAACCGTTCTTCAGGTTGCAAAAGCTCTTGTGCCGCTGGTCTCAAGGCTATCAGGGCAAAAAAAATGCCACCAATCCAGAGTGTGGCAGCGATCGCGTGCAGGCCTTGCGCGAGCAAATTCATCTAAAGCTCCTGAGCAATATTGTAGCGAAGAATAGCATCGTCGATGGGCAATCCTTAGACAATACTCTCCAAGAAACANAGTACATACAAATATCTTCGACACCTGAATCCGAGACCAATCAAGTCTCGTCATCGGGAGTAGGCATGATCATAACAGCTCGGGGAACTTGATCCAGCTCAAAGTCTTTGGGCTAATAGATACTGGATTTTCTGCTCGCCGCCGGAAGGAGTCTTGTGATCCCAAGTTGCGGCGTTGACTTCAACCCAGTTTGAAGCATCATAAGACTTTAATGTGGTGAGCAACGACTCAGAATCGTAGCGCTTGATCGGGAGCCCAGAACACCTCTC
Source organism: Gammaproteobacteria bacterium (assembly GCA_002705795.1). Taxonomy (GTDB): domain Bacteria; phylum Pseudomonadota; class Gammaproteobacteria; order Pseudomonadales; family Litorivicinaceae; genus HIMB30. The sequence continues at coordinate 112,049 of PAHG01000018.1, forward strand.
TGGTCCATCCAGGTGAAAGGTTGCCAACAATATGTAGCCACCTCTCCGTACGCCTCGATGTACTGACCTGAGGTAGTTATTCACCGAACCTGAATCCGTCNGGAAATGAAACACAGCTCGGTCGTGCCATAGATCTAAAGGGTGATCGGATTGCCAATTAAGTAGGTCACCGATAAACCAATTGATTCCGGACGACCCCCCACCTAACTTCTTTTGCATCTCGAGCGAGGCAGACCGAGACCATTCCACGTGAGTCAGATATTTGTAGCCACTGGNCAGCAGGGTGGGCAGAAGCATCGACCTACCTGCGCCTNTATCAGCTATTGATGATGTCTTAGGAAGTAGCTCTGAGATCCACCTCAAAGACAGTGAGTCCTCGCTTTCCGACCATGACAGACCCTCATCAGGATTATTGATATACCGTTCATTCCAGTGGCTATCTGTGTTGCTTGGAGATTTGTTATTTATACTTTTCATGATCGATGACCCAGATCTTCAATCGCTATCGAAACATCAATCGAAGGATCAGAAATTCTCTGCCAGACCCGTTTAAGTCTATCGAGCCGCGGTCGCTGCTCGAGGCGCTGGAAACTTCCCACGGCAAATCCCTCAGGCTCCCTTCTGACCACNTCGAAATTGAAAACGTAGGCCCCTTCCACGCCCATTCGCAGATCACTGAGAAATATTTGATCATCCGACTCCCAGGCCTTGTATTGATCCTTGGTAAACCACTGCAATCGTTTAACGCCCGGATGATCTAAAACAGGCTCCAATAATTTCAGGTTTCTTGGATATCGTTTGATCTGTACCTCGTCCACTTTATCGAAGACCGACGCCCAGATCTCGTAGTAGTAATCACCCTCTATCGCAACACCCCGCCACAACAGCGTGTTAAAGGCCGCCGGGGTGGATTCGTATGTGCTCGGGTTAATGCCCTGTAATCCGAGGGCAGCGACCACTTTTTCGTCAATCAGGACCTTGGCACCCGCGCTCCAAACCAAATAGGCAGTGGACATGATGATCATAAAGTTATTGATCAAAAGACTGCGGCGCCTGTTTTTGCCGATTACTGCAAAAATAAAACCTATCACCAGGGGTACNGTATAAAGAGGATCGATAATAAACAACAACGCGTGTGCAAAAGGATACGCTGACAACGGCCATAAAATCTGGGTCCCGTAGACTGTAAATAAGTCCGCTAGGCTATGGGTCATAAAACACAGGAAAATCGCGAGGCACCACCGAAGAAAAGCGNCATCATTTAATAGCCTCGGACGGACAATAATCCAGGCAAGCATTGGGGCAACAATGGCCTGAACCAGAAACGAGTGAGAAAAACCCCGGTGGTGGGTCATGTTTGCAATCGGGCCACCAAAGTCAATTAAAACATCGAGATCAGGCAGGGTGCCTAACACGACACCATATAACGCGGCCCGCGGTCCTAAACGCTTCCCCAAGATCGCATAGCTTACAGCCCCTCCCAGCACCGCCTGGGTTACCGAATCCACATGAGCCTCTTTGAAGTATTTATGTTGTCAGGGACCTGCGTCTTCATGTAGCTCGATCGCCATTTCTAACAAGCGCTCAATATCTAATTTCCCGTAGTTTGCTCGACTCCATTCGAGACCTTGACGCAGTTGACCAACATCGAGCTGCATAAGACCGGCGATGATTTGGTCGTGGGCTCCTCGAACCAGAATTTCCACCTCGCATTGAGTTTTTGACACGGTTTACCTCGCGACTAATTTACCTAATTTTCGGACCCTAAATCTTTTTTCCAGGACCTAGGCAAAAGCTTTGGACCGGGTAAGCCCATCGATAAGCCCATACCCACAATCAGTTTACTTGTTTTTAAACGCAGGCTCAGCGTTGAGCACATTTTCGAAATGTTAGGTCTCACAGTCATCCGTTGACGACGATGAGAAGGGAATGATTCGCTCCGTTTATCTCGGATTGCCCAGGGCTACGGCAAGAATCGCTAATCGGGAGATCGAAAACTGAGAAAAAAGATTCTTAACCATCAGCTCAAACCAGTTAATTACGCGTCTCGCACTCGGTCACTTACCGATGGACTCACAGACCTCTTAGTAAAAGCCTGAAGATCTCCCTAACTAGGCCGATTTTTTTCACNGCCAGTCTCTGGCAGAGCGCATTCCCCACGGGCACACGCCTGACGAGCCTGGAGCCTCTCAATCGCCCGATCTATATTACGGGTTAAGTAATACAGCGTAACAATCCACCACCATATTTTCTGAATAGGTGAATGTTCCTCCACCAGAACTACCCCTCACTTCTTCGGTCGTTTACTTAATTTCGTATCTTCAGCCATCCATCGCTTGATAACAGCAGCAATTCGCTTCGGGTCCTGTTTGATTTGCTTTTGTAATTTTACAAACTCGTTGATTCTATCTTCATCTGTCATTGGGTCTTGTTACCTAATTAAATCGATAAGCTCGATCTCCGAAAAGAGCTCCGAGTGATTGAATATCTGAAAAGTCTAGAAAATCAAATCATTGAATTTAACCTCAGTAATTCAGTAGCATAACCAAAAGGTCGATAAAAAGAATTCAATGCCATAGTATTATGCGTTTGGTGACATCCTGTAAAAAATAAGGAGTGTAATTAATGCCCCCACGTCGTTGGACTACAGAAGAGCTCAATACAGCTGACAAAATGCTGAGCGATGGTGCATCGTTTGTNGATATCGGTAAAGCGATAGACCGCAGCGCTGCGGCCGTTGAAGCAAAGCTCAAAGGGAAGAGCACGCCAAAACCAAAACCGGCGCCACAGAAACAGGAAAAGGCAGAATCGGCCAAACCAAAAGCTCCCNCGGTCGAGGAAAGACCAGCTATCACTGAACCTCAACAAACGGCATCAAATGACGATGAGCCAGACAACTCAACCGTCAAATATATTGNGGGAGCAGTGATCATCGCTGTTATTCTTTATCTTGTGCTCGGCGACTAGGTACAAGATAAATCCACTGCCCCCGAAGACTAAGAAACCATCGCTGCTCCGCCTGCGAGCAGTGTGGCCGTGAACAAGAACCATCTGAGGACTCTGGGGTCAGTGTAGACCGCCAGCTTGACGCCAAAGTAGGCGCCAGCAACGTAACCGATCGATAAGATAAACCCCTCAGCCCACGCGACTTGGTCCTGCCAAATAAAAACTGCTAGTGAGACAGATGTAAACACAAAGGTACACACCAGCTTGATCGCATTTGCTCGCACGATGTCGTAACGGAGCGTCCCCGCGATAGATGCTAAAAGCAAAAACCCGACACCCGCCTGGACAAACCCGCCATAGAAACCAGCCGCCAATAAACCGATCCAAGCAGACGGAGTCGCGCTGACCCGGCGCACCTCTGTCCCACTCGGGGGAGAGACGACAGTGGGTCTAAACAGGACCAGCAGAGACATGGCGATCATGGTCCCAATCAGAAGTGGCTTTAGAATCTCAGGCGGAGCGAACGCGGCCGCCAATGAACCGAGGAGCCCCCCTGATGCCATCGGGATGAGAATAGCCTTGAGATCGAAAGTCTCTAATTTCTTATGCCGCTTGAACTCGGAGATCGCGACAACGGATTCGACAAAAATACCCACTCGGTTCGTCGCGTTCGCAACCTCAGGCGGCATACCCATGATCATCAAGGTCGGAAGCACGAGATTCGAGCCACCCCCGGCAACCGTGTTAATCGCCCCGGCTAGTAATGCGACAAAAATTAGAATAAAAATTTCTAAACCGGCGGGTTCCATGAAGAGATATCCGCAAACTAAAGCGCGAGGATACGCCCAGATCCGAGGAACTCAAGAAAAATGTCATGCCGCGGGTAACTGGGCTGACAAAACTAGCGCTCCATAGCCTCTCGCGACTCAAGCTCAACTAACCAAGCGGACAGTTCCCTAGCAACAGGCTTACCGTGTTCACTCAAAAATTCTAAAAGTCGTCGTGCATTCAGCGTGACGATATTGCTTTCTGGGAATCCGATCTGATCAATTTTCTCAAGAGCAATATCCACATCACCCACGGTATAGTGCACGTGTGAATCGCTTGAGAGAGCCACCTGCCAGTCCAACGCCCGGACTGTCTCGAGGATTTCCATGCAGTGGGGTTCACTACCAAGACGCGAGCTCACGAAAGATGAGTTATTGATCTCGATCAACACGTTGTTATCACGAGCGGCCCGAACGACCTCTTCGATGTTAATTGGAAAATTTGGGTTACCCGGATGCCCAAGAATTTGTATGAGGCCCGTTTCCATGGCCGCNATCATCGCCCGCGTATGGGACTTGCGATCAGATGGTGGGAACACTGGTTCGTGAAAACTCGCAATCCCAAAGTCCATAAAACTCATGAGAGTTTCATTGACATCAAGGGGACTTTGCCTAGCTGGAAGGATATTCGCTTCAACGCCACGAAGCATAGCGACCCCGTAACGGATACGAGGCAACACGCGCATGTTTCCAAAATGCCATGGATGAGGCGAGTCGGGCATATCTGGACCGTGATCAGTAACACTGAACAACTGAAGCCCTTTGTCTGCCGCTGCCCTAAAATATTCTTCTACCGTGGAATAGGCATGGGTGCTGGCTACCGTGTGTGCGTGGGTATCAGTCAAATGCCTCATCCTTCCCTCCTACTTGATTCTACTATTCTAAGAGGGTTTTATTACGGTGTCTTGACGATTGATGAAGCTACATTGAAACCACAAACTATTTCCTACGCAGAAGATTGGATGCCAATCCAACAACGACTCCTTATCAGAGCCATGGAAGTGTTGACAGGGCATGGAGCTCTTACACGTCGCTACCGCGACTTTCAATCGGCATCCAAAACAGCTGAAACGCCGGACGTCTGGGATATAGCGATGGACCATTTAGGCTGCTGGGGCAATGCGACAGAGCAAATGACAATCCCCATAAGACGGAAAAAACGCGGCCTGCTAATAATTGCCAACCATCCATTCGGCGTGACTGATGGCGTTACCCTCGCATGGATCGCGTCGCGGCTGGATCCGGACTTCCGTGTCATTGCAAACGGTGTGTTACGGCAGGAACCCTCGCTCAATCCAAATATACTACCCATTGAATTTCAACCGGGACGACAAGCGACCAAACTCAATGTCAAGACACGCCAACAGTCGATTCAAACCCTCAAATCGGATGGCGTGGTTGCTCTATTTCCTGCGGGTGGCGTGTCTTGGTCTAAAAAGCGCGGGGCACCCGTTGAAGATGATGCTTGGAAACCGCTGGTCGGCAGACTCGTTAAGGCCTCGAGGTGCGACGTGCTTCCCATACGTTTTGAGGGATCAAACTCCAAACTCTTCCAGCAGGCATCTCGGACAGCACTTACTCTAAGGCTCGGGCTATATATGTATGAGATCAAACGACGTCTTGATCAACCAATCTTCTTTGAACTGATGCCAATCATTGAATGCGAGCAAATCCCCGACATCTCCGACCAAGCGCTCGCTGATTGGCTCCGGAATCAACTACTCTTTGGCAGCGGAATAAACTCGTCGTCTCCAGGTACTTGAGCAAAACGGCCATCCAACCAATCAATTTTCGCCTGCTCAATTCGTTCCTCACTTGATGACACAAAATTCCACCAGAGATGTCTCGGTCCATCGAGTGGCTCACCTCCAAACAGCAGCACATGGGCGCCATCGGGAGCAACCACACGCACACCGCGACCCGGTGCCAGTATCAGCAGCTCTGATTCTGGATAGAGAATACCGTCAATTTCAATAGCGCCCCGCGCACTGAAGATAGCCCTCTCTTCATGATCTTTCGGAAATTGCGCCACACTGTTTTCAGACATCCGCAAATCCACATACAAGGAATCCCATGGGAAAGACACGGGGCTTTCGAGGCCAAACCANTCGCCAAGTAAAACCCGGCCCTCAATGCCATTTTCAGAAAATTGGGGAAGCCTTGACTCGCCATAGTGATCGAAGCTTGCAGCTGTCTCTTCAAACGATCTGGGTAACGCCAACCAGCTTTGAATTCCAAAAAGTTCAGATAAATTCGCCCGCGAGTCAGGATCGGATCGCTCAGAATGGACGATTCCTGATCCCGCTGTCATTAGGTTAACCGCGCCCGGCCCGATTACAATATCATTACCCAAGCTATCTCGATGCTGCATGGTCCCGGCGAACAGATAACTGAGGGTTGAGAGCCCTATATGTGGATGAGGCCGCACGTCCAGCCCGACGTCCTGAATAAGTTCCCCAGGACCAAACTGGTCCCAGAACACGAACGAGCCTATGGAACGCTTTTCGCGCGACGGCAATGCTCGTCTCACTGCCAAGTTGCCGATATCTGACGTCCGCGGAATAATGTGTGTTTCGACTGATTGCATCTTAACCTCCCAAGGGTTAATCGATGCCGATGCCAGGTAAAGAAAGGGCCGGGAGGTTGCTTGATCCGTTCCATTTTGGAAACGCTGCGGGACGCTTCCTTTCGTGGGGTAACATGCGTATCGTCTTGCCATGTTTACCGTGTGTCTCTACCAACCTGAAATCCCACCAAACACTGGAAATATTATTCGTTTGTGCGCGAATACCGGGAGCCAGTTACACCTGATCCGGCCTCTCGGCTTTTCGCTTGACGAAAAATCAGTCAGGCGATCTGGTTTGGATTATCACGATCTCGCAGGCATCACCGAATTTGAGTCATGGGAGCGTTACATCGANGCTCCTCGGCAACGGATTTATGCTCTATCGACCAAAGGCACTGTGTCCTATGAATCAATCGCTTTTCAAGCAGGAGATATCCTTCTTTTTGGTCCCGAGACACGCGGGCTTCCATTAACCGTCCGTAATCACAGGGCTGTTACCGAAGTCCTTCGTATCCCAATGTCTCCGAGTAATCGAAGTCTCAATCTTTCAAATTCCGTCGCTATAGTCCTCTACGAGGCGTGGCGTCAAATTGGCTTTCAAGGAGGATTTGTGTGAGCGTTTTATCGATGCAAAACGTCCAGGTAAGTTTTGGTGGGCCCGCCATCCTCGACGACCTAAGCCTCAAGATTCAGCCAAAAGAGCGGATCGGATTGCTCGGTCGAAACGGTGCGGGCAAATCGACATTGATGAAATTAATTGCAGGAGAAATCTCAGCAGATTCGGGAGATATAAACAAAAGCTTGAGCCTGAAGGTTGCGCGACTAGTTCAAGACGTGCCTACCGGGAACAACGGCACGATCTTCGAAGTCATTGCCTCCGGGCTGGGTAATTTGACACCGCTTCTTGAACACTACCATCAGGTGCTTAGATCGGTATCTGAAGACCCGTCAGATAAGCACATGCGAGAGCTCGAATCATGCCAGCATACGCTCGAGGCCGCGAACGGTTGGCGCGTCGAACAAATGGTCGCTCAAACCCTCTCTAAGTTCAGTCTGGACCCTGACAAACAATTCAACGCCCTGTCTGGCGGCATGAAACGTCGCGTAATGCTGGCACGCGCCCTCGTGACTGAGCCGGATTTATTACTTCTGGACGAACCGACTAACCACTTAGATATCCCAGCAATTGAGTGGCTGGAGGAACAAATTAAGCTATTCCACGGCGCTATTTTATTCATCACTCATGATCGTCGGTTCCTGGATGCACTTGCAACACGAATAGTCGAACTGGACCGTGGAACACTGAGAAGTTATGAGTGCAATTATCAGACCTATCTCAAAAGGCGTGACCAAGAGCTGGCTGCAGAGGCCGATCAATTTGCAGCTTTCGACAAGAAACTTGCAAAAGAAGAAGAGTGGATTCGCCAGGGCATTAAGGCGAGACGGACTCGAAACGAGGGCCGCGTGCGTGCACTCGAGCAACTCAGACACGAGCGTGCGGCCCGCAGAGAGCGTCAACAGACAGCCGACCTTAACCTGATTGACGCGTCAAAATCAGGTCGATTGGTAATCGAGTCGACAAACCTGGGCCTCACCCTAGGCGATACAATGCTGTTCGAAGGCTTCTCAACGACTATTCTTCGCGGTGATCGGATTGGGGTTATTGGTCCCAACGGCGCGGGTAAGAGCACACTAATAAAGACACTTCTCGGTCAAATTCAACCAACATCAGGAACCGCAAAGCTTGGAACGAATCTTGAGATCGCGCTATTCGACCAGCTAAGAGAGACACTTGACGACAATATCTCAGTGATCGACAACCTCCAGCATGGTTCTGAGTTCGTTGAAGTGGGTGGGGGGAAAAAACATGTCATTGGCTACCTACAAGATTTCTTATTTACACCTGAACGCGCTCGTGGGCCAACTCGGATGCTGTCGGGCGGAGAACGGAACAGACTACTACTGGCTCGGCTGTTTTTGAGGCCAGCTAATCTGTTGATCATGGATGAGCCAACTAACGATCTCGACCTAGAAACACTTGATATTCTTCGCGATACATTGCTTGGCTACAAAGGTACGTTGATTCTCATCAGCCACGACCGGGATTTCCTCGATTCAGTTGTCACCAGTATCTGGTCCTTCGACACAGATCAAGCACTACGGGAGTATGTTGGGGGTTACAGTGACTGGCTTCGTCAACGGCCTGCCAAAGAGACTGTTGAAAAAAAGACGATCGGGCAGAAAAATAATCCTGTCTCAATCAAATCCGAAGACAAAAAGAAGCTTGCTTTCCACGAAAAGCGGGAATACGAGGCACTCGGCATAGAGATCGGGCAAGTGGAGGCACAAATTAAGGTACTTGAGGAGGCGATGACTGACCCCAAATTTTTCCAGGCAGACCCCGATCATGTCGCGTCGGAAAGCATGCGTTATCAGGCACTGCAAACGGAACTTGAGCTAAAGTTCCTTCGGTACATGGAGCTCGACGAGCGCGCTGGTTGATCAAGATTCAGTAATCACACCATTGGACCTCTGCCGCTAGCACCTAGGTCTACCTAAATTGATGGGAACGAGGATAGAAACTCCATGTTAAGAATCAAAATGGAAGGCTCACCTATTCGACGGCTAAGCCCTGTGATCGTGGCACTTATGATCAGTTTAACTAGCCGGGCTGATCTGAGGGGCCCTCGCTTAGACGTAATTAGCAAACCATTCGAATCCAACCGGTGCGGAACGACTCATTGACACTGTTCAGTCCGCCGGACGCTTGCTAGGCTTCGTATATGAAACAACTCTTTATCCTACTAGGATTCATGTGGTTTAGCGCGACAATTGCAGGCGAACGGGACTTTACCCGGTCAGACACTAGCATGGAATTCTGTAAAGATATCGTCGCCAATCTTGCGGAGGTTGGGGTTATCGTTTCTACAAAATCGATGACGAAGTGTTCACTGTTGGTTCTAGCGGGCGCATCAGCAACTTTTGAGCGACCATATGGCGATCCATTGAATGTGCGCGTAAAAAGTGACCCTTACCGAATGTTCGTTACTCGCGGTGGTAACAAGGTTGGAACGTGCTATGTTTTGTACCCTCGTAGAGTAACGCGCCAGGAGAAGGAGCGAGACTGCTGATGGTATTTCCGCCTCGTCTAAAGCTTAAGTTGGTACTCGGCAATGATGATACGCTTCTCGGTCCGGGGAAGATTGCGCTTTTGAAGGCAATTCAGAGAGAACAATCGCTATCCAAAGCGGCCAAATCGATCAATATGTCGTATCGACGGGCGTGGCTCTTGATCCAAGAACTGAATGATGCTCTCAAGGAACCCGTCTTAATCACTCACACAGGGGGTCAGTCTGGCGGAGGCAGCGAGCTTACCAATGTGGCCACCGACATCATCGACATTTATGAACGGTTAACACTGGAGGCCGAAGAGGCGACGGAGACGAGCCGCGAGTCGGTAGCCGCCCTGCTGCGATAATCACAAAACGGCCAAAGCAGCAAGGTAGTCCGGTTCGGTGGATACTTCCTTGACCAATTCGACATGCCGCACCGTTCCGCCCGCATCGATTACCACAACCATCCTAGCGGTCAGGCCTCGGCGAATTCCGGTAAAAACGGTCACCCCATAATCATCGGAAAAAGTTGACCTAAAAGTCGAAGCGGTTCTTACCCGCTCGAGACCCTCTGATCCACAAAACCTTTTTTGGGCGTAAGGCAGATCAGCACTGACACACAACACAGTCGTGTCGTTCATGTTCGCCAGCTCTTCGTTAAATCGGCGAGTACTGGTGGCACAGGTGGGCGTGTCTATGGAAGGGAAAATGTTTAACACAAGATTCTGGCCCGCAAAGTCACTCAGCTCAATTTCACTGAGATCGTTTGCTGTAAGGGTAAAGTCAGGGGCTTTTTCACCGACTGTCGGTAAATTGCCCTTTACATCAACGACCTCACCGCGCCATCCAATTTGTATCGTCATATCGAGTTTCCTAATTAAGAGGCCACTAAGGTGGTGCTCCTCTGCAATTTTTCAATTACGGGCTGTTGAAAAATGTGCCAGATACTTTTCGTATCCGCGTCCTTGCAGTTCAGCCACTGGGATAAATTCGAGCGCCGCCGAGTTGATACAATAACGCATACCTGTTGGCGCCGGACCATCGGGGAAGACATGCCCGAGATGTGAATCACCAAATTTTGAGCGTACCTCGATACGCTTCATCCACAGCTTATTATCATCTCTCTCAACGATATGCTGAGGCTCAAGAGGCTGCCAAAATGAGGGCCATCCGGTCCCCGAGTCATATTTGTGCAGTGAACTAAACAATGGTTCCCCGCTGACAATATCTACGTATATACCATCAGTCTTTTGGTCCCAAAATGCGTTTTGAAAGGGTGGCTCAGTTCCCTCTTCTTGAGTAACTTGATACTGCAACGGCGTCAGTCGCGATCGAATCTCATCCATACTCGGCTTTAGGTATCTGCTCCACTTCAGGTCAGCCTGATCAAATGACCGGAATTCTGGTTGTTGGGCCCAAGTATTATCGAGGAATTGGTCTCGACCGGACCTGTACCGATAAAACGTGTACTGCAGTGTATTTTTTTTGTAATAGTCTTGGTGGTAATCCTCTGCCTCATAAAATGTGGGCGCGGGCAAAATCTCAGTAACAATTGGGGACTCAAAAATTTGTGCTTTATTGAGGCGGTCTTTTGATTCGAGTGCGAGCGCGTTCTGGTTCTCTGAATGCGTGAATATGACCGTACGGTATTGTGGACCACGATCAACGAACTGCCCACCCGCATCGGTCGGATCCACCTGTCTCCAGAAGGTATCCAGCAGGGTTTGATAATCCACAATACGTGGGTCGAAGGTTATCTCAACTACCTCGATGTGGCCCGTCTGGCCCGAGGTAACCTGCGCGTAGGTCGGGTTTGGTACTGAGCCGCCAGCGTAACCAGAGACAACAGAGCTCACCCCATGAATCGACTCAAAGGGCGGTTCCAAACACCAAAAACAGCCACCACCGAAGGTAGCCTTCTCGGTGTCGGCGAACGACGAAGATGCCATCAGACACATAAAGGTTAGAAGTGCTTTTTTCATCGAAACTCCGTTTAACGATTACTCACTTTACGGGTGCGACTTTAGTCTTAACTTGGTTACTTTTGCAACTATTCTCCCATCGATAACCGTAAGTCCGGAAACGATCAACAGATAAGCAATGATGTGCTGTAACGCAAGTTGCTCGTCGAGGAAGGCAATACCGAGTCCTGACGCACTGAGAGGAACCAAAAAAGTGACCAAGACGACATTACTAGCCCCAGCTGACTGCAGAACACGGAAGTAGATAAAAAATGCGAGTGTTGTTGATAATAGACCAATGCCTATCATTGCTAACCAAGGATCCAACCCCGGCACTGAAAGATCCCAAGGCCGATCTATGAGCACGACTATTGGGAGCATCCATAGAGACCCATAAAGTACCTGGCCCGTCGCGTTGAGCATAGGCGGGTTATCCCTCAACCGTTTTGAATATACCGAGCCAAATGCATAACAAACCGTTGCGCTAAAGCCGGCAGTCATCCCTAGTACCGATGCTCCACCATCAATGGCCGCGGGTCCGAACAGAACTAAGACGCCAAAAAATCCGAGGCCAATCCCTATGACTTTGTTCAACGATAGACGCTCATCGATTGTTAATTGATGTGCCACCAGTGCGGTCATTATTGGGGTTAATGCATTGATAATCGATGCCAAGGATCCTGTGATTTCAGTCTGACCGAAGCTAATTAAACTGAAAGGGATTGCGTTATTGATCAGGCCAATGAGCGCAAACGGCCGCCACTGCTGAATGAGTGGCTTTAACGGATACCCGAGGATTTTTAATAAACAAACCAACCCAGCGAGGCCGACAATTAAACGGCCCAGAACGCTCGTTAACGGAGGCATCGCCTGAAGCATGATCTCCATAAAGAAAAACGATCCACCCCACACAAGAGAAAGGATCGCAACACGAATCCAGTCAGCGACTGCCATAAGACCTCACATCAGCAAGCGGCTAGCGTACACTAAGGACATGCAAACCCCAACGACAGAAAATGTGTGGCTGAAAGCCGACAATTGGCGAGAAGTTCTCGAGGATCCGGGGTCACTCCCCAGCGAAATCCGAGACTTCCTCGAATCCCAAAATCAGACCACTGAATCATGGCTTGGCGGTCAAGACTCACGTCAGTGGATCATCGACGAACTAAAATCCACAATTCGCGATCGCGATGATTCAGTGCCAGTCGAAGATGGAAAATATACCTACTGGCAACGTTTCGTCGAAGATGCAGAGCATCCAGACTTTTTACGCCGAAAAAATCAAAGTGATCACGAAATTTTGCTCTGCGGCGATGAGCGAGCAGCCAATCACCCCTACTACAACATCGGTGCGGCTTATCATTCCCCAGATCATGAACTATTCGCCGTCACCGAAGATCGACAGGGTTCTGAACGCTATGCCCTGACTATCTTCCGAGCAGGCTCCCGCGAACCAATCGAAACCCCTCTGACTGATTGTCGTGGTGATTTTGAATGGAGCGCCGACAGTCGTAAGCTTGTCTATACGCGTCTCGACGAAAATCAGCGCCCGAACACGGTCTGGTGCCATATAGTCGGGACAAAACAGGCAGATGACCAGCTGATCTATCAATTGGAGCATCCCGGTCGCTTTATCGGCCTTGGCAAAACAAGCTCTGCTGCCTGGATTACGATAGACATTCACGACCATCAAACAAACCAAAGCTTTTTGTTACCAGCAGACCTCGAAAACCAATCGCCAATCGCTGTCACAGATTGGATCGAGGGCCTTGAATACGAACTTGAGCATGTCGACCCGTACCTGATCATCCGAGGCAATCATGGGCATGAGGATTTTGCGCTGTTCAGAGCACCCCTACCAAAAGCAAAGATTCGTAGTAATCCAGAGCATTGGGAGACTCTCTGGGTACCTAAGAAGAACGCTCTATTCAGCGATTATGAGGTGCTGGCAAAGCACTGGATCATTGAGTACTCAGAAGAGGGCTGTGGGCGTTATCTCATTGTTGAGCCAAATCCGAACCAGTTCAAAGTTAGACGAGAACTCATCCTGTCAACATCAATCCACGACACACATCTAGATCCGTTGCCTGGCTTTAACCGCGATACGATTCGGATGCGTGTCTCAACTCCAGCCATACCGCCTGAAGTGCGCGAAATTGATCTCGCAACCGGGAACTCGAGACGGCTTAAAGTGTCCTCGCCACCAAATGGCCATACTGAATCCAACTACGTTGTCCGTCGAGCATATGGAGTCTCGGGAGATGGACAAAAAGTTCCACTCACGATCGTCCATCACAAAGATGTCACGCCACACCCTGAAAGTCCTGTGCTTCTGACGGGCTATGGTGCCTATGGTATGAGTTTGACACCGGGCTTCAGTGCGAGCCGAAGGACACTTCTGACACGTGGGGTGATTCACGTCACAGCGCACGTTCGTGGCGGCATGGAGAATGGCTATAATTGGTATCGGCTCGGCCGTATGGCCGATAAAGATAAATCCTTTGATGATCTCATCGGCGCTGCAGAGACACTGATCCGACAGAGCTGGACATCAGCCGGCAACATTATTCTGCACGGAGGAAGTGCCGGTGGTTTATTGGTAGGTACAGCGGTGATGCGCCGACCTGAGCTATTCAGAGGCGTCATTGCAGATGTCCCCTTCGTAGATGTCCTCGAGACAATGCTCGATGCTGACTTACCGCTGACCCCGCCTGAATGGCCAGAATGGGGTAACCCTATCGAGTCTAAAGATGCCAGACGTCGTCTGGGTCATTTCTCGCCTACACTGATGGTAGAGAAACGATCCTATCCTTGTATCTTGGCAACCGCTGGCCTTACTGATCCGCGTGTCACCTACTGGGAACCTGCACGATGGATTCACCGGCTTCAAGCGATTTCGGAAGGCGGGCCCTTTCTCTTGTATACCGAGTTAAATGCGGGGCATGGTGGTCCCAGCGGACGCTATGCCGGACTGGATGATATCGCCCGAATCTACCGCGCTGTGTTTCGCTTATTTAATTTGCCAAAAGAGGCGTCGTATGCCCTTTAATATTGACTGGCAATCAATCGATGACGTCTTGCTTGATATGGACGGAACGCTACTTGACCTGCATTACGATGCAACGTTTTGGTTAAAAAATCTGCACTCAATTGTCGCAGGTATTACTGGGGACTCAGAAATCGATATACGGGACCGGTTTCGCGAAGAACTAAAAAAGCATGAGGGGACCCTCGTTTGGTATTGCACGGACTACTGGGCAGAATTTTTTGGTATCGACCTCATTGGGGCGAAGAAACAGCTCGCGCATCTGATCCGTTTTAGACCTTATGCAAAACAGTTTCTAGAAGCACTTCAGCCCCTGCCACTAAGAACCTTGATTGCCACCAACGCGCATCCCGACGTGATTCAATTGAAGCTGGATGTTGTTCCACTGAGCGAGATGGTCGATGGCATTGTGTCAAGTCACCAATACGGTGTCGCAAAAGAAGATCCTGGTTTTTGGACGGCGCTATTCGAGGATTATTCAATAGATCCATATCGTGCGGTGTTTATGGACGACTCTTCTAAGGTACTCGAGGCAGCCGATCGCGCTGGCGTGAGAGAAATTATCGAGATCAGGCATCCTAATTTATCTGAACCACCACGGACCACATGGAGGCAAGGGATAGACGACTTTGATTTACTGTTACCTAGGTTACAGGCGCTGGGACACTTATGAGTGGGGTACGGCTTGATAAATGGCTTTGGGCGGCCCGTTTTTTCAAAACCAGGGGGCTCGCTCGCGATGCAGTTGATGGGGGCAAAATCCACATCGATGGGGTCAAAGCAAAACCATCGAAGATAATAACGCCTGGACTAGAGATTGAGATTTCACGAGGACAAATGGATATGGTAGTCATCGTTCGAAATGTTCGAGAGGATCGACGGCCTGCATCGGAAGCACAACTTCTCTACGAAGAAACTGCGGAGTCGATTAAAAAGCGTGAAACAGAGCGGGACTTAAATCGCTTTTCCCGCGAAGGGTTCCAGCCAGCAGATCATCGTCCAAATAAACGAGAACGCCGTCAAATGACAAAGTTAAAAGGAATTTTTAATGACTGAACTTACAGCCGACCAAGACGCGGTCCGTCGCTATCTTTGCGATGATGCGCCAGATGCTCGGCTCATTACTGTGCGGCTTGGCAAAACAAAGAACGACGTGCTTAATCATCAAAATATGCCCTCTGCTGTCAAAACACTATGCGAAGAGCTCGTTGCGGCTGCTTGTATTTTGTCTCACATGCTCAAATTTGATGGTGAGATGATTCTCCAGGTCAAGGGCTCCGGCCCAATAACAATGATGGTTGCTGAGTGCTCGTCTGAGGGCCGTGTTCGGTCTACGGCTCAGTGGAGTGACTTAGGTGATGCGCATACCTTCGAAAACTTGGTGGGAACGGGCTATCTGGCAGTAACAGTCGATCCAAGACAGGGCGAGCGTTACCAAGGTATTGTACCTCTAGAATCGGGATCAATTTCAGGATGTATCAATCACTATTTTGAGAACTCTGAGCAGCTGGACACTGCACTGTGGCTTGCGAGCGACCAAACAACCGTCGGAGGACTCCTGATCCAACGAATCCCAGAGGAAGGCGGAAAACCCCAGCGAGAGCGCTCAAACTGGGAAACACTTTCAATACTTGCAGAAACGATTGCCGACCACGAGCTCGCATCAGAGGCAGGCCCGCTTCTGATCTACAAATTATTTCACGAGCTTAATCCTAGAGGTCTCGATCCCTGGAATATTGAATTCGGCTGCTCTTGCTCAAAGGAACGATCTTCTCGAGCTCTCAAGGCACTTGGTGAAAAAGAAGTAAGACAAATGTTCGCGGAGCAACCTTCTCTCTCTGTTGATTGCCATTTTTGCGGGCGGGTATACCAATACGATCAGGCTGACTTAGAATGGCTACTCTCTGATCAGCCACCGAGGTCTGACACGTTACAATGAAAACCGATAGGTCAAGTCGTTACGACGATCTTACCTTGGCCGAACTAGTTGAACACGCGCTCGCTTTAGGCGAGGGTCAGTTATCCGCAAAAGGTGCCTTGGCTGTGCCAACCCAGCGCAACACCCTAGTCCAGCGGTTTATCGTCAATGAGCCCTCCGTCAGCGATGTGATCCGCGCAAATGCCCAGTTCCATCTGCTTGATAGTGGCGTTTTCAATTCGATCTGGGAACGTGTCAAAGATGATGTCGCAGAGCGAGATCGTTACAGAGTTCATGCCCACATGGGCGTCGATACAGACATCGCCGTACCACTTGAAATCACAACCGTAAGCGCATGGCACTCCATTAGCTGTCACCACTTGTGCCACATCCCGGATGAGTTTAATCCACGCGAAAAACCAGAGTGGAAATTAATTTGGGCACCGATCGCCAGCTTCGGTTACGCGGAAATCTTAAGTGATGGCGGAGGTGTAGTTTTAATTCACGTTGGTAAACGTAGGATCTTAATGGGCGGAGATCTTACGGCCGGAGAGATGCGTCGCACGCTTCTAACGCTGTTGGGTTTACTCCTTCCTGAAAAAAAAGCGCTACCCTTGCACGGCGCCGCCTCTCAATGCGACGACGAAATTACATTATTCCTGGGTCCAGCAGGTACTCAGAAGACAACCTGGGCTTTACGTTGTGGTCAATTAATTGGTGACCGAGGGCTTTCTTGGTCCAATCAAGGGTTGCATCGGCTTGCCGATGGCTGCCGACTTCATCTCGATCGGAATCTTCCGATCGACCTTGATGAAGCATTACGTTTCGGCACAATTGCTGAAAACCTAGCGCTCGGGAGCGATCGTGAACCACTCGTCGAACCTACAGACACTGAATCAGAGATTCGAACACTGAGCCACTTGATTATTCCTCTCACACGTCTTAATGCGACCCAAGAATCCTCCACACGCGGGCCGAACCAGTTAGCCGTATTAGCTACAGACCCTCTAGGAGTACTACCCCCTCTGGCTAAAATCACCCGAGAGCAATGTCTAGCATGGTTTATCTTAGGGTACAGCAATCACCTCGGTCCCCTCGAGGAACGCCAGGCAAAAATCGATATTCGATTTACGCCAGGATTTATGGATACACTCTTACCCCGAAATCTCGATGATTACGTATTTATTTTAGAAGACTTACTCGAGGCACACGAAACACGGTGCTTTCTCGTTAACGCCGGCTGGCATGGTGGACAGGCAGGAAAAGGCGATCCACTTTCAGCATCAGAAGAAAATGCGGTAGTTACTGAGATGTATCACTGCACCGATTGGGAGCCGTTTGGATCCCTTGGTCTATCAGTTCCGACTGGTCAGCCAGAAACCGCCGGACCATGGCACCCGAGAGATCGCTGGCCAGATTTAAGCGATTACATAACGAAAGAGTCACAATTGATCCAAATAATCACGACCGAACTGCAGCGGACTAACGACCCGGAGCGATGGCTTAAAGCCTTGGAAATTGAGTGCAACTAAAACTACCAACCATCTCTCCACATTTTTTCCAGGAATCCGAGTTGGCTTTTCTGAGCCAACACTTAACTGGGATGCGGTTTGGTCTCGAAAAAGAAGGCCTTCGCATCAACCGAAATACGGGGAAACTTGCCCAGACACCCCACCCCGAGGCCCTGGGCTCTGCGCTAACGCATCCTCATATCACCACGGATTATTCCGAGGCTTTGCTTGAGTTTGTGACCGGTACGCATGGATCCCCACGAGCCGCCATCCAAGAACTCGAAGAACTTCACGCCTTCGCAAGCTCTGTACTCGGAAACGAACGTATCTGGCCATTATCAATGCCGTGTCTTCTGCCAGAATCAGACTCCCACATCCCTCTGGCCTACTATGGTGAATCACACATCGGCAGGTTAAAGACTGTGTATCGTCGTGGACTTGGATTCCGTTACGGTCGACAAATGCAAACCATAGCTGGGGTGCACTTTAATCTCTCATATAGTGACGAGTTCTGGTGCTGGAAGGCCGCCCTTGATGGCCATCGTGATGGTGTAGATAGTCGTTCGATCCGTGATGCTGGGTACTTTCAAACTATTCGTAATTTCCGTCGGATTCAATGGCTGATCATGCTCCTGACCGGCTCAAGTCCGTCGGTTGACGAGAGTTTTCGTCTGATCGCCACGGATCGGTTTAAGGTCTCCGGTAGAACACACCTCGCAGAAGGCGCGACTAGCCTTCGTATGAGCGACCTTGGATATCAATCAGCTGCACAAGAATCAATCAATATCGATTTCAATCAGCTGAATACCTACTGCGACACGTTGTCAAAGGCTGTGCATCACCCTTGGCCGACCTATGAGGGCTTAGGGCTACGAGATGATCGAGGGTTTAAGCAGCTCAATACCGCTGTTTTGCAAATAGAAAATGAGTACTACTCGAGCATTCGACCGAAACGCATTCAACAACAAGGGGAACGACCCGTTCGTGCACTGATTAACCGCGGAGTCGAATACCTAGAGGTACGCGCAATCGATTTAAATCCGTTTGCACGCAACGGCATCTCAGAGCATGAGGCGTCTTTGATTACTTTACTGATGACCGCGTCAGCCCTGGCGGATAGCCCGCTGAATTCTCCTGAGGAGTGTATCGCTATCGATGGCATCAATGCACGAGCCAGCTGGGCTGGTCGCAGGCCCGACCAACGATTTGATGACCGGTCGACCTTCAAGCAAGCCGGTCTTGAGTTCTTGGGATCACTAGATCCGTTGGCGGCGGCACTCAATACAGCATTCCAGACCGAAAGTTTCGGAAATGCGTTACACGATGCACGTTTACGACTTGATGGAACCTGCCCTTTACTCTCGGATGAAATCGAACAAGCTGTTTTGAAAGACGGACACATAGAGCTGGGCTTGACTCAAGCAAACCAGCATTACGAGAGCTGGAAAACAGTTACTCCTACAGCAGATAAACTGGCGACGATGCAGCGGGAAGCTCGAGACAGTCTTGCCGCCGAAGCGGAAATTGCAGCATCAAACGAAGGCTCTTTTGATTCCTTCGTCGACGCCTACATCAACCAACCTTAACTACTGTGCTGGATTGATCTCCAACAATTCAACGTCAAAGACAAGTACTGAGTTCGGTGGAATGGGTCCTGTACCGGCAGGGCCATACGCAAGTGCTGATGGAATCGTAAACTGGAATTTTGACCCAACTTTCATCAACTGAACGCCTTCGGACCAGCCAGGAATCACACCGTTCAGAGGGAAGCTAACCGGCTCACCACGCGCTATCGAACTATCAAATATGTCTCCTGAAATAAGTCGACCTTCATAGTGTACTTTCACGGAATCCGTTGCCTTGGGGGAGGCTCCTGAACCCTCGGCCAAGACTTTGTACTGAAGCCCTGATGCGGTCACAGTCACACCATCCTTCTTTGCATTGTCAGCCAAAAAGGCCTCACCTGATTTAAGATTTGCTTCAGCCATCGCTTCTACCTGTTTTTGTTGTTCAGCACGGACCTCAGTCTGAGCATCTTGGACTGCTTTATTGATCGCTGGACGGTCAAGCTTCCAGCTCTCTGGATCTCTCGAATCCTTCAACCCTTCTAGTAGAAATCTAGGATCTAGCTCGCCAAAATCGTTCTGAATACGCTCGCCAAGAATAATCCCTAGGCTGTAGCTTAGTTTTTCTAAATCTGTTGAGGGTTTATTCGCAAGCGCCGGAGTCGCAAGCAAAGACGCAATCACAGCGCCGCGAAACAATGATTTCATAGATACTCCTTAATTAGATCATGAAAGCCTATCAGGCTCTGGGGTTGGAATGCCACGTAAGACACGATTTCCTGCGATAATACGAGAGCCCGTTGTAACTAAACATAACGTTCCAAATGCCCATGCAAGCCATTCAAACCAGGCTGGAACGAGACACATCAACAATAAAACTGCTGTGGTTTCAAAGCCTTCGGCTAAACCTTGTAGATAGTAAATAGACTTCTCTTTCAAAGCCTGGTTCTCCAAGCGGTGACGTGCAGCGAAAATGGAGAATGCAAGAAAACTAGAGCCTGTTCCAACAAAACTGAAAAGTAGAAATGCAGCGGCCAAAGCGACGCTCGGATCACGTATCGCAAAGGCCAAAGGAATCGCACTATAAACCAGAAAATCACAGGTAATATCAAGAAAAGCGCCCCGTTCAGTTGGACCTTGAAGGCGAGCCAAAGCCCCATCTAAACCATCGAACAAGCGGTTGGAGCCGAATAAAACCGCGGCAATGATCAGCGCATCGAATATGATCGCTATCGCTGCCAAGATTCCAAGAACAGCACCAACCAAAGTCAGTTGGGTCGCCGTAAACCCCACAAGATCGAGCGGTCGAGCTGCAGAACGCAAAGGGGTCTTTAACTGTTTAACGATCAACGCGTCAAGCAAACGACATCCCCCCCTAGTGGACGGTCTTCTGAGTGATGTGTTACCAAGATTCCATAGGCCTCATCGTGTCGCACTTGCTCAAAGATCACCTGTCTCACCTGTTCACGGGTTTCTGTGTCAAGTGCGCTCAATGGCTCGTCGAGCAAGAGTACACGGGCACGAGGCGCCAAAGCACGGGCGACAGCCACTCGCATCATTTGGCCACGAGATAATTGAAACGGATCCTGTGTGGCCATCCCGCCCAAACCCAGGTCTTTCAACAATTGATCCACACGGACCCGGTGAGCTGTTCCTCTACACCGATGCATGGATAATTCGATATTTGCACCGATGGATAAATGAGGAAAGAGTAATGGCTCTTGAAACACGGTTTGTGACTCGGCACTGAGCCGAGTCTCAGCATCCATGCGCTTGCCATCGAGTGTAATTTGACCCTTGAATTCAACTCGTGGCTCCTGATCAATCAGCGCATGCAACAGGGTCGACTTGCCCAGACCGGACTCGCCTTGAAGCGTCATGATCTCTCCGGGCTGGAGTGCAAACGAGATCGGTCGAAAGAGTCTACGACCAGCTCGCGTCACAAAAACTTCATCGAAAATCAGCATAGCCCTCTCCTTGCATGCCAGCACGATGTCGCCACGCAGCTCGGTTAAAACACATCGCAAGCACAAACGCGATCAGAGGCAATAGCAAATTAACGAGCCCTGTCAGAGCGGCGGACCTTCGCTCCCCACCTAAGGTGACCATCAGTTCGGTGACCAGAGTTTCAATCCGACCACCACCGAGCAATATTGTCTGGGTATAGAGGGCGCAACTCACAGCAAATGCGAGCGCCATAGCCAGCATCAATAATCGGCTGTTTCGTGGTATCCAAACCAAAAATATCCGTCGGGCGATAGGCAGGCCCGATTGTTTCAAAAGCATTTCATGACGTGGATCGCGTTCGAACCAGCTTTCGCTTATCACAATCATGACGTATGGCAATGCAATTAATGTATGACCCAAGATGACCGGCAAAAGACCGGGGCTTACTCCAAGAAAATAAACCCAAGCAAGCAGACCCGACGCCATTGGAAGTCCAGGTAACCAAAGAAATGCCCACCAGACCCAGTGCAATCGCTTTTGCCCTCTTGCCACCAAATACTCAAGAATACCGACCGCTAAAAAGACGGAGATAATGCCAGTGATCAGGCCAATCAATAATGACATCCCAAATGGGGACGCTAACGTGTTCAGATTTTTCAGAACCGCCAATGAAACATGCGGCAAGGGTTCAAAAACGCTCCACCGAAGGGTCATCGACCAGATCAGTAGGCTCAGAATCGACAGGCAAGTTGTTATAACGAGAGTGTATCGCAACAAAGTTGCCAAACGATTAAACGACCAAACGAGCGGCAGCCGATTTATTGCGCGTGAGCGAAGTAGTAGCCCAAACAGTACCCAAGCTACCCCGAGTCCGACCAACATAATGAGTAACCCTAACGCGCCCGCCTGTCGATTAGTGGCATCCGGATCGGTCAGTAATTGCAACAATCGAGCCCCAATCAGCTGTGGCTGGTCCGGCCCCAAAATCAAACTGACCTCGAGGTTGGTCAACCCAAAAACAAACACCACAAAAATTGCAGGCCCCATTAATTGCAGGGCCTGTGGCCAGACGAGCTGATGATGGCATGCCGTATCAGTCATACCTGCTTGCCTGGCAATAACCCGATAGGACTGGAGTGGAAGACGTTTGGTTATCGGTATTGCGATAGCGGTTAAAAATGCGCTTTCTTTGATCACTAGAGATAGGATTACTCCTAGCCCCCATGGGTCTCTGGGGAAGAAATATTGCTGTTCGATGGGAAACTCAAAAAAAACCGAAATCCACCGCCAAACAACACCACCAGCGGAAAACGCGAGCACTAAACCAATGGCAAGTGCGCTATGCGGCATGGCAAGTAAGAAACTCCGCCACAACAGTGAATCATTCATCCTGAAAGCTTTAGCAGAAACGGCACGCGCAATGAATAATGAAATTACAAGCGAAATGACCGCAACCCAAAGGGAAAGTGTCAAGGAATGAACAAGGGCCGGCTCACCCGATAATCGGTCCCAACCTTGCGTCCAAGGAATACCCGAATACCGACCAAAAGCATCATCCAACAAGCCAAGTACGGGAAGAATCAGAATGAGAACGAAAAATCGCTCAATCCAATTCACTGAGCCTTCCCAAAATAGCGCTTCTTCCAGGCACGCTCTAGGGGCTCGACCCAACTCGCATGCGGCTCTGATAATGGAATACCGCGATCCTGCGCTGTTAACGTTGCTGGGCCTAATTCAAGAGTACGAAAAAGCGTTCTATCCGCAGAGCTCAATCGAGACACATCGATCACTGTCGGATCGCCCCAAATAAGTGGATTTGCTTTCTCGGCCTGCGCTTTGGGGCTTAAAAGAAGGTTGATCCAAACGAGCGCGCCAGCACGGGATTGCGCATTAAAAGGGATCGCCAGAAAATGTGTGTTCCCAACCGTACCGATCTCATGGACATAGGTACGCACGGAAGGCGCAAAACGACCATCCGAAATCCGCTGAGATGCATCATTTGGATTAAAGCTCAGTGCGAGTTCCAAGATGCCATCAGAAAACAAATCCATCATGACTTCTGCTGAATTAGGGAACTCTTTCCCGTCACGCCATAAATGTGGGTGCAATCTATCAAGGTATGCCCACATCAGCGAAGTAACTGGCTTAAATCGCTCTTCTGAGTAGGGCTCTTTCAGCCAATCAGGGTGTTGCGTTGTTTCCCAAAGGACCTGCTTTAGGAATGTCGTTCCATGAAAATTGGGTGGCTCGGGGTAGGTCACGCGCCCCATATTATTTTTCGCATAGTCGAGCAGATCAGCCATTGACTTCGGTGGTTCAGCAAGTCGTTCCTGATCGTAGATAAAAACCAACTGAGCACGACCCCAGGGAGCTTCCAATCCGTCGGTCGGGACCGAAAAATCAGCGGCGATGGTCGGCTCAGCCAAATTGATCGCACTCGATGACGGAAGATCAACAACGAATGGAGCGCCCAGCAGCCCATCACGCTTCATACGGGCAAAGTTCTCTCCATTAATCCACATGACATCAACTGAGCCCTGATCCGATCGACCGACACGTTTAGCCGTCTGTATGCCCTGAATCGCGATGGAAATATCGTTGACTTTGACATGCTCGACAGTAATATCATATTGCTCTTGAGCGATTTTCGCCCAACGCTCGATATATCTATTGATCGTTGACGAACCACCCCATGCATAAAAATAAACAGTCTGGCCTTTGGCATCGGCCTCTATCGCCTGCCACTCAGCCGCTTGGACGAGCTGAGCACCCAAAAACAAGCTGATTGCCAGAATGAATCGAAAAATCATGAATGCACCTCATCCCTATAACGATTTGAAATTAACGCAGACACCCCAGAAAAAGCACCGAGTAAAACCAATGGTAACCATACCTTTGGATGCTCAATTAAACTCCATTGGGGCTCTAAGCCTTGATCCAAAATTGTATCTAGCCCGCGTCCTACACTCACATAAACCGCAGTTCCTGGGATGATGCCGACTGCTGTCGCAAGCACATAATCGCGCATTCTCATTTGTAGTAATGCCGGGACGATATTCACTAACCAAAATGGAAAAAAGGGAATTAATCGCATCGTCAACAGCCATCGTATTGGGCTTCGATGAAACGCTGTTTGGACTGAATCAACCGTACCGGCGGCGCGCTGTGAAAAGAACTCACGGGCAATGGTTGAAGCCAGAAGAAATACAACGAACGCACCCGCTGTAGCCGCTAAGACAATAATGGGTAGCGAAATCCAACCAAATAGTGCGGCCCCCATCAGTGTTAATAGCGATGCCACAGGCAACGACAAGCTGACTACTGCCAGATATATAAAAGAGAAGATCACGGCAGACCACAGATATTGGTTTTGAATGATTAGCTTAAATTCCGAATAACGTGCGATCAAATGAGTCGGCTGTAGCAAATCTCTGACGAACCAAATGATTAGAGCGAAGCTCGCTACACCGATAAACCATCTGATTCGTTTCACGAAGACTACACTCAATTTTCCGGTATCCACTGTTCTGAAACACGCGAAACCCAATAGTAATTCAGATACCCTGTATATCGCGAAATAGATTTCATCCTAAGAGGTCCACGATGACGGAAATTGTTCCTGTCGGCTATCCAACTCGAAGACTGCGTCGTAATCGACGTGATGCTTTTTCTAGAGCGTTAGTGCGAGAAAATACAATGAACACTTCGCACTTGATCTATCCAATGTTCGTTCTCGAAGGGCACAACGAACGTGAATCTGTAAGCTCGATGCCTGGTGTCGAGCGGTTATCAATCGACTTAATGCTCAAGCAAGCCGAACGTGCGCATACACTGGGTATTCCAGCAGTTGCATTATTTCCAGTTATTCGTGACAACAAGTCAAAGGATGGGCGTGAAGCTTATAACCCTGATGGATTGGTCCAACGTGCAGTTCGCGCACTAAAATCCGAACTACCAGACCTAGGCATTATCACAGACGTCGCACTTGACCCATACACAACCCACGGACAGGACGGGCTAATCGATGCCTCAGGATATGTGTTAAACGATGAGACCTGTGAGGTGTTAGTCCAACAAGCGCTATCTCACGCAGAAGCGGGCGCCGACATCGTGGCGCCGAGTGATATGATGGACGGGCGTATCGGTCTCGTTCGTAACGCACTGGAAGATAAAGATCATATCCATACCCGTATCCTCGCCTACTCTGCAAAATACGCGAGTTCATTCTATGGTCCATTCCGTGATGCCGTTGGTTCAAGCACAAATTTGGGTAAAAAAGATAAGCGGTCCTACCAAATGGATCCGTGCAACAGTGATGAAGCACTGCATGAAGTTACTGAAGATCTCCACGAGGGCGCGGATATTGTAATGATCAAACCAGGGCTTCCCTATCTCGATATAGTCCAGCGCATTAAAACAACCTTTAAAGTTCCCGTTGCTGTGTATCAAGTCAGCGGCGAATACGCGATGATTCAGGCAGCACATCAGAACGGATGGATTGACGGAAGGGCCGTCATGATGGAAAGTCTGGAATCAATGGTGCGTGCCGGTGCAGACTGTATACTCACATATTCTGCTATCGATGCGGCTGAATACCTCACCGCCTAACAAGAAACACGACGGGGACACAATGAGCGACCAAATTACGACTCTCACAAACGACAACTTTGATTCCATTGTCAAAGATGCACAAACGCCTGTACTAGTAGACTTCTGGGCCGAGTGGTGTGGGCCATGCAAGGCGATCGCCCCCGTTTTAGAAGAGCTTGCCACCGAATACGCAGATCGCTTAACTATCGCAAAGTTAAATGTTGACGATCACCGCGAAGCGACTGAAAAATTTAATATCCGCGGGATACCGACGCTAATCTTGTTCAAAAACGGTGAACCTGAAGCAACGAAAGTTGGTTCACTGTCTAAAAGCCAACTCGCAGCATTTCTTGATTCAAATATTTAAAATGCTGGACGAACCCACCGAAAGTGCCTAAGCTTCAACAGTGGATGGAATCCACAACCCCCTTATTTGTTTCAGAAAGCACAGATTTACCAACCCAAATACCGCCTGTGGTCTGCGCCCGGGCGATCCAGAGAACACATGAACCTCACAGAACTTAAGAAAAAATCAATGCCGCAACTCCTTGAGATTGCGGAGAGCATGAGCCTCGAAAACCTCGCACGATCCCGCAAACAAGACGTCATCTTTTCAATCTTGAAAGCCCATGCGAAGAGCGGGGAAGACATCTACGGTGATGGTGTCTTAGAAATTTTATCAGATGGGTTCGGGTTCCTCCGATCTGCCGACTCGAGTTACCTCGCGGGTCCTGACGATATTTACGTGTCTCCCAGCCAGATTCGACGCTTCAATCTTCGGAAAGGTGATTCCATCGCAGGTAAGATCCGCCCGCCAAAGGACAGTGAACGTTACTTTGCGCTTTTGAAAGTTGATGAGATCAACTTCGACAAGCCGGAAAATGCGAAAAACAAGATTTTGTTCGAGAATCTCACGCCTCTGTTCCCACAAAAACGTCTGACGATGGAACAAGGTAATGGGTCAACGGAAGATTTAACTGCGCGAATCATCGACTTAGTTTGCCCAATTGGTAAGGGTCAGCGTGCATTGATCGTTTCGCCTCCTAAGGCAGGTAAAACCCTGATGCTACAAAACATTGCCAATAGCATCGTGCGTAATAATCCGGAATGCTACCTGATTGTACTCCTGATAGACGAACGGCCGGAAGAGGTCACCGAAATGCAGCGCACTGTGCGTGGTGAGGTTGTAGCGTCAACCTTCGATGAACCACCGGCCCGACATGTTCAAGTCGCTGAGATGGTCATTGAGAAAGCCAAGCGCCTGACAGAGCACAAGCGAGATGTAATTATCTTGCTTGACTCGATCACGCGTCTTGCCCGAGCTTACAACACAGTCCAGCCTTCATCAGGGAAAGTACTGACCGGTGGTGTCGATGCGCACGCACTCGAACGTCCAAAACGCTTCTTTGGTGCCGCTCGAAACATCGAGGAAGGCGGTAGCCTGTCGATCATCGCTACCGCATTGGTTGATACCGGATCGAAAATGGACGAGGTCATTTTCGAAGAGTTCAAGGGAACTGGTAACTCAGAGTTGAACCTGGAAAGACGAGCGGCTGAAAAGCGTATCTTCCCAGCCATTAATATCCGTAAGTCGGGGACGCGACGCGAAGACCTCCTCACTACGGAGGAAGAGCTCCAGCGGATGTGGATTCTCAGAAAACTTCTGGACTCAATGGAAGATCTCCAAGCGATCGAATTCTTGGTCGACCGCATGAAGACAACAACCACGAACGAAGAATTCTTCCAATCGATGAAGAAGCGCTAGAAAGTGTCTTCAATCAGACGGCGCCTGAGTTTCTCAAGCGCCTCAGTTCTTCCCGTCTCAATCTCAAGGCGCAACAAGTGAACCAATGGGTTGTCGGCATCTAAGGTGCTTGCGCGTTCGACATAGTGTTTTGCCTCAGCACCGAGACCAGCGGCCATCGCCAGCCGTGCTTTTACTATCTCCAATGCAACCGAATCAGTATTTACCTTAGCTAACGAATTGAGTGTCGCCAGCCTTGACAGGGCATCCTCGTCACCAATCGTTTCGAGCGCAAGCGCCCAGTCTTCGCGCCATTCTTTCTTCAACGCCTTCATTAGTGGCTTAAAATCACGTGGCATCTGATCGTGTTCGATAGGTTTTGGGATACTCGCCATCAAACGCTCTGCGGATTCCAAATAACGCTCTGACTCATCCAGTTGTTCGACTCGTCTCGCAGCTTCAGACGCTAACAACCAGTGCAGTGCCGGCAAAGATTCAGAACTCGCATTTTTTTTTAAAACCGAAAGCGCGCGCGCGGGCTCATCACGACGCAACCACAATGCGCCCTCGACAAGACGAAAATCAGCCTTTCGGTGGCGCATCCGATCCCATGCTCTGAATATATTTAGAGGAAGACGGCCCAGAGCACCACCCAAGCCAAATACAATCCAGAGGACAACAGTGACGACAATAAAAAGAATAATAAATGCCCACAGCGACATTTCTGCAGTGTAGCCACCGTAGGCAAACAAAACGTAGCCCGGATCGGACTTCACTCGGTCACCAAGATACAAGCCAAAGGCAAGTAAACCACCGAGAATCACGACCCAGATCGATATTCTGAGAAGGCGGCTCACTGCTCCGCCTCTGCACCAGAAACCCGTTCCTGAGTCAGTGCATCACGGTAGGCTTTCAGTGCGCGAAGGCCCTGAGCCGCGTCGGGAATTTCGCGTTTGATTTGTATACCCTCGAGTGAACTGAGGGCTGTTATCACTTTCAGTCCAGCTCCGCGTGTAACATCGAAAAAGTGCATCGATAACCGTTTTGCCTGAGCAAGACCCGCGTTAAAAAGGGCTTGGTCTTCACGAATCAATGCCACCTTGATCTGCTCTAGACTCAAACGAAGAACTTCGCGTGCTCGTCCCGCATCAGATGCGGAAACCAGCGGTGTTATCGGTGCATTCACTTCACGAATTCGGATAAATTCAGATAAACCACCGATCCATTCCTGTAAGTCAAGATTTGCTTGTGAGTCTGTATCAGGAGCCAAGCGACGGACAGGCAGTTGTAGTTCGTCCAAAACAGGATCTAAGGCGAGTAACTCCGCCTGTATACCCAAGATATCAATCGGTTGAACAGTGGATAATGACTGTAAATCTTGAGCTAATCGCTCTCTCACTGACATTAAACGGCCGTCTTGTAATTGGCCTAAGAGTGCCTGTGCGGTGCGCATTAAGGTCACAGCGGTCTCCGGATTCCTCTCAATCAAGAGTCGTTGGTCAGCGAGCTTGAGAAGATATTCAGCTTCCGCCAACACATAACTACTTCGCGTATCGACCTGCGCTTTTGCAAGTTGTTCAGCGACCATCTCGACGCGATCGATCACTGACTGATTGCGAGTTTCGGTGCGCTCAACCTCAGACTCCAATCTTTGAATTTGGTTATCAAGCTCCTTCGTCGTTACTTTTAGATTTTCAAGTTGAGCGATCTTTGCGGTCAAACCCTGGACAGACGACTCTATTGACCGCATGTATCGCGTGAACGACTGGAGCTCTTGCCAACCAAACCAAGCTGCAAGACCAACACTAAAAACCGCAACACAACTCAATACAACTGAAATCCAAATATTAGATCGCGTAGCTACCAGGTGCGCTCCAGGCCCGGTATCTGTGTCAACAGACTCAATCCGTTCGTCGGTGACGGCTTCCTCAGTAAGGCCAGGTGATTTTTCTTCAGTCTTTGACACTCGGCTCTCCTTGCATCGCTAGTCGAACATCGTCAGGTGTCGGCGAGTTAATCTGATGATAACGGCTTCCGGGAGGTAATTGTCCTCTCGCATCAGAACTTGTTACGAAATGCAGATAATTACTTGTCTTCAGATGATGGGTGTCTGCGATTTGTAAAAAAGTCTTCACGAGTAACGCAGAGCCGTGAACAACTCCCTCAACCTCATCAAGACTGGTGTTTCCAAGATCGAATTGAGGCACCAACTCAAACAGCTCCAGGTGCGCAACAGGAACCGCTAACGCAGAGTTCAGTTCATCAAACTGGCGCCCAGAATCTTTTCCGCTGACGATCAAAATTTGGCTGTTTGAGCGAACCTCAGAGAACATCAGTTGGATAAGTGACTCAGAACCCGGGCTTGGAGCTATCCGCACCGGATACAACTCATTCTTGAGTATTTCGGCTGTCCCGACACCGGTGGCCCAAAATTGTTGTTTAGCTGGCCATTGTGCCCAACGCGTGAGCACCGCATCGATCAACAATCGAGCAGACTCAGGAGAAGTCACGACGACATTATCAAACCGATCGAAATCGACAATTGCAGGGTCCAAAGACACATCTAACGGATAGGACTGGACACAAGGGAGTGCTATCGCATCAAAGCCAGCGTCAGAAAACGCCTCATAAACTCGAGGAAACGCTGATGGCAATCGGTTTAACCAAAGCTTCAATACAATCCAGCCTGAGCAAGCAGTTCTTTTGCGCCTTGAGCGATGAGATCCTCTGCGACACGAATCCCGAGATTCTCCACATCATCGAGTTTACCGAAACCCTCCGCCTTTAAAAGTGTTCCGCAATCAGCAGAGCCCACTAATGCACGTAGCCAAAGCTGATTGTCTCGCTCAATTGCATAGGCCGCAATCGGCACCTGACAGCCACCGTTCAAATGACGATTCAATGCACGTTCAGCGCGACCAGCGATTTCACCTGCTGCATCTTTTAGTGTCGCCACAATGTCCTGGATGAGAGGATCATCTTCTCTGGTCTCAATTCCAAGAATACCCTGACCACATGCAGGTAAGATCTCCTCAGGCGTTGTTTCAAAGGCGATCCGCTCACTCAACTCAAGTCGCTTCAGGCCCGCAGATGCGAGCACAAGACCGTCAAACTCACCTGAGTCGAGTTTTTTTAGCCTGGTGCCCAAGTTGCCTCGTACCGGGGAAAGTTTTAGGTCTGGTCGTAAAGCGCGAATCTGGGCAATTCGTCGCAAGCTTGAAGTACCCAAGTGCGCGCCCGGAGGGATATCGGCAAAACCTGCCCAGGCCGTTGTTCCAATGCGATGAACTACTGCATCTGTTGGATTTTCTCGTGCCGTTAAGCAGCACAAATCGAGACCATTTGGGAGCTCCATTGGTACGTCTTTCAATGAATGGACAGCGAGATCAGCTCTACCATCATAAAGCGCTGTCTCTAGTTCTTTGACAAATACTCCTTTGCCCCCAATTTTCATCAATGAAACGTCAAGCTGCTCATCTCCCATCGTCGTCATCTCTAGGAGCTCAATCGTCCGGTACGGAAACCGTGCTTGAAGGCGATCACGCACATGATAGGCCTGCCAAAGAGCCAACGGACTCTTCCTCGTCGCGATAGTTAATGTTTTTTGCATGTGTGGTCCTTTGTTACACAAAGTATACTGGATGCCCAACGAAGGAGTCTCTATGAGTCAGGAAACGCGCAAAGCTTTATGGGGCGGCCGCTTTTCGGAATCGACCGATGCGTTCGTCCAAGCATTCACTGCATCCATCGAATTCGACCAACGCATGGCACACGAAGATATACAGGGATCAATCGCACACGCCACAATGCTCGCTGAACAGGGAATCCTAACCGACACTGACCACCATACGATCATTGAGGGCCTCCATCAGATCGAGGCTGAAATTGAATCAGGTCAATTCACATGGTCGATCGCACGTGAAGACGTACACATGAATATCGAGTCACGACTCATTGAGTTAATCGGCGATGCCGGAAAAAAACTCCACACCGGCCGTTCTCGAAACGACCAAGTCGCCACCGACATTCGGCTGTGGTTACGGAGAACCATTGATCACGCAGTGACTGAATTATCCCGGCTGCAAACCGGTTTGATTTCATTAGCCGAGCGTGAGGCAGACACTATCATGCCTGGTTTCACGCATCTTCAAGCCGCTCAGCCCGTGACCTTTGGGCACCACATGCTCGCTTGGAATGAAATGCTCGAGCGTGATGCGGGTCGCTTGCTTGATTGCAGACAGCGGATGAACCAATGCCCGCTTGGTTCAGCAGCACTTGCTGGCACCAGCTATCGGATTAATCGCGAACGTACAGCCGAGCTCCTTGGGTTTGATAAACCGACAGAAAACAGTCTTGACTCTGTATCTGATCGCGACTTCGGTATCGAATTTTTAAGCGCCGCAAGCATCATCATGATGCACCTGTCACGGTTTTCAGAGGAACTCATCAACTGGAATTCAACCGCTTGGCAATTTATCGATCTACCCGATAGATTCTGCACCGGCAGTTCAATCATGCCACAGAAAAAAAATCCCGATGTGGCTGAACTGGTTCGAGGTAAATCCGGCCGAGTGTTTGGCCACCTTATGGGCTTACTCACGTTGATGAAGGGGCAACCACTCGCCTACAACAAAGACAATCAGGAAGACAAAGAGCCTCTTTACGATGCAGCCGATACGTTACTTGGATCACTGCGCGCCTTTGCCGATATGATGCCGTCATTACTGGTCAATCAAGACATATTGAAAGAAGCTGCAATCCGCGGGTTTTCAACAGCCACAGATCTGGCCGATTACTTGGTACGCAAGGGCTTACCGTTCCGTGATGCCCATGAAGTCGTAGGGCAAGCGGTTGCCCTTGGCGTCCAAACCAAGCGCGATCTCTCAGATATGGATCTTTCAGAACTCCAAGCATTCAGCGATCTGATCCATGATGATGTGTTTGAAGTTTTGACTGTCGAAGGTTCAGTAAATGCCCGTAATCATACTGGTGGAACGGCGCCCAATCAGGTCAGAGCAGCGGCAGAACGCGCAAAAGCGCGGTTAGAAGCCCGCTAACGCTCGGTGATTGCCGCCAAAATCGCCTGCACTTGAAGCTCCGTTGAGCCGCGGTGCGCCTCAACCCAAGCGTGGGCTGCCTGCCCCATTGCATCAGCATTAAGCAGCGCTTTGTCGATAGCTCCAGAGAGATGCTCCGAATCCGTTAGAAGGAGGGCACCTGCTGTCTCCAAACCAGCGCTGATCGCCTGAAAGTTGTGCATGGATGGACCTGCAACGAGCGGCTTTCTCATCAGCGCGGGCTCAATCGGGTTTTGACCGCCCTTTCCGGAAAAGCTGCCACCAATCACAATCACATCGGACTGAGAAAGATACGCCCCCATATCTCCGAAGGTATCGCCAATCAAGATTTTAGCCTTATCTTGAATCTCAGCAGAGACCATGGATGCACTCAGACCATGATTATCCGCCAACGTCTTGATCTCAGGTCCTCGGACGGGATGTCGAGGCACAATCAATAGCCGTAATTCAGAGTGTTGCAGAGCCCAGGAGACAAGGAGCGCATCGTCATCTGCGTGGCTACTCATCAGACAGACTAAAATATGGCCTCGCTTCCAATCACTGATTTGATTCACTCGTTCCCGAGAAATTTGAGGAGCAGTTTGGTCAAGCTTAATGGATCCAACTTCTGCAATCGCATGGGCAGGCACCCCAAGACTGTGCGCATGATGAGCGTCGCCATCAAATTGCATCAATGCGTGCGAGACCTTACCCCACATCGGTCGAGATACCCATCCAAATCGGCCATATCTGCGAACTGATTGCTCACTCAAACGTCCATTCGCGAGAATTACGGGGACAGCTGCCTGATAACAGGCTGCGACTAAGTTCGGCCAAAGCTCTGTCTCAATGACGACCAAGGCTTTAGGGCGGAGTTTGGCCAGCCAACGAGACCAAACCCACGGGAAGTCCCAAGGAAACACATGGCTCGCGAATTTACTCCGAGCCAAGACGCGGAGTCCAGCGGGCGTAGTGGCCGTAAAAAAGATGCGCAGTGATGAATCATGTTTAATGAGCGCTCGGGCGAGCTCCAAAGCAACTTTGGCCTCGCCAAGACTGCACGCGTGAATCCAGAGACAGGCATCCACCTGATCAGGAATATAAATCCCGAGTCTGCGCCCCACCATCGGATCGCAATTCTCTCGACCATACTTACGAACCACATGTGCAATTAAAAGTGGCGCGCAAAGTAGCAAGAGCAGTGAATACAGATGTCGTCCCATAGGTTAAGATGCTAGCATGCTNGCATGAAGATCGTTGTCGGCGGAGGNATTTCAGGTCTCTGGTTAGCAGCTGAACTGAAAGCTCGCAATATCCCATNCTGTGTTATCGAAAAAAGTGCAATCGGTCAAGGTCAAACCCTTGCAAGCCAAGGCATGATTCATGGTGGGACCAAGTATGCATTTGATGGATTGTTAACCAAAGCAGCCAATGAAATTGGCGCAATGCCCGCACGGTGGAAAAAAGCGCTAAGAGGCGAGGGAACGGTTGACCTGCGCCGCGTTGAACTCGAACGAGAAGACCAGTTGTTGTGGTCTACTGATTCAATCGCTTCGAATCTTCTGGGATTCTTCGCAAGCAAAGCGATGCAATCTCGCATGGAGCGCATTGACCCGCAGTCCGAGGCAGCATTCAATCACCCTGATTTCGAAGGCCATCTTTATCGGTTGTCAGAACCTGTGTTGAAGCTCGATACATTGGTGCACGCATTTGCCGAAATCCTAGATGGACAGGTCTTCCAAGCCGAGGTCACCCAATTGTTAGTACAACACGACAAAATAGTCGGTGTCGAAACCTCTGCTGGCCAGATCCGTGGGGATGTGATTTTGACCGCCGGTGAAGGGACGGAAGCTTTGTTATCCGAGCTCTCACAAGAATGTCCAGTTATGCAACGACGCCCCCTCGCAATGGCAGTCTGCAAACTCACTCAACCCATTCCAAAGGTATTCGGTCACCAACTCGGAAGTGGCAGCAAACCAAAACTAACGATCTCAACGCACGAATTTGATGGGGCGCAATATCTGTATTTGGGCGGGCAGCTTGCCGAAGACGGGGTCAACGAAGATGACGACTCAGTATGCTCAAATGCAAAGCGCGCGGTATCGGAAGCACTTTCCTGGCTTGAACCGAATGTGGAATCAACTCACGTTTTTAGGGTCAATCGAGCAGAGCCAAGCACACGCGAGGGAAATCGGCCCGATACCGCATTCGTCTCTCAATCAAATAGCCTGATTGTGGCGTGGCCAACCAAGCTCGCCCTCGCACCCGCACTGGCCGATCAAGTGCTACCGTTGCTCGATGCAAAATCTAAATTCACGACACTACCCCAGTGGTCGAGAGCTCAAGAAGGGCACTACCCATGGGTATGATTAATCGACCACTCGGACAAACAGGGCTCGAGCTCAGTCCGATTGGTTTAGGTACCGTCAAAATCGGCCGGAATACAGATGTGAAATATCCGACTGATTTTGAATTACCGAGCGACCATGAGATCATTCAACTCCTAACACTCGCCTCAGAGCTAGGCATCAACTGCCTTGATACAGCNCCTGCCTATGGCACCTCGGAAGCTCGGCTCGGTGAGTTACTGCCAGAGATCGCTTGCGATTTTCGTATCATCACAAAAGTTGGCGAAACCTACGATCCTGACACAGGAAGTCATTACGACTTCTCAGAGACCGCAATTCTCAAGAGCTTAGAGCGGAGTCTTCAACTCTTGAAACGCGATCGTTTAGATGTGGTGTTACTACATTCTGATGGAAATGATATTGAACGCCTAAATCACGGTGCGCTCCGAACCTTAGTCAAAGCGCGAGACCAAGGCCTGATTCAGGGAGTCGGATTATCANGCAAAACAGTGGACGGTGGACGTCAAGCACTGGATCAGGGAGCGGATTGTCTGATGATTACACTAAACCCTGAAATTCAAGATGAAAAACCCCTTATTTATGAAGCGCAACGATTTGGTGCAGGGTTATTGGTCAAGAAAGCCCTCGGAAGCGGCCATCTAACAACATCCATCCCTGAAATTTTTAAAGACTTGTTCACATATCCAACCATCACTTCCGCTATTATTGGCACCATTAATCCTGTGCATCTACTCAACAACTGTCTTGCACTCCCAACAGAGATCCAACTATGAGCCTAGACGCGATCATAGCCACTTTTCAGGAAAGCATTGATACCAAGCAAGCCCTCATCAATGATACCAAACGCTTGGAAGGGCTTCTTGAAGTCTCTAGGGTCGCGTCGTCGACGATTAAAGCAGGCCACAAAATCATGCTCTGCGGTAACGGTGGATCAGCAGCTGACAGCCAGCACATCGCAGCAGAGCTGATTGGTCGATTCGAGAAAGAGCGTCGCTCAATGGCTGCGATTGCACTGACCACAGATACATCTGCTCTCACGGCCATCGGTAACGATTACGGCTATGATCAAGTATTCGCAAGACAAGTCGAAGGCCTTGGGCAGTCCGGGGATTTACTGATCGGTATCTCAACGAGTGGTAATTCAAAGAATGTCGTCAAAGCAATGGAGGTTGCTCAAAGCAAAGGCATTCGGACAGTTGCACTAGTTGGTGATAAACCAGGGGGCGAGATGCAGGCGATCGCCGATTATGTATTAGCCGCGCCATCGACAAATACGGCACGTATCCAGGAGTGTCACATCTTAATAATGCACACACTCTGTCAGTTGGTCGAATCAGAATCAGTCTGACGAATCCTTGCAATCAAGTGGCTAGTCGACAGACTCGCCACCTCACCCAACACCCTCACTTCGCCACCGTATTCTAAAACGTTCTCATAACCGACCACTTCCTCAATTGACTTGTAGTCGCCCCCCTTTACAAGGGTATCAGGCCGAATTACATCAAGTAATGGAATCGGAGTGTCATCCTCAAATGCTATAACCGCATCGACGGCTTCAAGACCCGCGAGCACCTGGAGACGTCTTTCAATCGTATTAACTGGACGCCCAGGCCCCTTAAGCCGAGCCACTGATGCATCTGAATTCACCGCAACAACCAAACGATCACCGAGTGAAGCCGCTTCCTTCAAATATGCAACGTGACCCGCGTGCAAAATGTCAAAGCAGCCATTCGTCATAACTACTTTCTCACCCTGAGAACGACATTGATCTGCCCAAGAAGCTGCGTCCTCTGCACTTTCTAGAATACCGTGATCGATGGACAAAGCTCTTTCAAGTTCTCGGCCACTGACAGTGGCTGTGCCAAGTTTCGATACAACAATTCCAGCAGCTCGGTTTGCTAATTCAGCAGATTCGGCCATGCTCATACCAGAACCAAGACCAGCTCCAACAGTCGCTATAACCGTATCTCCAGCTCCTGTGACATCAGACACCTCTCGGGCCGTCGTAGCAAATTGATGCACAGACCCATCGCGTGCAATCAACGTCATTCCTTGTTCAGAGCGGGTGACTAAGATTGTTTCAATATCAAGTTCATTGATGAGTGCCCGGCCTTTGGCAATCAGCTCTTGGTCATTGGCCCACGCGCCACAAACAGCTTCAAATTCAGCGCGGTTCGGAGTCAATAAAGTAGCTCCTCGATATTTCTCAAAATCGGCACCCTTCGGATCAACTACCACCGGAATGTTAGCTGCGCGCGCCTTCTGGATGAGTAAACGAGGCTCTAAACTGCCTTTCGCATAGTCACTTAAAACCACTGCCGTCATTCCATCAAGAGACACGGACTGAGCTAACGATTCGGCATTCGATGAATCAAATGGTGCCTCAAAATCCAAGCGGATCATTTGATGTGCTTGGCTTAACACCCGCAGTTTTGTGATCGTCTTGTGGTCAACGCGTGTGAGCAGTGGGTTCACTTTGTGATTTTTCAGAGTCTGTTCCAGNAGGTCCGCGTCGGCGTCATGACCTACCAGCCCCACACAACTCACTTCCGCACCAAGTGAAGACAGATTCAAAGCCACGTTTGCAGCACCACCAGGGCGAGCCTCATCATGGGTTACTCGGACAATCGGAACAGGGGCCTCGGGAGAGATGCGATCTGCCTCGCCATGCCAATACCGGTCCAACATGACATCGCCAACGACTAAAACGCGCGATGCAGAAAAGAGATGTAACACAGAAGGTCTCTCTAGTGGTTCGAAGCTTGATATAGTACCGAGCTTCATCAATGAACCCAACCGGATTACAAATGAGCTTTTCTTTCGTTCCGCTGGGACTTGGCTTCATTCGACTAGTCGCCGCACTGCCACCCACGCTTGGAATGGCGCTCGGACGACTGATCGGGGCTTTCCTGTTCTATACAGCGAGGGAACGCCGTCTCGTTTGCGAACGAAATATTGCTGTCTGCTTCCCAGAATTTAACCAGACCGACCAATACAACCTTGTCAAAGCATGCTTTGAACAAAATGGAATTGGATTAACGGAGACCGCATGGTCTTGGCATCGGCCAATCAATTTTGTCAACGACAAAATTCGTGTATCAGGACGGGAGCTTCTCGAACAAGCCAACATAGAGGGTCGAGGCGTTCTGTTACTGTGCCCACACTACAGCATGCTGGACTTGATCGCCCCGCTCATGCATGCCGTTGCCGGCAGATTTGTGGTGAGTTATCGCCCCAATGACAATCCCATTTTTGATCAAGCTGTGTGTCGTGGACGCGCACGCTATGCCAAATTAGTCGACGTCCGTGCATTACGCGATATCGCTAAACACTTAAAACAAGGCGAAATGGTATGGTTTGGGCCCGATCAAGACATGGGACCAAAAGGCTCTGTCTTCGCCCCGTTTTTTGGCAGGCCTGCCTGTACCGTGACAACACCAGCTCGACTCGCTCGACTGTCTGGCGCGGTCAGCATTTTTCTTGACCTCCACCGCGACGATAATGGTCTCTATCAGGTTTCATTTGTTCCTATGCCCAATGATTACCCGGGTAAGGATGAAGTCGAGAATGCGCGCCTACTCAATCAACGCATCGAAGATGCACTTAAAAAAAATCCATCACAATACATGTGGATGCATAAACGATTTAAAACGAGTCCGGATCTTACGCGGCAGACACTGTATCAATCTTAACCAGCCACTCCATCACATCAGATGCACATATATCAGACATTTGTCCTGTCGAGCTTTTTAGAATCTGCGCCGTCCCAGAAACAGGCCCCACTAGACCCGGCCTCGTCGGCCCATACATCGCAAGCATGGGTATACGCAATGCGTCAGCAATATGCGCAAGGCCAGTGTCAACTGCAACCACTGCGCGGGCGTTTGAAATTTCAAACGCAACGTCATTCAACGAGGCTTGATTTAAAATACGTACCGGCAAGCCCTCGGTTATTGCAGAAACGGCTTCGAACTCAGAATCACTGCCAACCGGCAGCACAATGTCAGAGAATTTTGGAAGCGCATCGTTTATGACAGCTCTCCATCCGTCACTCGTCCAATGCTTGGACTGTCGGCTCGTCTGAGTAACGAGCACCAAGCGATCTTCGAGCTCTTGTGGTCGACCCAGGTCAATTGACGCATCTGGATCCGTCTCTGGAAGGGTGTAACCAAGCGAACGAGAGAAAAGTTCACGCGTCCTCGATATGGCATGTTTCAAGCGATCCACGGGATGCGTCACATCATAAACGCTCACTGCCAAACGTTCTTTTGCCGACCGACGATCAAATCCATGCTTTGGCCCATCGGTAAAACGGGTAATTAAAAAAGCGCTCTTCAGTAACCCTTGAGCATCAATCACGGCATCGTACTGCTCCGCACCGAGGGCTTGTTTGTATGCAGAGAAATCATTCGAGAACAGCAGGCGATGAAGCTTTCCTTTCCAGCGTCTTAATGGAATCGCCAGAACATCTCCCACAGACGGATGCCAGTGTGGAATTTCCGCAAAGGCTGGCTCACACACCCAATCAAATCGAATGTCGCCAAGTGCTCGTGTTGCGTCCGTGAGCGCTGGTAATGTGTGAACTAAGTCACCCATGGAAGATGTTTTCACGACCAAAACACGCATTAGGCTATCCGCTGGATTTGTTGCGATAACGCGTCGAATACTTCATCAACCGAGAGCTCAGACAAGCATGCCTGATGTTTTAAGGGACACTCTCTTTTGAAGCATGGATGGCAGGGTACAGGATGCGTCAAAGTCACTGCCATCCCACTGAGAGGCGGCGTATGCGCTGGTGAAGACGGTCCAAACAATGCAACTAACGGACGACCTGTGGCTGC
The DNA here is from genome assembly GCA_002705795.1 of Gammaproteobacteria bacterium. Lineage (GTDB taxonomy): Bacteria > Pseudomonadota > Gammaproteobacteria > Pseudomonadales > Litorivicinaceae > HIMB30. The sequence continues at coordinate 152,050 of PAHG01000018.1, forward strand.
AGCCACATGCATCAAGCCAGAATCATGTGTCACAACGGCTTTCGATAACCCGATCACATCAACCGCCTCAGGGATCGATGTCAAACCTGCAAGATTGACGAGGCCCTTTCGTTTTGATTTTTCAATCTGGTCGATTAATCGCCGAATATCGTCTGCATCATTAGGCGAGCCCAACAAGACAGTCTGATACCCATCATCAATTAAGCGTGTCACTAGATCGGAAAAATGATCAATAGGCCATTGCTTGGCAGGTCCAAACTCGGCTCCAGGACAAATAGCAACTAGCCGAGAGCGATCCAGTCCATAGGTAGTCACCAGACGATCCTGTGATGCTTGATCTGTGCTCAAACGCGGAAATAGGGGAGCTTCAGGTAATTGATTGGCTGACAGAGCAAGGTTTGCCGGAAAGCCAAGTGCCATATACCTATCAATCATTCGCGGGAATCGAGCCTCGTGAAGAATTCGCAGATCGGTCAGCAACTTGTATCGGTACTCACCTCGCCATCCGATTCGGCGAGGAATACCGGCCATCGCTGGAATCAGTGCCGATTTGAGGGAATTAGGAAGAATGAACGAACGATGATAACGAGAAAAGCGAAGCTTTCGAGCGAATGCCCACCGTTCCTTTAACTTCAGCTCACCGTGATCGAACGGAAGCTCAATGACCTGATCAACTTCAGGCATTCTCCGCGCGACCTCCAAACTCCAACTGGGTGCAAGCATATGAATCGGATCATCTGGCCGCTTGGACTTCAAAAATGAAATCAACCCGTGCGCCATGATCATGTCGCCGACCCAATTCGGGCCAACCACTAAGGTTGGCATCACTCAGTCCTTAACAAGTGTGACCCACTCGCTGAACTTTTCATCCCGGCCGTGCACAACGTCGAAATAATCTGACTGTAGCGTTTCTGTAATTGGTCCTCGAGACCCTGCACCGATCGGCCGCGAGTCAAGCTCTCGAATCGGTGTCACCTCGGCTGCGGTCCCCGTAAAAAACGCCTCGTCTGCGATCAAGACCTCATCACGCGTAATCCGTTTTTCAACAACATCGAGACCGTGGTCTTTAGCGAGAGTGAAGATGGTTTTTCGCGTTATCCCATCCAAACAGCTGGTCAGCTCAGGGGTAAAAATCACACCATCACGAACGATAAAGAAATTCTCACCGGATCCCTCGGCAACATAACCTTCTGGATCCAATAACAATGCCTCATCTGCACCACCAGTCAGCGCCTCTTGCAATGCAAGCATCGAGTTCATGTAGTTCCCATTCGCTTTTGCTTTCGTCATCGTGATATTCACATGATGGCGCGTATAGCTCGAAGTACGGACCTTAATTCCACGCTTCAGATTCTCTTCACCCATGTACGAGCCCCACGCCCAAGCAGCGACAATCACGTGAGTCTTGAGTGAATCTGCTCGCAATCCCATGCCTTCTGAGCCGTAGAAAACCATTGGTCTCAAATAGGCATGATCCAAATCGTTTGAGGCAACAGCGGCTTTCTGTGCCGCATCAATTTCCTCCATTGAAAACGGAATATTCATCCCGAGAATTTTTGCTGAATCAAAAAGTCGTCGAGTATGATCGTGCAAACGGAAGATCGCCGCACCCTCGGCTGTTTGATAGGCACGGACTCCCTCGAAACACCCGAGGCCATAATGCAAAGTGTGTGTGAGGACGTGTGTCTGGCAATCCCGCCATGGCTTGAGCTCGCCATCAAACCAAATTAATCCATCGCGATCAGCAAAGTTCGGCTGCATTTTTATTTCCAATCAATTCAATAAGACATCCACTGCGCCCACAGACCCTCAACCAACTGCCGTTCGTTTTCAACCTNNGCAGATTCAGCACGGCCTTTTAGACCGGCTAAGATTGCCTCATGGTTCAACGTCCGGTAGTGGACATACGCTCTTTTCAACGCATCTGCATCTACTGTTGAAATACACCCTGACTCCGAAAGTCCATCGAGCTGTCGGATATTATCCGTGTAAGTCGCAAGCTCTGGGTGTGTTTCCGCATGTGCTAGAACCTGATATTGCACCATAAATTCGATATCAACGATACCTCCCCGATCATGCTTTAAATCAAAACCAGCNTCACCCGCTTTGCTACCAAGATGCGCACGCATTTTTTCACGCATTCCAACAACATCTCTTAACAATTCGGTTCGTTTGCGGGTCCTTCGCAAAATCTCGATGCGAAGCGTCTCTAGTTTTGCACTCAGGAATCGATCTCCAGCAACCGGTCGCGCCCTGACAAACGCCTGTAACTCCCAGGTCCAAGCCAACTCATCGAGATATTTCTTTAGCGCATCAAGGCCAACAACCATCAAGCCAGAGCGACCGGATGGTCTGAGTCGGGTATCGATTTCATATAAGCGCCCAAATCGTGTATTCGTCTCAATTAAAGCAATCACGCGACGCACGACACGATTAACGAAAAGACCACCCTCAATTGCGACATCGCCGTCTGTCATCTGATCGGGATCGATGCCATGGACAAATACAAGGTCGAGGTCTGAGCCATAGCTCATTTCCAAGCCACCTAATTTGCCGTACCCAAGAACCGACAAACCGAACCGATTGTCACCTTCACTTGCATTGGCCACCGGATGACCATGCTTGTGGGAAACTTCCCGGTAGGCGTAATGCAGCACTTCGGAAACCACTGCCTCGGCAATCCAGGTCAATTGATCGGATACACGCATCAATGGAATCTCACCACGGATCTCAAATACTGCGACTCGGAATGCAAGGCCGCGAGCGAACTGGACGAGCACTTCGGTCAAGCGTTCAGGGTCATCTGGATCGACTCTTTGCAGGCGCATTGATAATTCCTGACCAATCGCTTCACGTGACATTTCGGCGTCACTCGCATCGAGCGTGAGTAACTCATCCAACAGAGCGGGCATCTCAATCAACCGCTCGGTGACCCAGGAAGATCGATCCAAAATATCGAGCATGCGCGCACGTGTTGCTGGATTCTCAGATAACAGGGATAGATACACGCTTCGTCGGGTACAGGTCGAGATGAATCGAAGCATCCGTTCTGTCACGTCAATCGGATAAGTACTTAATTCGGGTACTAGTTGATCTAAAAGTGTTGTCAGTCGGGAGCGCGCAATCGGTTCGAGGCGATCGCACACCGGATCATCGAGGAATGCATCCAAACACTCTTGGATCTCGTCTTTGATCGAAGCCTCAGCTATCGCTTGTGACTTCTCGACCCGCAAAAAAGAGACAAATGCCTCGTGAACTCTATCCGTGACCTCTCGACGTTTCCGTTCAAAGCTGTCAGCCGACTCAAGGCCCATCACAGCAGCCAAAGGCCCACAATCGGTTGGTAATTCCTGTGTTTGCTTGTCGTTTTCAGCTTGAATCACGTGTTCGACGTAGCGAAGCCACAAATAGTCTTGTTTGAGTTGCAAGCCGTCATTCTCGCTGATGATAGCCTCTATCGTCAGAGTCGATAGGGCATCTAGAAATCCAGTGACTTGCAAACTCGGAATCTGACCTCCTCGCAACAACTGCATCGCTTGGACAACAAATTCGATTTCACGGATACCACCGCGGCCAACTTTGACATTCTTGTCGCGGCTGTGACGACGAACTTCAGCCTCAATTTTCGATTTAAGATCGCGAATTGATTCAAACACCCCAAAATCGAGGTATTTCCGATACAAAAAAGGCTTGAGCGACCGTAAAAGCGCATGACCCAGTTCCAGATCACCAGCGACCGGTCGAGCTTTGAGAAGCGCAAATCGTTCCCATTCCCGGCCATGCACTTCGTAATAGTCTTCACAGGCAACTACTGGGATTGCGAGTTGGCCTGCGGAGCCCCAGGGCCTAAGACGCTGATCGATGCGTTCTACGAAACCATCAACCGTTAGTGCATCGAGTGATTTCGCAAACTGCTGTGTCAGACGAGTGAAGTAGTCGCTATGTTGCCGTGTACGAGGGCCTGACGTTTCGCCATCCTCTGCAAAAACACAGAAAATGTCGATATCAGACGATAGGTTCAGCTCCCGTCCACCTAACTTACCCAAACCCAAGATCGTGAATGCTGGGTTTGACGGTGTACCGAAGGCCCGTTCAAGAATTACCCGATGATGCGTAAGACTCGCATCCAAGGCCGCCTCAGCCATTTGAGTCTTTACCCGGACCGTGTCCTCAAACGAGTCAGCTCCATTTAATAACCGGTAAATGAGGCCCGCTTGCGTTTGATTTCTCAAGAATCGAGCTTCGCGATCAAAATCATATGTATTAAGCGCGACAACATGTTGCCAGGCGGTGTGTATTTCAGCCCGATCGGGTGGCGTGGCGCCGGCAGCGCTCAACCACGCCTGCTCGGGGTCAAACTTCTCAACCCAACGTTTTAAAAACCGTGAATACTTAACTGGTTGCATTCATTGGCTCCACGATTGCTCTATCATCCACCGGGCGAGCCCTTTCGGGAGCTCTCCACGCTGTATGCCATTGCGGTATAGAGAAATTGCGTGCTGATCTCCCATTGCTTCCAATGCTCGTATAGCTTCTTTTGGAGCGGGCCCAGATAAAGGGTCCAAGGCTCGACTCAACCAATGAAGCCAATTTTCTCGGGTCTTCGGCAGGGGTTCTGCCATTGGGTCCGCGTTGTGAATCAATCGCTCACCTCGCTCTGCTTTTGAGATAACACCCATAAAGGCAGGTAAGTGCTCAGACAGCTCACAGCCAAGTGATATTAATTGCTCGATATCGCCTGAGAGTAATTCAAGCTCCAGTTCCGATACTTGCGACTCTCGATCGTCAACTTGCACGGACCCGAGATCCAGAGACATCATCACATCACAATTGTTTTGTGTGACATACCAGTCTGTTCGTACAAAGGCATTCTGAAATGCAACCCCGAGTGATCGCTCACGGATCAATGGGACAACAGACGCGGGGAGATCCAAACCCTCAAGATGAGCGTAATCAAGTCTCGGGGCTTCGATTTCAAAATTCCATTCTCGCCGTTGTGATAAACCGCCTTCATCAGGCTCTCTGATCTTCACAGTCATTTCATGGGATCCGTTCACCGAACGGGTACGAATTGCGACGCCGGCTCGATGCAGTATTCCCTCGTGATCAAAATAAACGTTTTGTAACAGGTCTTTATGTCCTGGAATCGTCCGTCCTAAAACCGCATAAAGCGCATCGGAGACTCTAAGTGGGTCACAGTCCCGCAAACCCAATTTGAGCTCAAGTTCAATCGTATCTGGAGTTGATGACCGATTCATCGCACAATTCCCTGCGAGAAGAGGAGTTTAACCATTCAGACGCGACCCTTAGTAGCCTGGCTTCGTGAAGCAGGCCCCTATATTGAGCAGTTTAGGGGCAAAACCTTTGTAGTTTTGCTATCAGATTCTGACCAGACGGAGTCCACAGTGAGTTGTCTGGTGGAAGATCTGGTCCTGCTCAACGCGTTGGGTGTTCGTCTCGTTCTCATACAGAGTACACGGCATACCATCGACTCGTATATCAGCGAGCAAGGATTAGTAAGCAACCACCATGGCCATCGTCGTATCACCGATCAGTCACTTCTCAAGCACATCGTTGAACTCGTGAGTCAGAATCGGTTGACTTTTCGTGGTCTTTTCATGCGCGCGCAACATCGAAACCACGGTAAATCGTCATTGATCTCTGGCAATTTTGTGTCCGCGAAACCGCTTGGTGTTCACGAGGGTGTGAACCATGAGTTCACAGGATCTGTGAGACGAGTCGACGCTTCAGGTATACGCAGGCAATTAGAACTCGGTTCCGTGGTATATATCGATCATCTGGCGCACTCACCGGCAGGCGAGCTTTACAATCTTGCCAGCGAAGAAGTCGCAGCCGAAATAGCTGTGGCCCTGAATGCGGATAAGCTGATTTTGATGGGCAAAACCCCGCACTGCGTCGATACCGAAGATGAGCGGATCTCCGAGCTTGCACTCGCTCTAGTCGGTGTAACCCGCTCGCATCAAAACCAGGAAATGCAGCGTCGACTCGATGCGGCTGAGCATGCTGTTAGAGAGAGCGTTGGTCGTTGTCATTTGCTTGGCGCGGGGGTCGATGGGGCCATCTTAACCGAGCTCATGACAACCGATGGCACTGGCACACTTATCGCTTCGCAGCCAGCGGCACCTATTCGACAGGCCCGTGTTGATGACCTACCGGGATTGATTCATTTGCTTAGTCCTATGGAAGAGCAAGGAGCGTTGGTCCAGAGGCCTCGCGACAAGCTGGAGGCTGAAATCAATCACTTCTACGTGATCGAGCAAGACGGTCGCATCTTAGGATCTGTCGCTCTTTATCCATTGGATTCAGAATGCGCCGAGCTCGCAGCCCTGACAGTTGACCACGCAACGACCGAACAATCTATCGGCACCAAACTATTGGAACACATCGAAAAGCAAGCACGTTCTCAGTCGATTCAGAATCTCTTTGTACTAACAACACAAGCAAGCGACTGGTTTAAAGAGCGTGGCTTTGTAAAGTCGTCTGTTGAAGCCTTACCCGAAAATCGACAGGTTTTATATAATTACCAGCGGAATTCACTGATCCTGAAAAAAGAACTATAGGACCCACTATGACCGACAAACGTCGCCCCTATTCATCCGTCATCGTCGATGGACTTGCACAAACCCCGTCGCGCGCCATGTTGCGTGCGGTGGGATTTGATGATGAAGATTTCAAAAAGCCGCAAATTGGTATTGCGAGCACTTGGAGCATGGTGACTCCCTGTAACATGCATATCGATGAACTTGCTGATCATGCTGAGGCTGGTGCGAACGCAGCCGGGGCAAAGGCTGTCGTTTTCAATACCATCACGGTCAGTGACGGTATTAGTATGGGAACACCTGGCATGCGTTACTCGTTGGTCAGCCGTGAAGTTATTTGTGATTCCATCGAAACTGCGGTTGCCGGACAAGGGTTCGATGGTGTTGTCACTATCGGTGGTTGTGACAAGAACATGCCTGCTTGCGTTATGGCTATGCTTCGCCTGAACCGCCCATCAGTGTTTGTCTATGGTGGCACCATTAAACCGGGCGCAGAGCGTCGAGACATCGTGTCTGTATTCGAAGCTGTCGGACAGCGGGCAGCCGGAACCATTGATGACTCCCAATTAATCGCCGTGGAAAAAACGGCAATCCCAGGACCGGGCTCGTGCGGTGGTATGTACACCGCAAATACAATGGCGAGCGCCATCGAGGCACTCGGTCTTTCACTGCCGAACTCATCTGCTCAAGAAGCTGTATCAGGCGATAAAAAAGAAGACTGCGAGCGTGCTGGGGCGGCCGTCATGCGGATGATCGAGATCGATCTCAAACCATCCGATATTGTAAGCAAGAAATCGTTTGAAAATGCGATCACTGTGGTCATCGCACTTGGCGGGTCAACCAATGCTGTCCTTCACTTGTTAGCCATGGCGCAATGCGGCGGTATCGATTTAACCCTCGATGATTTCACAACGATCGGTCAACGCGTTCCTGTTTTGGCAGACGTTAAACCATCAGGTCGATACTTAATGAGTGAGTTGATTGAAATCGGTGGCATTCAGCCTTTGATGAAAATGCTGCTTGAGCGTGGTCTACTGCATGGCGATGTCATGACCTGTACTGGCCAAACGATGGCAGAGAACCTTGCCGACGTGCAGCCATACCCTGAATCGCAGGACATCGTTCGCACGTTCGATAATCCGGTTAAAAAAGACAGTCACCTGAGAATTCTATATGGCAATCTTGCGCCTGAAGGTGCCGTCGCGAAAATTTCTGGGAAAGAGGGCCTCTCTTTTAGAGGAACAGCGCGATGCTTCAATTCGGAGGAAGAAGCATTGAACGCGATTCTTGATGGAAAAATTGAAAAAGGCGCGGTCATCGTGATCCGTTACGAGGGCCCGAAAGGTGGTCCAGGTATGCGCGAAATGCTCTCACCAACCAGTGCCATCATGGGCGCAGGGCTTGGCAAAGACGTCGCATTAATCACTGACGGTCGTTTCTCCGGCGGCTCTCATGGTTTTGTGATTGGTCACGTAACTCCTGAAGCTGCGGTCGGTGGTCCAATCGGACTGCTCGAGGACGGCGACGCCATCACGATCGATTCCGAAGCTAACGCATTAGCAGTCGATCTCGATGAATCTGAGCTATCTCGTCGACGAGATTCGTGGCAAATGGAGAAAGAGACACCAAGCCGCGGGGTTCTCGCAAAGTATGCGCGCTCGGTGTCATCCGCTAGCCGCGGAGCAGTAACTGACGGCGACTAATACATACTAAATCCGTTCCCACACCTCGTAGCTGTGGGCCGGTGAGACGTCATCGCCGGCGTGGTCGTCAACCGATATTCGAGTGAACTTGTCTTGGTCAGGTGCTTCAAAAAAAGCGTCCCCATCTGGTGATGCATGCACCTGGGTCACATACATCCGATCCACTTGCTCTATCGCTTCACGGTACAACGTGGCTCCACCGATCACCATAACCTCATCAGTACCATCCAGATCTGCTTGCGCTGCCGTAATTTTGAAGGCGTCAGCCAAACTACCAACGACGCGAATACCAGGAGCACTCCACTCTGAATTGCGAGTGATAACTATATTCGTTCGGCCAGGGAGTGAGCGACCAATGGATTCGAAGGTTTTTCGACCCATCACGACGGGTTTCCCCATTGTGACTCGCTTGAAGTACTTCAAATCACACGGCAGGTACCACGGAAGTTGGTTATCAATTCCAATTACACCGTTATCAGCGCGCGCAACAATTAGCGATATTCTCATCAGATTGCCACCGGAGCTTTGATGTGAGGGTGTGGATCATACCCGTCGATAACAATATCAGCCTCACGATAATCCAAGATCGAGTCGGGTGATCGCGCCAGCGTCAGGGTGGGCAGTGGTCTGGGTTCACGGGACAATTGCTCACGAGCTTGTTCGACATGATTTTGATACAGGTGCACATCACCACCGGTCCAAATAAAATCACCCGCAACCAAGCTACATTGATCAGCGACTAAATGTGTCAGCAGAGCATAGCTTGCGATGTTAAATGGTACACCAAGAAAAACGTCAGCAGAGCGCTGATATAACTGACATGACAGTTGATTATCAGCAACATAGAACTGAAAAAGGGTATGACATGGAGCGAGCGCCATCCGGCCCGAACGAACATTATCCTGCGGTGATTGACTCTCATCAGGCAGTAACGACGGATTCCATGCAGATACCAAGAGGCGCCGAGAATCTGGTCGAACTTTAATCGACTCAATTACCTCTGTCAGCTGATCAATAGCACCGCCGTCAGGAGTTGGCCAAGAACGCCACTGTGCTCCGTACAGTGGTCCCAAATCTCCACCCTCTGTTGCCCACTCATCCCAAATCGATACACCATTATCGCGGAGGTACTGCGTGTTAGTGTTCCCTTGAATAAACCACAGAAGTTCGTGGACCACAGACTTCAAATGGACCTTCTTCGTTGTCACTAACGGGAAGCCCTCATTTAGATTAAACCGCATCTGGTGACCGAAACGACTCAAAGTCCCTGTCCCAGTTCGGTCGCCTTTTGCAGTGCCTGCATCCAATAAAAGTTGGAGTAAGTCAAGATATGCGCGCATCTGGCGACTCCTTTCGTATGAACAACAGCCAAATACCGATAACGATCATGGGAAGTGTCAATAATTGACCCATGGTCATCCAATTTTGTGCGATGAAACCAAGATGTGAGTCCGGCTCACGAACAAACTCCACCATGAAACGAAATACGCCATAACCCAATAAGAAAAGACCAGTCACCTGACCACGCCTCCTTGGCTTCGACGAAAAAAGCCAAAGAATGACGAACAGCACAAGGCCTTCTAATGCAAACTGATAGAGCTGACTTGGGTGTCTTGCTAGTTCATCCACTTTCGGGAAAATCATTGCCCAAGGTAAATCGGTTGGCCGACCCCATAGCTCGCCACCGATGAAATTACCAAGACGCCCTAGTCCCAGGCCGATCGGGATGAGGGGGGCCAATGCGTCACCGAGAGCAAGTGGCGCAATCTGGTGCTTCCGAGCAAAAATCCAGGTTAGCGCTATCACTCCAATCAACCCGCCATGGAAAGCCATCCCACCTTCCCAGACGTAAAATAATGACAGGGGGTCATCAAGCAGACGATCTGGCTGGTAAAAGATCATATATCCTGCGCGACCACCGACAATAACACCCAAGGCGATCCAGCTCAAAAAATCAGACATCTGTTCTCGGCTAATTGGAAATAAGGCTCGATCAATACGATAGACCGCAAGCCAATACCCGATAACAAATCCGAACACATACATCAGCCCGTACCAGTGGATCTGGATAAATCCGAGATCAAGAGCAACAGGGTTTATAATGTCGGCCATCACAATATAGAGATCCAAATCATTCTAATCGCTAAAAAACTTAATAAAATTCCGAATAGTCGCTGCAAAACCACCTGGTCTAGATGGTGTGCTAATCGCGCACCCCACTTCGCAAAGGATGCAGAAGTCGCAACAATTCCAAAAAAAGCGGGGAGATAAACGTAACCAAGAGACCAACCCGGTAGATCCTGGTTGTCTTTAGCGGCAAGAAAAAACGTAACGCTGCCTGCGACGGCTATACACAACCCGAGCGCGGACGCGGTACCAATAGCCTTCTTGATTGGCATGCCATGTGCCTTTAAAAATGGAACTGTCAACGCTCCTCCAGCTATTCCTAGCATAGAACTTATCCAACCAGTTGCCAGCCCCATAACAGCAGACACGACCCCTGCGGGATCTGACCCTTTGGGTGACTCAATTTCCGAACGTTTTTCTAAAAGAAATTTTGTGGCCATCACTAACAAAAATGAACCCAAAATCAACTGAAGAATAAATCCACTTAACTGGTCAGCTGTCCAAGCCCCAAGAACAGCTCCAAGGATCAAAAAGCCAGACATGTCTTTGACACTCTTCCAAATTACACTTTGTTTGCGATGATGGGCCAGAGCGGAGCTGATGGCCGTGAAAATAACGCAGGCAAGACTTGTTCCGACGGCCAAATGAGTTAACACAGATTCCTCCATTTTTAGCCACTCAAAACCAAGCAATAGGGCGGGTACAAAAACGATCCCACCGCCCACGCCAAAAAGGCCAGCGAAGATTCCTGCAACTGCACCCAAACACAAATAAAAAGGAATTTCTAACACTAAGCGTCCACCTATATCGATTCACGTAAGTTAGGTGGCACCAGAAGATTGAGATCCTTGTCAATAAACGCCTGACCAACGATATGCAGCACTTCAACACCAGACTCCATTGCCAAAGCTTGCTGTGCAAGGGACTGACATTCCTTCGAACTAAAAGCGCCTAACGCACGTTTGACTTGTGCCAAAGCAGCCGATGACATGGATAGTTCTTTGAATCCTAGACCGACCAGTAAAACCGCAGCCAATGGATCACCGGCCATCTCGCCGCAGAGCGCGACTGGTATCTTTGCATTGGTCCCCGCCTTCGATGTGATCTCTAGAGCCCTCAGAATAGCCGGATGAAAACCGTCAAACATATCTGCGACACGTGAATTCGTCCGATCAACCGCTAATAGATATTGAGTCAAGTCGTTTGAACCCACCGAGAGAAAATCAGCTTCTTTCGCCAATTCAGGTGCAATATAGACTGCACTCGGAACTTCGATCATCACCCCGACTTGTGGAGCCAGCACCTCATAGCCTTCTGAGGCTAGTTCTAGTACGACGCGTTGAATCAGTATCTTTGATGCACGCAACTCTTCAAGCGTTGTAATCATTGGCAACAAAATACGTAGATTGCCAAGCCCAGAATCGGCTTTCAGCATAGCGCGGATCTGTGTCAAGAAAATTTCCGGGTGATCAAGTGTGACACGAATGCCGCGCCATCCAAGGAATGGATTTTCCTCATCTATCGAGAAATACGGAAGGCTCTTGTCGCCACCAATATCGAGTGTCCGCATCACCACCGGCATCGGTGAATACGATTGAAGCTCAGCTCGATACTCGCCTTCTTGTTCGTCTTCAGTTGGAAATCGAGACCGTGACAGGAAGATAAACTCTGTACGATACAACCCAACACCGTCGATCCAGCTCCGTTCTCGCTTGGATAACTCACCAAATGGGCCGGCGTTCAACATCAGGTAGACATGTTGACCATCAGACGTGACAGCTGTTCCTGGTTCCACCTGCTCAAGATCCATCTCCAGAATTGCAGCGTCTTGTATCGCACGCTGATACTCAGACAAAACATGTTCCGACGGTTCTACAATCACCTCTCCGCGCCAGCCATCCACGATCAAGTGGGCGCCTGAGATTTCACCTAAAGGCAGATCTACAGCACCCATGACTGCGGGGATACCTAAACTACGAGCCAAAATAGCCACGTGGGAATTTGCAGAACCTTTCACTGAGACAATCGCCCTCAGTGATCGAGTGGCAACCTCCCCAAGCATGACAGGTGTCACGTCTTCGGCGACTAAAATGAGGTCGTCAGGGTATTCAAACGACTCCGATTGTTCCCGCAACAGCTTGGCTAGAATGCGCCGCCCCAAATCAAGCAAATCAGTGGCTCGCTCTCTGAGATAAGCGTCATCCATCGCGTTAAAACGGGCGACGAGATCAAGAACGACGTATTTTAAAGCGGTTGGAGCAGTTTCCCCCGACCGGATTCGCTGACAAACCTCACCGCTTAGCGTGTGATCTTCCAACATCCTGAGGTACGTATCGAAAAGTGCCGTCTCCTTCCGTTCTAAGTGCTCCGATAATGTGTCACTAATTTGTCGAAGTTCAGCTTTCACCTCACTCAAAGCACTTTGAAAATCCTCTAGTTCGCGCTTAGGGTCATCGGTCTTAGCATCTTTAACCCGCCGCAAAATCGCAGGCGGCTGACGGACAAAGGCCGTACCTGTAGTAACACCAGAAACACCCGCAACCCCCTGAAAATGAACATCAAAAGGCTTTTCACCATCAGTGTGGCTTAGTTGTAGGCGACCCGAAACTTTTGCATGTGCAATAAGCGCTGATATCTGAGCTGCCACAGTGACGAGCAAGGCCTCTTCATCATCACTAAACTTCCTTTGTGTTGTTTGCTGGACAACTAACACGCCAAGGATCTCTCGCTGATGAACGATAGGAACGCCTAGAAAAGACTGGAAGATCTCCTCACCAGTTTCCCGCAAAAATCGAAATGCGGGATGATTCGGCGCGTCATCTAAGTTAACTAGCTCACCGCGACTACCAACGGTTCCAACAAGCCCTTCCGTCTTTGCCAGACTCGCAACTCGCACTGAACTGGGATTCAAACCATCTGTTGCCATGAGAAGCCAGCGATCTGTCGACTCGTCAAGCAGGTAAACCGAACACACACCGGTCTGCATCGTGCCCTTAATTCGGGTCACGATAATTGTGAGTGCTTCGTCTAGAGTTGCCGCATCGGTGACTGCCTGAACAAGGCGTCTAAGGATGTCTAACATGCCATCGGTCCAGACCAACGCAAACCGGGGCCAAGCTCCATCATCGCCTGACGATACACGTCCCGTTTAAATGAAATGACCTGACCCAAGGGATACCAGTAGCTGACCCATTGATAGGCGTCAAACTCAGGCTGATCACAAGCATTGAGATTGGGCTGAGTGCTGGGGTCTCGGAGCGCCAGCAGGTACCAACGTTGTTTTTGTCCTATAAAAGTCTTCTTCCCGCGAGGTCGAATTAATGACTTTGGTAACCGGTAGCGAAGCCACCCGGCCGTTTGACACAATAAAAATACTTGATTCTGAGATATACCAAGCTCTTCATGGAGTTCCCGATACAGCGTCTCCTCGGGAATTTCTCCAGCCCTCATACCACCTTGCGGAAATTGCCAAGCATCCTCCCCGCGTCGCTTCGCCCACAGAACAGAACCGGTCGGATGCGCGAGAATGATCCCCACGTTTAGCCGAAAACCGTCCTGATCAATCATGACTTGAAACTCCCTACAATCCCTTGCATTCTTTCAACTTTTAGTAAATCACTCAATCAAACAAGACAAACTCTATGCAACTCGCCGTTTTCGATCTCGACAATACGCTTCTTCCATTCGATAGTGACAAAGCCTGGAATCAATTCTTAATCGATATCGGCGCCGTCGACAAAGCTTACTATCACGAAAATAATGAGCAATTTTATCAGGACTACCTCGAAGCCAAACTCGATATTCGCGCATATCAACGATTCGCATGCGAAATTCTCCAAAATTACCCAATCGAAAAAGTAACCACCTGGAGAGATCAATACATTGAGGAAATTGTAAGGCCACAACTACAACGCAAGGCCTTGCAGTGTATTCAGGGCTATAAGATCGGGGGCTTTCGCACGCTTATTATTTCAGCGACGAATACTTTCATCGTGGAACCGATTGCCAGCCTACATGGGGTTGATAGTTACCTAGGCTGCGAATTTGAGTACATTGATGGTAGGTACACCGGTGAATTGACAGGCATCCCTACCTACAAAGAAGGAAAAATTGCAGCTCTAGAGGCTTGGCTTAGGTCACAAGGCGCCGAAGCGACGACTGTTCATTTCTATTCAGACTCGATTAATGATAGGTCACTACTTGAGCAAGCAGATCAGGCGTTTGTCGTTGATCCAGATCGGTCGTTAGCCAAACTTGCGAATGACCAAGGATGGCCGGTGGTACAGTTCGCAGACTAATTGGAATCAGCCATGAAACATGTTGGTTATTTCACTCATTCAGATTGCATGATTCATGATATGGGACACATGCACCCAGAGAGTCCCATGCGATTGCGGACGATTGACATACACCTCCAAAAACAAGGGCTATCGCTTGACATCACCCGGTTCGATGCCAAGCCAGCCAACCCCGAACTCATTGAACGAGCACACCCGCGTCAATACCTGCAAGAAATTGAGAAAATTGGGGCTGATGCAATTACCGGGGATCTGATCCCTGTGGACAGTGATACTGCGATGGGCCCCGGCTCAATGCGGGCCGCGCTGCTTGCCGCTGGCGCTGGATGCCAAGCCGTCAATCATGTAATTGCCGGCGATATTAGACGCGCATTCTGTGCAACTCGACCGCCTGGGCATCACGCTGAAAAATCATTGGCTATGGGATTCTGCTTATTTAATAACGTGGCTATAGCAGCCCTGCATGCCATCGAACACCATAGACTTAAACGCGTCGCCATCATTGATTTCGATGTCCACAACGGCAACGGAACAGTGGACATTTTCAAAGATGACGAACGAGTAATGGTCTGCTCTTCATTTCAACACCCGTTCTACCCCAACAGACATTTTAATACGCCTGGTGATCACCTTGTTCTAACCCCTATCAATGCGGGGTCTGATGGTCCGGTATTTAGAAAAAAAGTTGAAAAAGATTTTCTTCCAGCACTCGATCGGTTCAAGCCCGAGTTAATCCTTATTTCAGCGGGCTTCGATGCGCATAAAGAGGATCCGCTGGGCGACCTAAATCTAATTGAAGATGATTATCGTTGGATAACGACACTAATCAAAGATATTGCAGACCGTCATAGTCAATCACGTATCGTATCTATCCTCGAAGGTGGGTATCATCTCGATGCATTGGGCCGCAGTGTGTGTGCTCATATCGAGACAATGCTTCATGACTAATTTATCTGACTATGAACGAGTATTGACGCCGAATTACGGGCTGCCCCCAACGATCATCGTTAAAGGACAAGGCTGTGAACTGTTCGGACAATCAGATGAACGTTACTTAGATCTGGCAGGAGGAATTGCTGTTAGCGCGCTAGGTCATTGCCATCCCGATGTTGTAAAAACTCTGACAGATCAGGCCAACAAAGTTTGGCACCTTTCAAATGTCCTCGCCAACGAGCCAGCGATCGAGCTCGCAAAATCGCTAGTCGCCGCAACGTTCGCGGAACGCGTGTTCTTTTGCAACTCAGGTGCAGAAGCGAACGAGGCAGCAATTAAAGCCGCCCGGAAGGCTGCATTCGACCTGCACGGATCAGACAAAAATGAAATCATCGCTTTTAATGATGCGTTTCATGGCCGAACCATAGCGACCGTTACCGCTGGTGGTCAATCCAAGTACAGAACCGGGTTTGGACCCATGCCAGAAGGCTTCACGCACCTTCCGTTTAACAATTGCAATGCGCTGGAAATCCAAATTTCCGAAAAGACATGCGCTGTAATGGTGGAACTGGTGCAAGGAGAGGGTGGTGTACGTCCAATTTGCGCCACATTTTTCGAAAAAATCCGTGCTGCCTGCGACCGTGTAGGCGCTGCACTGATCGTGGACGAGGTACAAACTGGCATGGGACGGACCGGTAAACTATTCGCTTATCAGCATAGTGAGGTTGTTCCAGATATTTTAACCAGTGCCAAGAGCCTCGGTTGCGGTTTTCCAATTGGTGCCATGCTCTGCAGGGAATGGATTTCCGAGCATCTCGTCGCTGGCACTCACGGAAGCACCTATGGCGGAAACCCCCTCGGAACCGCGGTTGCTACCAAAATACTCGAGATCATTAATACTCCGGAGATTCTCAACAACGTGATCGACCGCGGTCAGCAGTTGATGAATGGCCTCAATCAATTGAACTTGAAACATGAGTTGTTCAAAACAATTCGCGGGAGAGGTCTCCTCATTGGGGCCGTTTTGAAAGATGAATACAGTGGGCGCGCGGGCGAACTCTCGGCCCTAACGATGCAAGAGGGGCTCATGACCCTGGTCGCAGGCCCAAATGTGCATCGTTTTGCGCCTCCTTTGATTATCTCAGAAGCTCAGATTGTAGAGGCGCTAGACTATCTGGATGCTGCATACACTAGATTCGTTGGCTGATACTCTTGGCCGTTGATTGACATTTATGGAAACACTGATGAGACCTTATCTTGAAGTAATTTTTTTATGTGTTGGCTTTGCTTCGATTATTGCGTGCACTTCCACGACAACAAATAATCCGCTGTCCAGTAGCACGTTCGATGTCAAAGGTCTAAAGATCGGTGATCCCGCGCAAAAATTTGAGGCCATGGCTAAGTCTGACGTTCACGACTTGATCGTCACGTTAGATAAGAAAACAGAAAAAATTGTTCACATAAAATATGTGCAAGAACAACTGCCAAATACCGAAAAATCTCAAAAGTATTTGGTTAACTATATCTGTAACAAGTATGGGCGTGTTGCCTCTTGCGATTATGCTCTCTCCGAAATCGAAGCCAAAGACAAGCAGTTTGTACGATTCTTTCATCTCTACCGTAATGACGCGGGAACTCAAGAGTTACGCGCGCTTATCCGCCGAACAGAAACCTTCACTTTGACTCCTGATCTTAGAGTTGAAATTGATTTAGTGGATTCAGCTTATGCGAAAGTACTGCGTCAGCAAAAAGCAACCGGGTCAGAGTTGATTGACTTCTAAAAAGCGTAACGAATTTAATCTTAGTGGATTTTATTCATTGTTGACGTGCTTTCTCGACCAGGTCATCAAGCAATTTGAATAACTGATCTTCACCACCGACCTGCGACACGCCCGTGACAAATCTCCCATCCACGACGATTGCTGGGACACCCTGAATCCCATAGGCCCGGACTCGCGCGTCAGAAAGGCGGAGCGCACTTTCCGTTGCAAATCCTCCAAGCTCACGCCTCACTGCCGCCGGATCTGCTCCGTATTGCTCAAAAAATGCAACAACGTCATCCACGCGTTGCAAACGCTGTCCCCCACGATGGATAGCATTAAATAACGGCTCGTGGATCGTATCTAGCACACCTAGATTCTTAGCGACCCAGAACATTCTCGCGTGCATTTCCCAAGATCGGCCAAACACAACCGGCATCCGCAAAAAATTAACATCATTCGGCAACCTGTGAGCCCAAGCTTTCAGAGCCGGATCAAGTGAATCGCAGTGCGGACACCCGTACCAAAACAACTCTAGGACCTCGATCTTTTCGGGATCAGAGGTCACCACGGGTTTAGCGAGTATCTGGTAGTGAACTCCTTCTTGGAATCCATCAGCAGAACACGCTTGATTCACCATCAAGCTTATGCCGATAAAAACCAAAGAAAGAAGGCGCTTTAGCATTACTGCAGACCCCCGACGTAGCTTGCAACAGCTTTGATATCGGAATCAGACATATTCTTAGCGACACCGTTCATCATGACATGCTGACGTTGACCGTCACGATATGCTTTTAACTGAGTCTCTGAATATGCTGCCCATTGACCTTTCAATGACGGGAAAACAGCTGAGGCTAAGCCAGCTCCGGTTGGTCCATGACATCCGGCGCAAGCACTGATGCCCTTCTCAGAATCCCCGAACCGATACAGCTGCTCACCCCGAGCAAGCAGATCTGGCTCAACGGCGCCTGTTGAGGCCGTCTGTTGCGAGTAGTATGCAGCGAGATCAGCGATGTCCTCGTCAGATAATGCGGCCGCCATGCCCGCCATGATGGCATTAGCGCGCGAGCCATCACGATATGCTTTGAGTGTCGACTCCAAATACGTCCCGTGTTGGCCAGATAATTTTGGATAGTCGGCGGTCGCACTGTTGCCGTCTGAGCCATGACATGCCGCACAGCTAGCACTCTTTGCTCTGCCTTGGTCAGCGTTTCCGACATAGGCACCTGCTGATGCTGACGAGTCAACTGCGACGACCGCCGAGGCTAAGGTCAATCCAATAACCGTGATCAAAGACTTCATTCTTTTCATCTCTTAGTAGGGAAAGCGATACACATTTTGATAACGTATTATACATGGCAGTTAAACTTTATGCAGTGAAGGATTAAACAACGGTGCGCGATATTGAGGTCGATCCAAGACTAGCAAAAACCAAATTTTTTGTAAGCGCGCCGACACTGAGTCAGTGTCCACCAGAGTGCGGACCTGAAATCGGATTTTGTGGTCGATCAAATGCGGGTAAATCGAGTGCTCTCAACACTCTGACGGGGCAAAAGAGACTCGCCAAGGTGTCTAAAACACCGGGGCGTACGCAGCTCATAAATTTCTTCGAGGTTCCTGGCACCGGTGGATTTTTAGTTGATTTGCCCGGATATGGATTCGCAAAAGTTCCAGGGGCAATAAAAAAAGAATGGCAACGACACTTGGACAAATTCCTCACAGAGCGGCGCACACTCACCGGACTCGTGCTATTGATGGATGTGCGGCATCCGATGACCGAGCTCGATCAGCAAATGCTGTCGTTTGCGGACCATCGCGAAATGGAAACGCTCCTTCTTCTCACGAAAAGCGACAAACTGAGCCGTAACCAGGCAGCAAAATCCCGCTTATCTGTTAAAAAACAACGCCCAAACTCACTCATACTTAACTTTTCGAGTTTTGATAAGACCGGAATTCGGGCAGCGTCGGCGTGGATAACTGATCATTTGAGCGGCCACGTTTAATAAAAAACCCCGGTAGCTAAAGCCGGGGTTTCAAAGTCCGTTAGGGGCAGCCTCGGACCAACTAACGAGGGAAAATCGTTATTTATAGGTTGGACAGCTCTTAATTTAAAAAGTTCAAAAATATCGCAATTTAATGTTAGTGCGCTTCAAACCAACTCTCGCCGCTTCCAATTTCAACGACCAAAGGTACCGCGAGCTCAGCCGCCGCCTCCATTTCCACCCGAACAAGAGATTTAGCGGTATCCAAATCCCGGTCGCATACCTCAAGCACCAGTTCATCATGCACCTGGAGCAAGAGATTACATCCCAAATCAGCTTCGCCTAGGGCTTTATTAACTCGTAACATCGCGCGCTTAATAATATCCGCAGCTGTTCCCTGCATCGGTGCATTAATCGCTGCCCGCTCAGCAGCCTGCCGAACAGGTACTTGCCTCGCATGAATATCAGGAAGCGTAAGACGTCGACCAAACACTGTTTCCACATAGCCCTTGTCATGAGCCATCGCACGAGTAGCGTCCATGTAATGCCTCACGCCCGGGTATCGCTCAAAATACCGGTCAATGTATGCGGCAGCCTCTACACGCTCGATTCCCAATTGCCGCGCGAGACCAAAAGCGCTCATGCCATATATCAACCCAAAATTTATGGCTTTGGCGCGACGACGCTGCTCGTCTGTCACGAACATCGGCTCGAGATCAAATACCTCAGCAGCAGTGGCTCGGTGAATATCGTCTCCACGACCAAATGCATCGACCAAACTCTGGTCACCTGATAAATGGGCCATGATCCGTAATTCAATCTGCGAGTAATCTGCGGCCATTACTGACCACCCGATTGGAGCGACAAATGCTTTTCGTATACGTCGCCCCTCATCGGTGCGTATTGGGATATTCTGTAAGTTCGGGTCAGATGAAGATAGTCGACCCGTAGATGTCACCGCCTGATGGAACGACGTATGGACACGTCCATCCGCGGGGTCACAATCTTCAGGTAATTTATCTGTGTAGGTTCCCTTCAGTTTTGAAAGACTCCGATGCTCAATAAGTAACTTTGGCAACGGATAGTCGAGTGCCAGTTCTTGAAGGACCTCCTCATTTGTCGAGGGTGCACCTTTCGGAGTCTTCTTAAGCACCGGCAGCCTCATTTCATCAAATAAGATTTCTTGTAGCTGCTTGGGGCTCGCCAAATTGAAGGAACGGCCCGCCAAGGCCCGGGCCTCTATCTCCAGTTCTTCAAGCCTTACACCTATCGACTGTGATTGCGATTTCAATATCGCACCATCGAGCAACGCACCATGATTTTCCATGTCGCGAAGCACGAGCATCACCGGTAACTCTAAATCCTGATAAATGGATTGCAGCGATGGCTCGGTTTCTAGCCGACCTTCGAAGTGCCTAAACAGCCGTAATGTTATGTCAGCATCCTCCGAGGCGTATTCCGACGCCTGCTCGAGCGGCACCTCTGCGAACCCGATTTGTTTGGCACCTTTACCGCACACTTCCTCGTAGGAGATGGTATCAACCCCCAAAATCCTTTTAGCCAACGAATCCATGTCATGACGCCCGCCCGCGGCATCCAATACATAGCTCATTAACATGGTGTCAGCAATGGTACAGCGAGGGACCAAACCTACAGCCTCAAGAACCGTTAAGTCATATTTCAGATTGTGCCCCACCATCGTCAGGGTGGGATCTGATAAGAGACTGGTTATTTGGTTCAGCACGAGGGTGGTATCAAGCTGATCCCCAGTCAGATGGGCAACCGGGATATAACATGCCTTTCCATCAGCAAATGCCAGCGATATCCCCACGAGCTCCGCACGCCGAGCTACCACCGATGTTGTCTCTGTGTCGAGCGCAAATATCCGGGCCCCTCGGCACTGTGAGAGCCAAAACTCAAGCCGATCGGGAGTCGTTATGATCTCATAGTCCGTCTCAACCGCGCTGGGAGTCTCAAGCGTTTTCTGCGTATATACTGGAACGCTTGACAGCTGTTTTAGGAATTGATTGAGCTCGAGCTCAGTATACAGGGAAGTCAGGCACTCGAGATCGGGATCCAAACGGTATAATTCATCGAGTGCAACTGCTAATTCACAGTCAGTTTTAATGGTAACGAGCGCCTTGGATAAAGGTAACACACCCATGTGCTCCCGAAATGTCTCACCTATCTTACCTCCAATATCGTTGGCGCTTGCAATAACCCCATCGAGAGTTCCGTAGGCATTCAACCATTTAGCCGCGGTCTTGGGGCCACACTTCGGAATTCCTGGCACGTTATCGACGCTATCGCCGGTGAGTGCGAGGAAGTCGATGATTCGCTCAGGTGGTACGCCAAACTTCTCCTCAACACCCGCGGGCGTCAGCGTGGTGTCACTCATGGTATTCACGAGCGTCACTTTTTCTGTCACAAGTTGTGCCAAATCTTTGTCGCCAGTCGAAATAAGCACCGACTCTCCAGATGCCTCAGCCTGTTTTGCGAGTGTTCCAATGACGTCATCGGCCTCAACGCCCGGTACCGCAAGTAGTGGGAATCCCAATGCTTTGATAATCGCGTGCAGTGGCTGGACCTGTACACGAAGCTCGTCGGGCATTTTTTCTCGATTCGCTTTGTATTCAGCATACAAGTCGTCACGAAATGTTTTACCTGATGCGTCAAACACAACAACCATCCGCTTTGCACCTGTGGAATCTGCCAACTTGTTGAGCATCGAGATCACCCCGCGTATAGCACCAACCGGTTGGCCGGTGCTTGTTGTCAGTGGTGGCAATGCATGAAAGGCACGGTATAGGTAAGAAGACCCATCGACTAAAACCAAAGGTGCAGGCATTCAAACTCCTGAAAGTGTTTCTTTTGTATCTGTCGATGCATAATACCGCGCTTGGACGGGACGCGGCGATGAGTGTTTACACAGACTTAAGCCTGCAAGAGATGCAGGATTTCTCCGAACAGTTTGATTTTGGTGGATTGAAAAGCTTTCAGGGAGTGGAGGCGGGTGTTGAAAACACCACGTATTTTGTTTCGTTTAATCAAGCAGAAACCGTTCTTCAAATTTTTGAAGAGCAGGGATTTGATGAAGTCCCGTTCTTTATCGAACTCAACCGTCGCCTATCCAAAGATCAGGTTCCAGTAGCGACACCCTTTGCTAACAAATTCGGCGACCGCCTATTTACCATCAAAGGAAAGCCAGCAGCCCTATTCGAAAGGGTCCGAGGATCAACAGTCTGCCCAATCTCAGCAGACGCATGCAGACAAATCGGTGAAGCACTCGGAAAAATACATGCCGTCACTCAAACATACCAAGATTTGAGACGTGAAAATCATCGTTGGAGTAATTGGTGGGAAAGCAATGTTGATCGAGTCATTGACCTGACTCCCAAGGACCATCGAACCACATTGAAGGACCAAGTCGATCGTTCAAGGGAGTTTGTGGAATCTACCGCGTCACTTCCCCAGGGAATTATCCATGGTGACCTATTCTGTGATAACGCGCTATTTCACAATGGCCAACTGGCAGGAATCATCGATTTCTACAACGCATGTGATGGGTGCTTGTTATTTGATTTAGCTATCACAATCAATGACTGGTGTTCATTACCAACGGGGCGACTTTTTGCAGAAACAACCGCGGCACTGGTAGATGGCTACAACAGATTCAGACCGCTAACAACTGAGGAAATTGCCCGATGGCCACTGGCTTCAGAAACGGCCGCTCTACGATTTTGGATGCTTCGCCTCGTAGCTCTCGCTCGCAGACGTGAAGGGGGACCGCAGGCACCACCGCATGTAAAAGATCCCAATGATTTTTTGAATATCTTGATCGCCAGACGCGCTGACCCCCAATGCGACCTCATTTCCGGCTAGAGCCTGTCACCCGACTGTGGCGTCTTGCCTGGCCTCTCATCATTGCTAACATATTCACACCACTTTTAGGGCTCGCAGATGCCGCAATTGCAGGGCATCTTGATCAGGCTTACTACCTAGCAACCGTCACTGTTGGTGCCGAGTTGCTTGTTATCTTTTTTGGGACATTCTCTTTTCTGCGCATGGGTACAACCGGTCTTGTCGCACAAGCTGTTGGTGCAAACGATCAGGCCCACTCATTCCGAATCGTCGCAAATGCTGTTTTTCTGGCTTTAGGTGTCGGCTCTATCCTGCTCCTCGCCGGAGCGCTAGCAATTGACCCTCTCTTGCATTACGCAAAACCAACCATGGAAATGAATGAACCGCTTAGAGAGTATTTAGAGGTCCGCCTATGGGGAGCGCCAGCAAATTTAACGCTTATTACGTTGACTGGATGGTTCATCGGACAAGGGCTCACCCGAGTCGCCCTCTATCTCTCTCTTGGCATCAACGTACTGAATATCCTGCTCAACTACCTGCTAGCGATAGAGCTACAGTTGAATAGCTTTGGGATTGCGCTCGGCACCGTGATCGCAGAATACATGGGGGTCATCATTGCTGGTTGTATGCTTTGGAGGAAGTTTACTGTCGGGAGCATCGTCATTGATTCGATTCGAGCACCTGGCTTGTGGCTACAGTTAGTAAAAGTCAATACACCTTTGATGCTTCGTACCATTTTCCTGCATAGTGTTTTTGTAACTCTATCGGTCTTCGCGGCCAGGCTCGGCGTGCAAGAAGCGGCCGCAATTGGCCTAGTCCTCGTGCTGCTTGCAACTGCCGCCTATGCGCTCGACGGGTTTGCCTACGCGTCAGAGATTGAGGCAGGCCAATCCCTCGGGGAAAAGCAGTTTCGGCGTTTCACAGACAGCCTATGGGCTGGGGCAGCCCTTTCCATCGCCTCGGCAGCGATCATTGTTCTCTTTGTAAAATTATTCCACAACCAACTCTTCCAAACGCTCACAGATTTTCGCGATGTGGTTACCGAGGCCAACGCACTGATGACTTGGTTTACATGGATACTATTGGCCCTCTGCTGGTCTTACTGGCTAGATGGAGTATTTATCGGGCTGACTAAAACATTGGATATGTGCATTGCGATGTTTCTTGCGACAACGTGCGGATGGGTTGGAAGTCTATGGTATATAGGAACGGATTCGCTTGACCAGTTGATGGCCGCTTTTCTTATTTTTGCGGTCATTCGGTCCATCTCTTTGGGGTTCCGCCTACCGGCCGTGGTAGAGGAAATCAGGAATCTTTCGATCCCGACGCATCCAAGATCCTGACAGGTTTCACATCTTCGGCAAATACCGGATCAGTGTAATTTACGCGCGTGACCAATTCAGGTTGCTCTGTAACCTCAAGGGCAATGACATCTTCATGGCCGCATGAAACGCACTCACGGCGCATAAGTTTTTCGCCTTCATCCTCCCAAGCCCTGACCCTATCCTGTATTCCGCACTGCTGACAAACGGCTCCAGCGATAAAACGTTTAATTGGCATGATTGACTCCGGTGCTCTTTCACAAATAGTGTGGCACTTTCAATGCATCACAAGGATAAATATGACTATTCGCGCATATGACAACCAACAACCTGAAATCGATGAGTCCGCCTGGGTCGACCCATCCGCCGTCGTCGCCGGAAAAGTCTTTCTAGGTCGTGACGTATCTGTGTGGCCTCACGCTGTCATTCGAGGCGATGTCAATTCCATCACTATTGGGGCACAGACAAATGTTCAGGATGGCGCCGTACTACACTGTACTCACGATGGACCTTACACACCGGGTGGAAAATCGCTGCAGATTGGAGAACGAGTAACTATCGGGCACCAAGCATGTTTACACGGATGCGAAATTGGTAATGAGGTGCTTGTGGGAATTGGAGCAACTGTCCTCGATGGAGCTGTCGTCGAAGATCAAGTAATGATCGGCGCGGGCAGCCTGGTACCGCCCGGAAAAACCCTTGAATCTGGGCACCTGTATGTCGGAGCACCCGTCAAAATGGCGCGGCCGCTTAAGGATAGCGAGAAAGAGTTTCTCAAATACTCCGCAACACACTACACCAAACTCGCCAATAAGCATAAAGAAGTGACAGGCTAACTCGAACCCCGTTCGATTTTTTTTGCTTTCTCTATAACCTCAGCCGCCAACTCGCTCTTGTATTGCGCAAGGCGATCACGCAACGAATGATCAGCGGTCGCTATTATTTGAGCGGCTAGTAGCCCTGCATTGTATGCGCCGTTAATCGCGACCGTTGCGACAGGAACACCTTTCGGCATTTGAACGATAGAGAGCAAACTATCTTCACCATTCAAGCACGTCGCTACTACGGGTACGCCAATCACTGGCAGCTCAGTCGCAGCAGCAATCATCCCCGGCAGGTGAGCAGCACCGCCAGCGCCCGCAATAATCACGTCAAGACCGCGATCACGTGCCGTTTTTGCAAATTCCATAAGCCTGTCTGGAGTTCGGTGAGCCGAGACGACTGTGGCCTCGACGCCAATACCTAAAGACTTCAACGCATCGACAGCACCTTCCATCACAGACCAGTCTGAATCTGAACCCATGATTACGCAAACTTTCACCGTCATTGCGGCGTATCTCCTCGGATAACTAGGCTATTTCGAGCCGACTCTAACCTTTTTATTAATTCATCGTAATTTTGACCAATGAAGGTCAAGTGTCCCATCTTTCGACCAGGACGGCACTCTTCCTTTCCATAAAGGTGCATATGCACATCAGGAATCTGTAACAACTCATCTAGTCCTTCAATTACCGGGGATCCAGCAAAACCTGGCGCCCCAATCAGATTAGCAGTCAACGCAATATCACGCAGTTCTGTTGATCCTAATGGCAAGTCCAAACATGCACGCAACTGATTTTCAAATTGACTGGTGGTGCATGCCTCAATAGTGTGGTGCCCCGAATTGTGCGCGCGCGGCGCAACTTCGTTGACCAATAGATCGCCATGGTCTGTCACAAAGAGCTCGACTCCGAAAAGACCACTGGTACCAAAGGACTCTACCGTGCGTTTGGCAAGCTCTTGCGCACTGAGCTTTAGCGCATCACTCACCCTGGCCGGAGCAACCAGATAATCGAGCAGGTTCAACGTTGGATCAACTACCATTTCGACCGGGTCATAAGCAACTATCTCACCTGACGCTCGGCGCACGACCATGACAGCCAACTCTGTTTCGCCAGAAACGAACTTCTCAAGAAAGCTTGTGGTTTTCAGACGTCTATCCCAGTCATCAGAAGAGCGAATTATGTGGACACCACGGCCGTCGTAACCACCTGTATGCGCCTTTTGTACACACGGTAAACCGAATGCTTGAACTGCAGCGAAGTCTGGATAATCACCGATATTTATGAAGTCAGCTGTGGGGATGCCACTCGCTTTATAATGACACTTCTGTTCAAACTTATTTTGAATAAGACGAATCGTCGCTGGCGCTGGGATAATCTCAACACGTTGATTAGCAAGAGTCATCAGGATATCAGCACCCACATTTTCGAGATCAAATGTCACGATGTCTGACTGCTCGCATAATGTTTTAAGCGCATCCGGGTCATGCAGTGCACCCCGAATTTGACCATACGCGACCTGTCCGGCGGGAGAATCATGGATCGGATCTAGAACAGTCATCTGAACTTGATGGGCGTTGCAAGCGGGCGCCAACATCCGAGCAAGCTGTCCGCCACCAATAACACCAAGACGAGCCAACGGAAGAGGTTTTGACATTAAGGTCTCTCAAAAGGTCACTATTATATCAAAACGCCCCACCGTCGGGGGCGCGGCCGAAATCAACGAGCTGTTCGAAAGGTTCCGGATAAATTCCTGTCCATAATTCAAACTGACGCGCTGCTTGAGCCAAAAGCATACCCAAACCATCGGCCCGTTGATCTGTGAGCGAACAGCACATCTTCAGGAAGGGAGTGTCGTCGACACCGTATACGAGGTCATAGCACGCCCCATCTGCGTTAACAATTCGATCAGTTAACTCGACCCCTGTGCTGCCAGACAGTCCCGCTGATATTCCGTTTAAAACCAAATCAAATGGGGCGCCCTGTGAATCCAACTCAGAAAGTGGTATGCCACGAACGCCTCGTTCATAACGCCCCACCAAAGACTCCAACTTATCAATCGATCGATTGGCAATCACGATCTCGGATGGATTTGTTGCCAACAATGGTCCAAGACAACCTGCAACCGCGCCACCGGCACCTAAAATCAATACGCGTTGATCTGTCGGGGACCATCCGAGCCGCTCAAGATCGTCTAAGAGTCCGAGACCGTCGGTATTGTGCCCGTATAGACCGCCGTTGAGCGGCATCAGTGTATTACACGCACCGGCAAGCAACGCCTCATCAGATAATGAACTCGCCATCTGAAAAGCAGCCCACTTATGAGGAACAGTAACACTCAACCCGTCCCCACCGTCTGTGAAAAATCGTGCCACTTCGGACTCGAAATCTCGCTCCTTCACGTTCACCTTATTATATGTAACACTCAACGAGAGTTGTTCCCCAAAGCGACGGTGAATGTCGGGAGACTTTGAATGTCCGATTGGATCGCCAAAAACTGCGAACTGGTATTTCATAACCACTCTCTGGGTTTTAAATAAGTAGACAGCTTTGCTTCATCCGTATTGTCGTCTGGAACATAGCCATACTCCCAGCGCACTAACGGTGGCATAGACATCAGAATTGATTCTGTCCGCCCCCCACTTTGTAATCCAAATAGAGTCCCGCGGTCATACACCAAGTTGAATTCGACATAGCGGCCTCTTCGATACAGCTGGAACTCGCGCTCACGCATCCCATATGTCATCTCTTTACGACGATTCACAATTGGCAAATACGCGGGCACAAAAGCATTTCCAACCGCCTGCATAAATGCAAAGCTTTTTTCAAAACCCAGTTCATTAAAGTCATCAAAAAATAGCCCGCCGATACCTCGAGTTTCGTCGCGATGCGGCAGATAAAAATATAAATCACACGCCTCTTTAAATTTCGGATAATACTCCGCCCCAAACGGCTCAATCGCATCTTTGGCAACTTGGTGAAAATGAATGCAATCCTCGTCAATCGGATAGAAGGGCGTTAAGTCAAACCCGCCGCCAAACCACCAAACAGGGTCTTTTCCCTCTTTTTCAGCCACAAAAAACCGCACGTTTGCATGCGATGTTGGGACATATGGATTCTCTGGATGAATCACCAAGCTCACACCCATTGCCTGCCAAGATCGACCAGCAAGCTCAGGACGAGCAGCAGTTGCCGACGGAGGCAACTCTGACCCCATCACATGACTAAAACCAACGCCTGCTTTTTCGAATATAGCGCCATCAGCGATCACGCGTGAGCGACCACCGCCGCCTTCTTCACGCGCCCACTTATCTTGTTGAAACGTGACCCGATCATCCTCGGACTCTAGCGCTTCACAAACCGTATCTTGGAGTCCGAGCAAGTAAGTTTTCACGGCGTGAAAATCCGTCATTCCATCACTCCCTAATAATTGTCCCTGTTTGCATATTTCTAATGGTGCTTGGTTGTCGATAACCCTGTGTGCGGCCACGAGCCACATGATCGACCAGATGACCTAATTGATTCATAACCTGCCATCGAAACTGATATGCAGGCCGACCTGAGCGATTCGCCGAAGTCGAAACAAGTGGGCCTACATTTGCAATTAAGTGGATAAGCGCCGGCATCTTGATACGACGTACAGCCATTGAGTCACGACCACCAGTCAAAATTCTGGGGCAATCGCTATTCACTGGAATAATCCAAGTCGAGGGTCTACCAATCTCATCACGGGCAACATCTGATACCGGACACGCAAACCAATGTGCCAGTTCATCGAAAGACTTCACCAAGGTAATAAGGCCTTTGGCAGGATCTCTCTGCTTAACCCGCAAGACTCGCTCAATCGCATGCTCTTCAGAAATCGAGCAACTAAGACCCCAGATACCTTCGGTCGGTATCGCCGTTACACCACCCTCTAATAACAAACGGGCATTTTCATTAAAATCATCAGCAAAAATCATGAATGATCCATTTCGATAGACTATGCATCATAAACACCAAAACCCTTTTGGTCTTTAACAGTCAAAACTCGAAACATCATTGTTATTCTCGATGGAAGGTTCGCTGCCACAAAATTCCCCCCGTGAAAACCATCAACTATATACCCGTTAAATCTTGTCAGAATGATATTACGACAGGGAGAACGAGCCACCGTTTATCAATTAGAGCTAACTCAATGGACCGAGAACATTCACCGGATTTTTTCCGCTGGTCGTAAAGTTGAACTATGGATAGCTAGTAGCGAATAGGCCGCATTTTCAATAGCGATACATCCCGTCGTTTGCAGATTATTCGATACGCGCGCGTATTCAGAGACTTGGATACATCCGGATCCCTGTTTCATCTGAAATATTTCTCTACGGCACCCTAACTTCACAATATATATTCAGCAAAAAACGCGCTCCGGAAAAGTGCGACGGCTATACGAGTTCGGTTACACTCATAGGCCGTGTTCATAAACTAAGATCTCAGAGACAACATGGCATTACGAAAAATTCTGGAATTTCCTGATCCGCGCCTTCGGACTATTGCAAAACCAGTCGAAAGTGTTGACGAATCAATTCGAACATTGATTGATGACATGTTTGAGACCATGTATGAAGCCCAAGGTATCGGTCTCGCTGCGACTCAAATTGATGTCCATCTGAGGGTAGTCGTGATCGATCTCCAAGATGATGAACATGAGCCGCTGGTTATGATCAACCCCACTTTTGAAACACTTACAAAGCAGATAGACGAGATGCAAGAAGGCTGTCTATCGGTACCAGGGGTTTACGAAGTGGTAAAGCGTCCAGAGCATATTCGGCTGAGTGCTCTCAACCGCGACGGCATTGCATACGAAATGGAAGTATCCGGGCTCCTCGCTGTTTGCATTCAACACGAATGTGATCACCTCAATGGGAAGCTGTTTGTCGATCATTTATCAAATCTAAAAAGGTCACGAATCAAATCAAAGCTGACGAAGCAAAAACGAGTCGAGGCAACTTTGTAGATGTTGCGAGTCCTTTTTGCTGGCACCCCAGATTTTGCGGTCGCCACGCTCGAAGCGCTCATCCAAGATCCTGAGATTTCAGTAGAGTATGTCCTAACCCAGCCCGACCGCCCAGGTGGCAGAGGAAAAAAGATGTCGGCAAGCGCCGTCAAACGAGTTGCGATCGCGCATGGATTAGAGGTAAGACAGCCAGAGACATTAAAGGACCCCGAAGCAGTCCAATGGATCCAGCGACAACATTTTGATGCACTAGTTGTGGTTGCTTATGGACAAATTCTTAGGTCAGAAGTCCTCGAAAGCCCTCGACTAGGCTGTCTAAATGTACATGCGTCTCTACTCCCACGTTGGCGTGGTGCTGCGCCTCTGCAGCGAGCGATCGAAGCAGGGGATACTGAAACTGGGGTGACCATCATGTTAATGGATGAAGGCCTCGATACAGGCCCCACACTGGCGACGGCATCCGTCCAAATCNATGAATCGACAACCACAGCAAAGCTCCACGACGAGCTCGCGATACTCGGCGGTCTTTTGCTCGTAAACACATTGAAAAAGCTTAACGAGGGTTCCGTTAAGCCCTGTTATCAAACCGATGACGGAGCGACATACGCCCACAAAATTTCAAGTGAAGCAGCGTGCATTAACTGGAACCNAGACCGTCAAACCGTGATGCGCCAAATTCATGCATTCAATCCTGTTCCTGGAGCGTATACATACGCAAATTCGATACGCATGAAAGTGTTCTGTGTCTGCAAAGCTGCCGGCGGTCACGAACAACCAGGAACCCTTTGGAAACAAGATAATCAGATTCTAGTCAGTACACAGACAGGTAATCTACAAATCCTAGAATGCCAACTCCCAGGGGGGAAACGTCTTTCCGCTGCCCAAATGATTTCGCACCAAAGTGCTCCATGGAACCAAGCCATCGCACTAGCGGGATTAACAGCATGAAAAAATCCGTCAGGGCTCATACGGCTGAGGTCATCTACGCATTGCAAAATCAGCAATCAAATTTAGATGCATTACTCCGCAAACACAGCAAGAGCCTTAGCTCAAATGATAAAAAATTCATGCAAGCCATTTGTTACGGTGTTTGTCGCGAATGGTTCCACCTTGATGAAATCGAATCCCATTTACTGGATAAACCATTGAAAGCAAGGGATCAGATTCTAAGTGCAATTGTCCGATGCGGTATATATGAGCTTGGTTGGATGGGAAGCAAAGAACATGCTGTTGTCTCAGAATATGTCGATATCACATTAAGTGCTGGACGCCCATGGGCCAGAGGTTTGATTAATGCCGTTCTGCGGCAATTTATTCGAAAAAGATCTGGGCTCAAAATGGAGCGGCATTCTGCACAAACCCTGTGGAATCACCCCGCGTGGCTTATTGAAACAATACAAACCAGCTGGCCAGACTATTGGGAGCAAATTTTAGTAGAAAATAACGTACACCCGCCGATGACTCTCCGCACCAATCGGAAAAAGCTCAACCGTGATCACTATATCAAGTCACTTGCGTCTCAAGGCGTGAAATCCGAGCCTGGTTCCTCACCTGACTCTGTACGACTAACTGAACCGGTGGCAGTCGAGGCTCTAGATGGTTTTATAGAAGGCCTCGTGAGCGTTCAGGACGAGTCGAGCCAGTGGGCATCGGTTATTTTAGATCCCCAAAACGATGAACGTATTCTCGACGCGTGCGCGGCCCCTGGGGGCAAAACCTGTCATTTACTCGAGATAGCCGATTCNCACATCACGGCCCTTGATGTAAGTGAGCGAAGACTGTCTCGCATCAGAGAGAATCTCGTGCGACTTGGTTTGCGTGCAGACCTAATCGCTGCCGATGCGTCTCAAACAGACAGCTGGTGGGATAAAGTACCGTTCGATGCGGTATTACTTGATCTTCCCTGCTCCGCCACCGGTGTTATTCGCAGAAAACCCGACGTGCGTCTAATGCGTTCAGAGGCAACTCTCAAATCACTCCTCGGGATGCAGACCATGATTCTGGATGCGACTTGGAGAACACTAAGAGTTGGAGGACGATTTTTAGTAACTACTTGCTCGATATTACCTCAAGAGAATCAGCACCAAATCCGTAAGTTTCTTGACCGCCATCCGGATGCTGCACTAGTCCAAATAAAGAGCGCTCCTGGAATTGATACGAAATTTGGTATCCAGCATTTCCCAATCCATACCGGCGGAGATGGTTTCTTTTACGCGCTTCTGGTTAAATCAAAACCCATCAANGGTGGGGTGTCAGCTTGAAAATCATTATCCTAGGCGCAGGACAGGTTGGCGCAACGCTGGCGGAGAATCTAGCCTCAGAAGCTAATGATATCACCGTGGTGGACACTGACCGTTTTCGCTTAAGGGCACTACAGGACCGCCTCGATATTCGCACGATCCATGGTAACGCCTCATACCCAGACATTTTGCGACAGGCAGGCGGAATTGACGCCGACATGCTCATTGCCGTTACGAATTCCGACGAAATCAACATGGTTGCCTGTCAGATCAGCCACGCGTTATTTAAAACACCAACCAAAATTGCTCGCGTCAGATCACCGGCTTATGACGGAGCAGACGATGGCAAAATAAGCCCCCTATTTGGCGGCAAAACAGCTTTTAATATTGACCAAATTATCAGACCTGAACAGCTCGTTACAGAAGCTGTCTTTAGGCTAATTCAGCAGCCTGGAGCGCTTCAGGTAATGGATTTTGCAGGAGGTTTGGTCCAACTTGTCGCAGTTAGAGCGTACTCTGATGGAGCGCTAGTGGGTCGTGAATTAAAAGATCTCCGTAAAGATCTTCCAAAAGTCGATACCCGAGTTGCGGCAATCTTTCGCAAAGATAGACCAATCATCCCACGAGGCGACACGGTGATCGAAACGGATGACGAGGTGTTTTTCATTGCCGCTAGAAAAGATATTCGTGCTGTTGTTTCCGAGCTCCAAAAGCTAGAAAAACCCTACCGCAGAATTCTTATTGCAGGTGGCGGAAACATCGGTGCTCGACTCGCTACATCGATCGAGAATCAATATCGTGTCAAGCTGATAGAGCGCAACCAAGCTCGATGCAAAGAACTATCAGAAATGCTAAACAAGACCGTAGTTTTACAGGGTGACGCTTCTGACCAAGACTTGTTACTCGAAGAGCGTATAGATGATGTAGATGTTTTCTGTGCGGTAACAAATAGCGATGAAGCAAATATTATGTCATCCATGCTTGCCAAAAAGCTGGGCGTTCGCAAAGTAATGACGCTAATTAATAACGCCGCATACGTAGATCTAGTTCAAGGTGGATTAATCGATATAGCGGTTAGCCCCGAACAAGCCACGATTGGTTCTTTACTCCAGCTAGTGCGCCGAGGGTCAATCCAAGCTGCCCACTCCCTGCGCCGGGGCGCAGCAGAGGCAATTGAGGCCGTAGCGCATGGTGACGCTCGATCGAGCCGTGTTGTAGGAAGACCCATAAGTGGAATTGACCTTCCGTCAGGAGCAACGATCGGGGCAATCGTGCGTCAAGACGAGGTATTAATTGCTCACGACCATATTCAGATCGCACATGAGGATCATGTCATCATGTTCCTTACTGACAAGCGTAAAATAAGTGACATCGAACGCTTGTTTTCGGTTGCACCAACCTTCCTATAATGATGAGTTTCGGTCCAACCCTCCGAATTCTTGGTCTACTGTTGATGCTGTTCAGCCTGACCATGCTGCCACCCATGGGTATCAGCCTCATTTTTGGCGATGGTCAAATACCGTTATTTGGTGCGGCGGCATTATTAGTATTTGGAGCGGGCTTGTTAAGTTGGCTTCCTGCAAGACGCCAAAAAAAAGAATTGAGAATCCGAGATGGCTTTGTCATCACCGTCTTGTTTTGGTTAGTGCTCGGTAGCGCAGGGAGCGTCCCGCTTGCACTGTCAGAACAATTAAATCTTAGCTTCACAGACGCAATCTTCGAGTCTATCAGCGGATTAACAACCACCGGCGCAACGGTAATTTTTGGACTCGACGACCTACCAAAATCGATTCTATTCTACCGCCAGCAGCTTCAATGGCTGGGTGGCATGGGGATCGTCGTCTTAGCAGTCGCAATTCTTCCGATGCTGGGAATTGGGGGGATGCAACTCTACCGTGCCGAAACCCCAGGACCTATAAAAGACGCCAAGCTCTCACCTCGGATCGCTGAAACAGCAAAAGCACTCTGGCTGATTTACTTATCACTGACAGCTGCCTGCACGATCGCGTACTGGATTTCTGGTATGGCATTGTTTGACGCGATATGTCACGCCTTCTCGACAATCGCAATTGGGGGATTTTCCCCGTATGACGCATCCATTGGCCATTTTGACAGCGTTACAATTGAAACCGTTGCGATTATATTCATGGTTATCTCAGGAATGAATTTTTCGCTGCATTTTGTTGCCTGGCATAATAGCTCAGTCCGTCATTATATTCGTGACCCAGAATGGAAGGCTTACCTTCTGTTTCTTTTTACTTTGTCGCTTCTAGTATCGTTAGTTCTATTAGACAGCGGTACATATACGGTCGATGAGGCGTTTCGAAGGGGAATCTTTGAATCAGTTTCCATCGCGACAACGACAGGTTTTTCAACATCAGACTTTGGAACATGGCCCACTTTCGTTCCATTTCTCCTGTTGATGAGCGCATTTATTGGTGCGTGCGCTGGCTCAACTGGTGGCGGAATCAAGATTATTCGGATGCTGTTGCTGTATAAACAGGGGTCTCGTGAAATTACACAGCTGATTCATCCAAACGCCGTCATACCAATCAAAATTGGGAAAAAACCTGTCAGCTCACGCGTTCTTGATGCTGTTTGGGGCTTCCTGGCAGCGTATATATTAATATTTGCAGTATTAATGCTAGTTTGCATGGCGCTTGGAGAAGATCCTATAACAGCATATGCTGCAGTAGGAGCTTGTTTGAATAATTTGGGTCCAGGGCTCGGAGAGGCTGCGTTAAACTACGCATCACTGTCTGATGGAACAAAGTACGTACTAAGCTTTGCGATGCTACTTGGGCGTCTCGAATTATTTACCCTGTTGGTGGTGTTATCGCCTTCATTCTGGGAACGTTAACGATAACGTAAGGTTCCGTCGGGAGCATTTCTAAATCTGCGATATTCCCATTGATACTGTGCAGGATCAGCGCGGACCAATCTTTCAATTTCTTGGTTCATCAGGGTCAACCATTCGTGCTGCTCGTGAATCTCAGCCGAAGCCATACGTCGAAATACTACCTCATAGCCATGTTTACGTTTGAGAGCCGCTCCGATGAAAACTATCGCATCCGAAGAGATCGCCAGCCGGTAAGGAAGTACTGGCGTTAGTACATCATGACCAAAAAAAGATAGATATAAACCATTACCATCCTTAGGGGCTTGATCAGGAAGTACAATTGCCATATCGGAGCGTTTCAAACACTTCAATAGTTGCCTAGCACCGGCGGTGGTCGCAGGAACAAGCCGATTTCCGCCACGCTCTCTCGCTTGAAGAACCAAATCTGATAGACCTGGAACTCTCAGGGGTCGAAACATAGCGGTATAAGAACGATACTGACTCAACCAAACGCCAAAAACCTCCCAATTGCCTATGTGCGGCAACAGAACAAGCGTCGGCCTATCATGAGACTGGAGCTGAAACTCGTCAAAACCGGTAATTTGAGACACCTGATGCAAGGAATAGTCGACGGGCCTAACCCAGGTGGTAATCAGATCGAAAAGCTTATTGCAAAGCTCTCGTAGAGAGTTTCGAGCGAGTACATCGCGTTGATGATCACAGAGATTTGGATAAGCTAACGCAATATTTCGGCGGGTCAGTCGCTTGCACTGTGTTGGGAGGTAGACCAGGTAAAGGCCGATGATATTAGCTAACAGATATTTTAGACATTTAGGCATCCAACCAAGAAACCGAACAAACCACTGAATCAACTGCACAAATTTTTAACCTGTTAGCTATACTGTGCGCCTTTGTCCTAGCTTACGGAACGACTATGCCGACAATTGGCGCACCAAACATTTCAACTTTCCAAGGGCTCATCCTTGCCCTTCAGCAATATTGGGCTGATCAAGGTTGCATTATCTTACAACCCTATGACATGGAAGTGGGCGCCGGAACCTTCCATCCAGCAACTTTCCTAAGAGCAATCGGTCCCGAACGATGGAACGCAGCATATGTTCAACCATCAAGGCGACCAACAGACGGGCGTTATGGTGAGAATCCAAACCGCGGACAGCATTACTATCAATTTCAGGTTGTAATGAAACCAAACCCCAAAAACCTCGTTGATCTGTATTTTAATTCTCTGAAGTATCTCAGCATTGATCCAGAAGTGCATGATTTAAGGCTCGTGGAAGACAACTGGGAGTCGCCTACGCTTGGTGCCTGGGGTCTTGGATGGGAAGTCTGGCTAAACGGTATGGAAGTCACCCAATTCACCTACTTTCAACAAGTTGGTGGGCTTGAATGCTATCCCGTGACAGGCGAGTTGACCTATGGACTTGAGCGGATCGCAATGTATCTTCAGAACGTCGAGTCGATGTTCGACCTCGTTTGGACTAGAACTGCCGAAGGCATTGTCACTTATGGAGATGTGTTTCTGCAAAACGAGCAGGAAATGAGCACCTACAATTTCGAGCACGCCAATGCAGACTGGTTATTCAGTGCATTTGATGAGGCCGAGTCAGCATGTCAGGTGTTGCTAGAGTCTGCACTCCCGTTGCCCGCATATGAACAAGTGCTTAAAGCTAGTCATACATTTAACCTACTAGACGCTCGACACGCGATTAGCGTAACAGAGAGACAACGCTATATCCTTAAAGTAAGGAACCTGGCGCGCCTGGTTGCTGAAAGTTATTTTGAGTCAAGAAAGAACGCTGGTTTCCCTCTTGCTGACGATTTGGTGAAAACGCAAGTATTGGAAGGAGCCAAGGCATGACGACCTTTGTATTTGAACTCGGATGCGAGGAATTACCGTCATCTGCATTGCCTAACCTCAATTTGCAATTCCAGCAGCTGTTTACCAACCACCTTAATGAAGCGCTTTTAGCACATCAGTCACTCTCGGCTATTGCTGCACCTCGTCGCCTTGGCGTCGTTATTGAGGGCTTGGACCACACAACCAAAGACAAGCCTTTTGAACGTAAAGGGCCGGCGTTTCAAACCGCATTTCAAGATGGTAAACCAACAAAAGCACTTCTTGGATTCTGCCGGAGCCTAAATATTACACCTGAAGCAACATCGGTAACCGACACCGAAAAGGGTCAATGGGTCGTTTATCAGGGCGTTGAGCATGGGAAACCTGCTTTGGAGGTATTAGCAGATATTTGCGAATCAGTAATTGCCAATCTTGCATTATCAAAACCAATGCGGTGGGGCAGCGGTCGAGATGTATTTCCGAGGCCCGTGAATTGGATACTGGCAATGCTGAACGATAAGATCGTTCCGCTCACTATATTCGGCCTAGAAAGCAGTAACGAAACATTTGGACACCGGTTCATGGCACCTGTATCGATTCAGTTAAAGTCTGCAGGCGAGTACCACGCTCGCCTTAAAGACGCGTATGTCATTGCTGACTTTGCTCTTCGAAAAAAGAAAACTTGGTCAACCATAGAGTCGGTTGCTAAATCGAATAAGCTTACAGTTGAACTCGACGACACACTGCTCACAGAGATTAACTGTTTGGTAGAATGGCCTGTAGGGCTCTGTGGGGAATTTGAAGAACGCTTCTTAGATATTCCTGATATTGCTTTGATTGCCGCAATGAAAGG
The DNA here is from genome assembly GCA_002705795.1 of Gammaproteobacteria bacterium. Classification (GTDB taxonomy): domain Bacteria; phylum Pseudomonadota; class Gammaproteobacteria; order Pseudomonadales; family Litorivicinaceae; genus HIMB30. Next base: position 190,200 of record PAHG01000018.1, read on the forward strand.
CCACCAGAAGTATTTTCATACCCGGACACTCGATGGCAAGTTGTCGAACAAGTTCATTACTGTATCAAACCTCCAAAGTCGAAACCCAGACCAAGTAATTCGAGGTAACCAGCGTGTTATTCATGCACGCTTATCGGACGCTAAATTTTTCTTCGAGACAGATAAAAAACATTCGCTTGAGTCCCGGCGTGATCAATTAAACTCGATTACCTTTCATCCAAAGCTAGGTTCTTTAGGGGAAAAAACTGATCGGATTGCCGAGTTGGCCTGCGCAATGGCGTCTGCAATCGAAGCGGATATTGCCGCGACGAGGCGCGCAGCTAAATTATCGCGTTGCGATTTGGTAGCTGAAATGGTTATAGAGTTCGATGAACTGCAAGGACAGATTGGAAGCATTTATGCTGAACTAGACGGAGAGTCGCCAGAGGTCAGCCATGCCATCCGAGGTCTGTATCAGCCGGCCGGCGCATCTGACTCTGTGCCTCAGGACCTCTATGGAACACTTCTAGCGCTTTCAGATCGGCTTGATACCTTGGCCGGTCTATTCGCGCTCAAGCAACCACCGACTGGAAACAAGGATCCATTTGCGCTTCGGCGAGCGGCAATTGGCGTCTTGCGGCTTAATGAGCACAATGCTTTGAAACTTGATCTTACCGAGTGGGTTATAAAGGCATTTGATGCACAACCAATAGAATCAACTCAGGATTCTCAAGATCAACTAATTCAATTCATAAAAGACCGCGAGAGAGTGCGCCTTACGGAGGAAGGATATCCGCATGACATCGTCATAGCGGTCCAAAGCACTAATGGCTTATTGACGGCCCGAACGAAGGCTCGCGTCAACGCATTAATGTATTTGCAGAAAAATTCAGATTTTGCGCAACTTGTTGCTATACATAAACGAGTGGTTAATTTATTGAAGAATGTAGAGGTAAGTGGTCAACCCATTGACCCTGGTCTCTTTGAGGATGCGTCGGAAAAAAAGCTCTTCAGTACAGTATCCGAGGTATCGAAACGGGTTGAAGACTTTGTTTCACGTGAAACGTTCGCTGAGGCCGCTTCAAGCCTGCTCAGCATGAAGCCAGCAACCGATGAGTTCTTCGAGAACGTTATGGTAAACGATAATAATCAGGCCATAAGAGCAAACCGCCTCGAACTTTGCAGAATGATTCGAGACACTTACCACCGCGTCGCCAATTTTAGCCTCATCCAGCAGTAGATCCTAATGCCAACTATTATCCTAGATCGAGACGGTGTGATAAATCATGACTCGGATAAATACGTCAAATCTCCCGAGGAATGGCGGGCTATCCAGGGATCCCTTAAGGCAATAAAACGCCTAAATGATGCGGGATATAATATTTGCATCGCGACAAACCAAAGTGGGCTTGGCAGAAATCTTTTCACTGTCGACACGCTTGCGGAAATACATCAAAAGCTTACTCGTAGCCTCGAAACGCTAGGCGGCCATATCAACATGATCACATATTGCCCACACGTACCGGCCGATCGCTGCCATTGCCGCAAGCCCAAAACGGGACTATTGCGAGCGATAAACGATGAATTCCGTCTAGACGCAGATACTACATGGATGGTCGGCGACACAGCTAAAGATATTGAGTGTGCCGGCCGCATGGGCATCAGAGCTGCGCTCGTCAAAACTGGCAAGGGGCAGGATGAGCTCCGAAGAGGCGTTGTTTCACGTGAAACAACGCCCATTTTTGAGAATTTAAACGATTTCGTCGGTTGGTTGATGACATGTCCCTAAACGTCTAGGTTCTCCACGCTAAGAGCGTTGGCCTCGATAAACTCCCGCCGCGGTTCAACTTCGTCGCCCATCAGGGTCACAAAGATCTGATCTGCAGCGATCATATCGTCAACGGTCACCTTGAGGAGACGACGCGTTGTGCTATCCATGGTTGTTTCCCAGAGCTGCTCTGGATTCATTTCCCCTAGTCCTTTGTAACGTTGGATTTGCGGCCCTCGTCTCGCTTCCGCCATTAACCAGTCGTATGCCTGCTCGAAGTTTGGGACGTCAAGAGTTTTTTCGCCCCGGGAAACGCCAGCGCCACTGCCCATGAGACCAACCAGCAAGCCCGCAGCTCTAGCAATCTGAGAAAAATCACCGCCATCGAAGAACTGATGACTAAACACGAACCGGTCAGTCAGGCCATGCTGGACGCGTTCGACGATTAATCGTGACTCGCTCCTCTCTGGATCAGGTTCTACCGAAATTTTGAAAAACATCCCTTCGCGTGGGTCACTGGGTAACTGATCCGCCAAATCACCAGCAAAGCGCTCAAGACGAGCTTTATCTTTGAGATCATCAAGTGTTACGGGGTTAACAAACAGCATGCCATGTAACACCTCATATGGGTAAAGACGATAAAGCTTCTTAGCAACATCACGACCCGCACGGTATGCCGCAAAAAGACGCTCAAGCACTTCTCCGTTTATCAGATCGCCAGACACTGATTGAATCGAAGCCCCGTCCAAAGCCATATTTGTTAGATACGCGTCCAGCGCGCCTTCGTCCTTTAGATACTGCTCTTGCTTTCCCCGCTTCACTTTATAAAGAGGTGGTTGGGCAATGTAGACATGCCCTCGCTCGACAACTTCTTTCAAATGCCGATAAAAGAACGTAAGCAATAACGTACGGATGTGTGCACCGTCCACATCCGCATCCGTCATAATGATAATTTTATGATAACGCAGCTTATCGATATCGAATTCAGGCCCGATTGAACAACCAAGTGCTGTCACCAATGTTCCCACTTCTTGTGAGCTTAGCAACTTGTCAAAACGAGCCTTTTCTACATTGAGGATCTTACCTTTAAGAGGCAATATTGCTTGAGTCTTGCGATCTCGACCCTGTTTTGCAGATCCGCCCGCGGAATCACCCTCCACTAGAAATAGCTCAGACAAACCGGGGTCTTTTTCCTGACAATCCGCCAGCTTCCCAGGGAGCCCTGCGATGTCAAGCGCACCCTTTCTACGCGTCAACTCGCGAGCTTTTCTGGCCGCCTCGCGAGCGCGCGCGGCATCGATCATCTTTGCGACGATTTGCTTCGCTTCAGACGGACGCTCCGCCAAAAACGTCTGGAATGCCTCACGCATCTCCTGCTGTACTGCTGTTTTCACCTCTTGGGAAACGAGCTTGTCTTTCGTCTGCGACGAGAACTTTGGATCCGGCACCTTGACAGAGATCACTGCGGTAAGCCCTTCGCGCGCGTCATCGCCGGATGTTGCTACCTTCGCTTTTTTTAGAAGCTGTTCATCTTCGATATATTGATTCAGCGACCGAGTCAAAGACGCCCGGAAACCTTCCAGATGCGTCCCACCATCTTTCTGGGGAATATTATTAGTATAACAAAAAAGATTTTCCTGATACGTGTCATACCATTGGAGAGCTACCTCTACACAAATACCATCTGCTCGCTCGGGCGACAAAAAATGGAACACGTCACAAATAGCGTTTTTATTTTTCCCTAGATAGCCGACAAACGCAGACAACCCCCCCTCATACTCAAAGATCTCCGATTGACCCGAACTCTCCTCTGTCAGCTTAATTCGAACGCCAGAATTCAAAAATGACAATTCCCGCAAACGCTTTGCCAGCACATCATAGCTAAACGCGGTTATCGCAAAGGTCTCAACCGATGGCTTAAACCGAATAGTCGTTCCAGTTTCCTCGGTGGTTCCCACCGGGGCCAATGGAACTTTTGGATCCCCGTGCGAATATTCTTGCTCCCAAACCGATCCATCTCTCCTGACAGTTAAAACCAATTTTTCACTCAGGGCGTTTACAACAGAGACTCCTACGCCATGGAGACCACCAGAAACCTTGTATGAATTCTCATCGAACTTTCCACCCGCATGGAGCACCGTCAGAATAATCTCGGCTGCACTCTTACCCTCGTCGTGCACGTCGACTGGGATTCCGCGCCCGTTGTCCTGCACTGTCACCGAGCCGTCCGTGTGGATAATTACGTCAATCAGATCACAGTGGCCGGCCAACGCTTCATCAATAGAGTTATCGACCACCTCAAAAACCATATGGTGCAGACCGGTTCCATCATCCGTATTACCGATATACATCCCTGGCCGCTTTCTGACAGCCTCAAGCCCTTTGAGGACCTTAATAGAGCTGCTATCATAAATCCCCGGCGACTGGTTCTGTTCCATCATTCTTCCTTACTTAGGCTCAATAACTCCGTGTTTCACGTGAAACACTTCTGCATCCCTTAACCATTTTGAACTCAAGCCCATACGACCTACATCAATTCCAGTCGCAAGCACCTGGGAATTTGTCTCGAAAACCGCTTGCCACACTCTCGGTATAAAAGCATCATCTAACTCCGCTCCGACATCATCAAAGCACAACACAGGTGATATGCCCAAGTGCGACGCTGCGTGCAACTGTGATAGAGTCAACGCCAGATTCGCAACCTTTAGCTGTCCTCGACTCAAAACGTCTGATGCCCGCTCGCCATCCCGCAAGACTTCGAAATCTGCCCGCTGCGGGCCAACTAACGTCGATTTTGCTTTTGCTTCTCTCGGCCGATTTTTTTTTAATGCCTCATGCAGCGGTCCTGGCCCCCACCCATTCTTGTAAAACAGACTCAGCGGAAAACCTAATTCCAACCGATAACAAAGCGACTCAAACAGTGGTCTCACGCAATCCAAAAACGTTTTACGCCAATCATCGATCACCTCACCATAAGAGGCTATCTGAGCATCCCACGGCTCTAAAACTGACAAATCCAGTATACCATCCCGCAGCACCGCGTTTCGCTGCAAAATCGCCCGTTTCAATGATGTGAAATACGAGCTGCTGCCTCCGGACCAATGAAACGCCCCCCAATCCAGGAAACGTCGACGAATACTCGGACTCCCCGAGATCAAATCTGTCGTATGAGGAGTGATATAGAGAACGGGCAGAACTCGGCTCAAAGCAGCCTGACCTCGTGCCGTCAGTCCATCTAAACGCAACTTACGCTCATCTTCACGACCAACATGAATCGCTAGCCGATGTGACCGCGACTCACCTCTAACGCACCCGAACACCGTCAGACCCGGTTTATCGAACGTGATAACCGCCTTCGACCTGGACGTTACAAAACTTCTACCCGAAGAAAGAATAGAAACAGCCTCGAGAACAGACGTTTTTCCGGCCCCGTTATCTCCGACCCAAAGATTAAGAGAGGGCCCAAGCGACAACGAAGTCTCCTCCAGCCCTCTGACGTGGTTTATGTGCAGTAAGTCGATCACTTACAGCCGCATCGGCATCACAACATATCGAGCGGCATCATCACCTACACCCAACACGAGGGCGCTCCGGTTACTGTCGCCGAAGCGGAGTTCGACCATTTCTGTCTCGATGGTAGCCAACACATCGAGTAAATAGCTAACGTTAAAACCTATTTCAAACCCGTCCTGACCCACGAACTCTGCTTCCAGTGACTCCTGAGCCTCCTCTTGTTCAGCGTTATTGGCCATCACATCTATTTGACCTTGCGATAAGCAGAGGCGAACACCCCGATATTGTTCGCTAGACAAGATCGCTGCGCGAACAAGCACTTCTCTCAGACGTCTACGATCTACTCTGACCACATGGTCCCCACCTTGAGGGACCACGCGCTCATAATCAGGGAAACGACCATCAATTAATACGCTGGTAAAAGTAAACGTTGGGCCCGCCACACGAAAATGACTCGTTGAAAACGACACTTCGACTGAATCATCCGCATTACCTGCCAATCTCGCGAGTTCGAGGACCGCCTTTCGAGGGACAATTAACGAGGCTGGCTCAGAAGTAAGCCCCTCTAGCGGAGTTTGATATAGACTTAATCGATGTCCATCTGTTGCAACCGTCCTAAATTCCCCACCACCGATCCCAAACAGCATACCGTTTAAGTAATACCGCACATCCTGTTGGGCCATAGCGAACTGTGTCTTAGCTATAGCATCCTGGAGTGGCCCTTTCGCAAGCGTCACCGTCGTAAAGTCGCCTCTTATCTCCAATCTAGGATAATCGGTACTCGGAAGTGATCCCAACTTAAAGCGGGAGCGTCCCGATGACAACAACATTTGTGTTCCATCTTGCTTAAACTGAACGACCGATCCCTCTGGCAGCGCTTTTGCAATATCTACTAACTTTTTACCGGGAACGGTGACAGCACCGCCAGATGCAACTTCCACCAACTCCATGTGCGTAGAAATTTCAGTATCCAGGTCTGTGCCGGTGACCACCGCACCAGTCGCATCGACCTCAATCAAAACGTTTGCCAAAATCGCCATCGTCTGCTTACGCTCAACTACTGACGCTGCCGTCAATCCTTTCTCGAGTAATTGTTCGCGAGAAACCGAAAATTCCATCGTCGTTCCCTATCCAGTCAATGCCTTTAACAAGTTGCTGTAATCATCTCGGATTGCCAAATCCGTGTCACACAATTCTTTGATCTTTCTACAAGCGTGTAGAACAGTCGTGTGATCACGGCCTCCAAATGCCTCACCGATTTCAGGTAGCGAATGGCCCGTGAGCTCTTTACATAGAGCCATCGAAACCTGCCGTGGCCTTGCTACCGAACGGTTCCGACGTTTCGATAGGAGATCAGAAATTTTGATCTTATAGTAATCGGCGACCATTCGCTGAATATTGTCTAAAGAGATCTGGCGGTCGTGAACTGCGATCAAATCCCTCAAAGTCTCCCTTACAAAATCCAACGTGATCGCTTGACCAAAAAAATGCGCATTTGCCAGCACCCGCTTTAGCGCCCCCTCTAAGTCTCGCACATTACTTCTCACTTTCTGTGCGATGAAAAACGCACAATCACGTTTCAGGTCAACTCCAGCCTCTTGAGCCTTATTAATTAAAATAGCCACACGCGTCTCGAGCTCTGGCGGCTCAAGCCTAACCGTCAAGCCCCAACCGAATCGAGACTTCAATCGATCTTCCATGTTATCGATTTCTTTCGGGTACCGGTCTGAAGTTAAGATGATCTGCTGCCCACCTTCGAGCAAACTGTTAAACGTATGAAAAAACTCCTCTTGGGACTTTTCCTTACCTGCAAAAAATTGAATATCATCGATTAATAATGCATCCACGTTCCGGTACACCCGCTTGAAATCCGAGATCGCATTCAACTGCAACGCTTTAACCATATCCGCAACAAATCGCTCAGAGTGCACATAAATAATCTTCGCCTTAGGGTTGTGTGAACAGATCTGGTTCCCGACAGCATGCATCAGATGCGTTTTCCCTAGGCCAGTATCTCCATAAAGAAACAGAGGGTTATATTCAGACCCAGGTTTTTCTGACACCCGTTGCGCAGCGGCCCTTGCCAACTGGTTGGATTTCCCTTCAACGAAGTTATCAAACCGAAAATCAAGATTGAGACGGTTGCTGTGCTTGATCGATCCTTCGACAATCGCTGGCTCCCGCACCCGCCCTACACTCGGCGTTATGTCTCTTTGTTGAGTGTTGTACTTCTTCGAATCATCTAGCGAGGACGTAAGTTTCGCTGACATCGAATCCATGTTCGCAGACCCGACACACACCGATACATGAAACGATCCTCCCACGTGGTGAGAGTAGAAAGACTGAATACGTTCGAGATAACGGTCTGCCACCCAATCTTTGACAAAGCGGTTGGGCGCAAAAAGATAGATGTTCTGCGCCCGTTCCTCGACTTGTAACGGCTTAATCCATGTATTCAGCTGCTCCGCGCTGAGCTCCGCAGCAAGCTGTTCTACGCACACATCCCAATTCATTAATCATTTTCTCCGTAACGGGGATAAGTTATGCACAATCTACTCCCCCAAGGTCAATAGCGTCGCCGAATAAATTTGCTTAATTATTGATTTAGTTGAACAAAAATGTTTTTGGACTAATTTGTGAATAACCAACAAAAAAATGTATTAACAGTTTGGAAAAGCCTATAAAAATCAATCAGAAAATCACACATGCCAATATTATCCACAAGCAAAATACGACTGAATATTACTGCGCCAAAACCGAGTCGATTACGACCATATGAAAACTCTTTGAATCTATGTAGTCTTTAGGTACACTGCGCGCCCAATATCCAAAGCGGTAGGAATAGAGTTATGAAACGCACGTTTCAGCCAAGCCTGATAAAACGCGCCCGGAACCACGGTTTCCGTGCGAGAATGGCTACAAAAAGCGGCCGCCAAATCATCGCCCGTCGCCGTGCGAAAGGTCGTAAACGCCTATCCGCCTAAGCGGATCCTGGTATGACGGTCATCTCAATGCCGTCACGCAGCGATTTTGACGCAGTATTTGATAAACCTGACGCCAAATCCGGCACCCGCGACTTCTTGGTCTTAGCAAAACTGACTAGTGAGATCTCTTGTCACCGCATCGGCTTTGTTACGCCACGAAAAAAAATCCGCCGCGCTGTCGACCGAAACCGTTTTAGGCGCGTAGTCCGAGAATTTATTCGATCTCAATACGTCGCTCCAGACAGCGACATAGTGGTGATCGCGAGGAAATTGCCCGATGGATTGCGATCCCGGCACTTCAAGGACGAGCTTAACCAAGTATTTACCAAACTCACCAAACAGCTCTCAGCTATCAATGCGGAATAACAGATTTTTTAGTGGCTTGGCAATTGCGGTAATCCGTTTCTACCGGTACTTTGTGTCCCCATTATCACCGCCATCTTGCCGGTTCAAACCAACTTGCTCGGCATATATGATAGAGGCTATCGCTCAGCATGGTCTAATACACGGCATATGGTTGGGAATAAAACGAATCGGCAAATGCCATCCTGGTCATCCTGGCGGATATGATCCAGTCCCTGCATACAAAGGAAACACGAGACGACATTAATGGATATTCAACGTACCGGCCTTCTTGCAATTCTTGGCATATTAACCTACGTGCTCTTTGTCCAGTGGAACCATTACATGGATTCACACAACGAAGCTATTAAAGCTTCCGCCCCAATCCAGTCTAGCTCTTTAAAAAGTGATCTCCCGGACGAAGTCCCCCCGGAACGTGAACTCATTCAAGAACCCGCAGCGCTACTCAAACCGAATGTCGTCGGTGATCACATCCTGGTCAGCACACCTATCACAGACATCACAATCGCCCTGACCGGTGGCGATATCGTTCAGGTTTTACTCAAAGACTATCCTATTTCTTTGAAAAGCCCGGATAACCCTATCGCGTTACTTGATACACAATCCCGTACATATGTCGCCCAAAGCGGATTAGTTGGCCCGGACGGGCCAGACGCCTCTCCAGAAGGCCGCCCTGTTTATGCGGCAAAACAAAGCCAATTTACAATCACAGAACCAACAGACATATCTATACAAGCAACGACCCAAACGGGCCTATTGGTTACAAAAACATTTTATATTGATCCCCAGCGATACGATGTTCGAGTTACCCACACGATCGAAAACACTTCAGACACAACGAAAACTATTTCGCCTTTTGTACAACTAAAACGAGACAACTCCGAAGACCCATCAATTCAAAACTCGATGGGTATGCAGGCCTTCCTAGGATACGCGCTACAAACAGCTGATGAACGATATCGTAAAGTCTCATTTTCAGATTTTGAGGCAGCAACTGATGCTCGAGATTTAAATTCCGAGTTAACAAACAATTCTGTCGTTGGCGGCTATCTAGCTCTATTGCAGCATTACTTCACAAGCGCGTGGGTCCCCGCTGAAGACCAGACTCACTTATATTCTTTCCGCACCAACAAAGATGGTCACTTTATTGGAAGTATTATCAGCCCCAACACCATCATTCCTCCCGGTGGAACCGCACAGACAAAAGCCACGCTATACGTAGGACCAAAAAACCAAGACACATTGGAATTGTTATCCCCAGGCCTTGAGCTCGTCGTCGATTATGGCTGGCTGTGGTTTATCGCCCAGCCCCTGTTTTGGTTACTGAAGTTTATACAGACATACGTTGGCAACTGGGGCTTTGCGATTATTTTAGTCACGGTCGTAGTGAAAGCTGCTTTCTTTCAGCTATCTGCTGCGGCTTACAAGTCGATGGCTAAAATGCGCAAGTTCACACCTGAAATCACTCGTATGCGTGAGCTGTATGGCGACGATCGCCAACGCATGTCCAAAGAAATGATGGACATGTACAAACGTGAAAAAATTAATCCACTAGGAGGCTGCTTACCAATTCTGGTTCAGATGCCCGTGTTTATCGCGTTGTATTGGGTGCTTTTAGAAAGTGTTGAACTACGGCAGGCACCTTTCATTTTATGGATCAACGATCTCAGCGCTAAAGATCCATATTTTATTTTACCATTGCTAATGGGTGTATCGATGTACATCCAGACATCCCTGAATCCAACCCCTCCGGACCCCATGCAAGCAAAGATCATGAAGTATATGCCTGTTGCATTTACTTTCTTCTTCCTTTGGTTCCCTGCAGGCCTAGTTCTCTACTGGGTAGTAAACAATATCCTATCCATTGCACAACAGTGGATTATCACGAGATCTATTGAAAACGCAGATCATCAACCTTCATGATTGTATCTGACACGATTGTCGCTCCGGCTACAGCTCCTGGTCGTAGCGCAATAAGTATCATCCGTCTATCAGGCCCACTTAGCCTACACATTGCAAAAATACTCTGTGGCAAAACACTCAAACCGCGAATCGCTACCTTTGGATCAGTCACCTTCAATACTGAAACCATTGATACAGGCATCTGGATCTATTTTGCTACTCCACACAGTTTCACAGGCGAGGAGACTGTTGAATTCCAAGGCCATGGTGGCCCTGTTGTGGTCCAAGCGATCCTGCGAATTACAACCGAGCTTGGCGCTCGACTCGCCGACCCTGGTGAGTTCAGTCAACGCGCTTTTCTAAACGGTAAAATCGACTTGACTCAGGCAGAGGCGATCAGTGATTTGATCAATGCATCGTCCCTATCTGCGGTGAAGGCAGCAAACAACTCTTTAAAGGGCGAGTTTGCCAAAAGCATCAACGCAATTGTTACTGAGCTCGTTGTGCTACGTACTCAAATTGAAGCACACATCGATTTCCCTGATGAAGACATAGAGCTTAAGGATACGGAAGCATTTTCTGCAGCACTCAATCACATCAGAAGTGAACTTAATAAACTGCTTACCTCAGCACATGACGGAGCCAAACTGAATCAATCTGCAGAAATTGTATTAATAGGTGAACCAAATGCCGGCAAAAGTTCATTGCTCAATTCCCTTGCAAAAGAACCACTCGCCATCGTGACCGATATCCCAGGAACCACCCGGGACTTAGTTGGTTATGACTTGTTAATTGACGGACTTGAAATAAGAATCACAGACACGGCTGGTATACGATCAACAAACGATATAATCGAAACCGAGGGTATCAATCGGGCTATTAAAGCGATGGTGACAGCAGATTTAGTCCTCTGTCTATTCGATGAACGCCATCACCTAATCACTGACGACACCATTCAAACGCTAATTGGAAATAATACGAATACGCCGGTGGGTTTGTTGAGCACGAAGGTTGACATAAAACAAAAACCAGTCAAGAACCATACCACCTATCCATTACTAGAAATCTCAGCAAAAACAGGTGAAGGATTAGCCGAGTTTCAGAGCTGGTTGCTTGAAAAGCTCAACTTAACTACTCACTGTGAGACACCATATTTAGCGAGGGAGCGCCATATTAAACATTTAGCACTAGCAAAAACTTATATCGATGCAACAAACCAGCATAAACTTTCAACTGAAGCGTTAGACTTGATTGCTGAAGACTTACGTCTAACACAAAACGCTTTATCTGAGATCACCGGAGCGTTCACATCAGATGACCTCTTGACATCGATTTTTTCGACATTTTGTATCGGAAAATGATGTGGAAAAACTACTGTATAAACAGGTGATTAAGCTATACACAAACTGGCTTGTGAACAACTGGTCGCTTTATACAGAACCGTCGACAAGATGTCCTTTGGCTTCATATTGCTTTACACACACGGTTAGAAAAGAATTAACTCTATGATTATCCCTCAAAAAAATATCTTTTCCACATATCAAAACATCCGTAACATTAACAACATCAACAATACTTCTTTTTAAATATTCTTTTATATATATGGATTACAAACGTTTATTTGACGTCATCGTGGTCGGCGGTGGGCACGCAGGTACTGAAGCAGCGCATGCCTCAGCGCGGATGGGCTGTGATACTTTGCTTGTGACTCATTCCATAGAGACGCTGGGCCAAATGTCTTGTAATCCAGCAATTGGTGGAATTGGGAAGAGTCACCTGGTTCGCGAAGTTGATGCTTGTGACGGCTTAATGGCGAAGGTGACTGATCGTGCTGGCATTCAATTCCGGATACTAAATCGAAAAAAGGGCCCAGCGGTTAGGGCTACACGAGCTCAAACAGATCGAGTTTTATATCGCCAACATATGCGGCACGCCCTTGAGACTGTCCATAATCTCACTATCTTTCAACAACCCGTGTCAGATCTTGTTATCGAAAAAAACCAGGTGGTTGGTGTTGTTTTGGCTATGGGATTGAAGCTCCGATCCAAAACAGTAGTGATCACAGCAGGTACTTTTTTGGCTGGACAAATTCATATCGGAATGAGCCAACAGTCAGGGGGTCGTGCCGGTGACCCAGCATCAAATGAATTAGCAAAGTCGTTACGGAATCAATCATTTCGTATTGCGCGTCTAAAAACTGGAACACCACCGCGGATTGATTCCCGCTCTGTCGATCTAAAGAGCTTACCAGAGCAACCCGGGGACAGTCCGACACCGTATTTGTCAATGACGAGCGCTGGGGATGAACACCCGTCGCAGGTCCCATGTTATTTATCGAGCACAACAGAAAAAACACGCGATATTATCTTAGAAAACCTGCACCTCAGTCCGATGTATGCCGGTGTCATTGAAGGTACTGGTCCACGTTATTGCCCATCGATTGAGGACAAGATTGTACGTTTCGCTGACAAGCCAACGCATCAGGTATTTCTTGAACCAGAAGGCTTAGCTTCTCATGAGCTGTATCCAAATGGAGTGAGCACATCACTACCCTACGAGGTCCAATTAGAAATTGTTCGCTCTATGGAAGGATGTGCTAATGCTGTGATCACAAGACCTGGTTACGCGATTGAATATGACTTCTTTGATCCACGTGATTTGAATAGAACCTTGGAGAGTAAGTTAGTTACTAACTTGTATCTTGCGGGTCAAATAAATGGAACCACAGGCTATGAAGAAGCGGCCGCACAAGGATTGTTGGCTGGCGCCAATGCAGCGTTACGAGCCCAAGGTCAAGAGTCCTGGACGATTGGGCGTGAGGAGGGTTACTTGGGTGTTATGGTTGATGATCTTATAACGCTTGGGACACAAGAACCATATCGGATGTTTACATCACGTGCCGAATATCGGTTGGCTTTACGAGAAGACAATGCTGATACCCGGTTTACCGAAAGGGCCCGTGCGTTAGGTCTGGTGGGAGACGCTCTGTGGAAAATATTTAACGATAGGCAGGAACATATAGACAAAGAGATGACGCGATTGAAGTCGACCTGGGTTCGACCAACAGATCCATGCATAGCAAAACTGAACCAGGTATTAACGGCGCCGTTATCCAAAGAATCAACAGCCCACGATCTTTTGAAGCGTCCGGAAATTCACTATCAGGATTTGGTCGAATTTGCTGACATTGAAGGCCACGGAGATTCATCGATCGCGTCACAAGTTGAAATTCTAGTGAAATATGCTGGCTACATTAATCGTCAGGCAGATGAAATCAAGAAACTTAACAAAAATGAGCAGGTCAGGTTACCGACCGATATTGATTATTCAAAAATCGTTGGTCTGTCGAATGAGGTGAGGCAAAAGTTACTTGAACATCGTCCGGAAACGATGGCGCAAGCATCGAGGATATCAGGTGTTACACCGGCTGCTCTTAGTCTGCTTTTAGTATACTTAAAAAAACTTGAGTTAGCGCAATTGGCGAGCTGATGGACTTAGCTGACAGCCTAAATGGGATCGGATTGTCTTGCTCAGATAACCAACTAGCAAACTTACAGACGATTCTTAAGCAGCACCTGAAATGGAATCAAGTTTTTAATATCAGTGCCCACCGGGACGAAGAGAGTGTTTTGATCTATCAAATACTTGATTCTCTGACTCCCCATCCGTTTATTCGCGAGGGATTGTTGCTTGATATTGGGACTGGGCCCGGTTTTCCGGGGCTACCGCTTGCTATATTCTTTCCAGATACCCATTTCACACTTGTGGATCCAAACGATAAGAAGCTTGGTTTTGCTAAATATATCAAATCGTTATGTGACTTAAAAAACCTTACTACAGTGAATAAACGTGTCCAAGACTTATCAACGAAAAAGCAGTTTGATCAAATTATCAGCAGAGCTTTCACTAATCTCAGTGGTATGATCACCTGCTCACTGCCAATGTTGAAGCCTGATGGTGAAATCTTGGCAATGAAAGGTGCTAGAGCAGAAAGCGAAATAGTTGATGCAGAGTCGATACATAGTAACTGTATGATTCAATTACATAAACTGCCTCATATTGTTGATAAAAAGCGGATGCTGGCAGTAGTCAAGCAGAGATAAAAATGACCCGAATTATTGCGATAACAAACCAGAAAGGTGGTGTTGGTAAGACAACGACATGCGTTAATTTGGGTGCGACCCTTAACGAGATGGGGTACCAGGTCTTGGTTATTGATTTCGATCCACAAGGTAATGCAACATCAGGCTCGGGGGTTTCGAAAGATGAAATAGAGTTCGACGTTCGCGGACTATTGCTTGGCGAATCTACATTTCAAGACACTTGTATCCTGAAAACAGAAGCCGGCTATGACTTGCTGCCGTCAGATATTCAACTGACCGAGGCTGAGGTCGGGCTCGTTGGTCAGTCGAATGCACAGTTTCGGTTGAAAGATGTGCTTACTGAACAAGCAGAAAATTATGATTTCGTTCTGATTGATTGTCCGCCAGCTCTTAGCATGCTGACAATCAATGCATTGATAGCAGCTAATAGCGTCATCATCCCCGTTCAGTGCGAATTCTTTGCCTTAGAGGGTATCGCGGCGTTAATCGAAACCATTAACCAAGTGCGAGGAACTCATAACTTAGACTTGGTTATCGATGGTGTTCTTCGTACGATGTACGATCCCAGAACGGGACTAACACGTCAGGTTTCCCATCAGCTTGAGCAGTTCTTCGGAGAGCGCGTGTTTAAAACCGTGATTCCAAGAAATGTCAGGCTGGCAGAAGCGCCGAGTCATGGCTTGCCAGTATTGCGATACGACCGTCTATCCAAAGGTGCTTTGTCATACTTGGCTCTGGCGTCTGAACTACGTAAGCGACTGGGATTGAAACACGCAGCATGACTCAAAAAAAACGCGGACTTGGATTCAACCCACTTTTGAGCGTCGATCAGTCGACAGTCGATGCTGTTTTAAACAAAGACTCATCAGCACAAAACGCCGGACGATCAAAGAATGATGGGGGTGTCATTACCATTGGTGTTGAGGAAATTGTTCCAAATCCATTTCAGCCTCGGATACGCTTTAGTGAAGTCGAGCTAGATGAGTTAGCGGATTCGATTCGTCAGCATGGGGTCATGCAACCAATCATCGTACGCCAAAACTCTGGTGGTTATGAGCTTATTGCAGGCGAGCGCCGGTGGCGAGCAAGTCAGCGTTCTGGCTTGACTGATCTCCCCGCGATCGTCCGCAATCTGGATGATCAGCAGGTCGCAGCCTTGGCGCTCATAGAAAACATCCAAAGAGAACAACTGACGGCAATAGAACAAGCCCGAGCTTTAGCGCGGATGCGAGACCAGTTTTCAATGGATCAGACAGCGTTGGCAGCAATGATCTCGTCAAGTCGGTCGAACGTAGCCAACTTGCTACGCTTGCTGAACTTGGTCAAAGATGTTCAAACGATGCTGGAAGAGGGTCGCCTGGAAATGGGGCACGCCAGGGCACTGTTATCCCTGCCTGAAAATATGCAACAGAAAGCGGCAGAGGATGTTGTGAGATCGCGGCTATCGGTCAGGCAAACAGAGACCCTGGTTAAGCGGTTGCTTTCAGGTGATACGGCATCAACGAAGACTGGTACCGACGACCCAGACGTCAGTCGGTTGGAAATGAACCTTTCGGATAGGCTGGGTGCGAAGGTTCAACTCAAACCCAAAACCGGGGGGAAAGGGCTCATTGTTATTGAGTATGGGTCTCTTGATATACTAGATGGCATCGTCACCCGCTTGAAGGCAAAAGATTAGCTACGGAGGCTCTTTTCTGTGGTTTTGATGATTGTCATTGATCCTGCAGTTCGGACTGCATATACTGCCGCGGCGGAAAATTAACGGTAAGCGGCTTGAGACATCATCCAGCGACCATTGTTTTTTTCATTCAGGCCGCTACCACGATTGCTGCCTCGATCGTTGGGTATGTAGTTTCGAGTCCATTGCACGCGATCAGTGTGATGGTAGGGGGAAGCGTTGCGATCATCCCACAAGGCCTCTTTGGATTTTGGGTGTTCAGACAGCGCGGAGCGCGGAAAGCGCGAGCAATGGTCAGGAGCCTGTTTGTGGGCGAAGGGCTTAAACTAAGTATTGTGGCCGTGCTGTTTGCAGTGGTCTGGGCAAACTCAGACTATCTAAAAACAGAAGCGGTTATTGCCGGATTCGTAGTTACGGTCTTGGTTGGACAATTGAGTCCCCCTTTAATTCTGGTGGGACACGAACAAATTAATCGGAAACAGTAATGGCGCTTCAAAACCCAACACCTTCGGAGTATATCCAGCACCACCTGACAAATCTCACATATGGTTATCATCCTGAAAACGGCTGGTCCTTTGCTCATGGAGCAAAAGAGGCTGCTGAAATGGGCTTTATGGCGATACATGTAGACACAATGGCATGGTCGGTCGGTCTCGGGATTCTTTTTTGCTGGCTATTTCGTGCCGGTGCAAAAGCAGCCCACGCTGGGGTGCCGACAGGGGTATTAAACTTCGTTGAGTTGATGGTTGAGTTCGTTGATAAATCAGTGAAAGAAACGTTTCACGGGAAAAGCAATCTCATCGCGCCGCTAGCATTGACCATCTGTTGCTGGATTTTCCTGATGAACTTGATGGATTTGGTTCCAGTGGATTTAGTTCCCTATCTTTTTATGGTGTCCGGTGTTGAATATATGAAAATTGTGCCGACCACAGATGTCAACGCGACACTCGGTATGTCGATAGGTGTGTTTTTACTTATCGTCATTTATTCGATCAAAATTAAAGGAGTGAGCGGGTTCGTGGGTGAACTGACGCTTCAACCTTTCGGGAAGTGGATGATCCCGTTTAACTTTTTGCTTGAAGGCGTTGGTCTGATTGCAAAACCAATCTCTTTGGCTCTTCGGCTGTTCGGTAACCTCTACGCCGGTGAGCTGATCTTCATCTTGATTGCATTGTTGCCATTCTACTTGCAGTGGTTCTTGTCCGTTCCTTGGGCAATTTTCCACATCCTCGTGATTGTGCTTCAGGCATTCATTTTCATGATGCTCACGATTGTCTATCTCTCGATGGCTCACGAGCATCACTAAACTAACAATTTAATTTTCACGTCCGTGTATTGGAGTAAATATGGAAACTGTAGTTGGAATGACCGCGATAGCAGTAGCGCTGCTAATCGGTATGGGCGCACTCGGAACCGCAATTGGGTTTGGTATCTTGGGAGGCAAGTTCTTGGAAGGCGCTGCGCGTCAGCCAGAAATGGTCCCAATGTTGCAGGTGAAGATGTTTATTGTTGCAGGCCTTCTTGACGCTGTAACGATGATCGGTGTTGGTATCGCGCTGTTCTTCACGTTCGCGAACCCGTTCGTCGCACAGGTTTAAGACGTCCTGATCCTTTGGATGAGTTAACCGACCGCGAGGTATAACAGTGAATTTAAACCTGACCCTTATAGGGCAGCTGATTGCATTCACGATCTTTGTCATCTTCTGTATGAAGTATGTGTGGCCGCCAATTTCCGGCGCCTTGGCTGAACGCCAGAAGAGGATCGCTGAAGGGCTTGATGCTGCTGATAAAGCGGCTCGTGATCTTGAAAGCGCTAAGTCTCAGATCGAAGACGAACTGAAACAAGCGCGAAGTCAGGTTACGGAGCTGGTAGAGCAGGCGAATAAAAGATCGTCACAGATAGTAGAAGAAGCGCAAGACAAAGCTAGGGCAGAGGCCGAGAAGATTTTGATGTCGGCTCAAGCACAAATCGCGCAAGATGCTGCTCAGGCACGCGAGTCATTGCGCGCTGACGTTGCTAAACTGGCTATTGTCGGTGCGGAGCGTGTGCTTGGAGCGACGGTAGATCAGGCAGCGCACAAAAAGTTGTTAGCCGAGTTGGCTGAAGAGCTATAAGGAGGCGACCGATGGCAGAACTCACCACGATTGCTCGACCTTATGCAAAAGCGATATTTTCGCATGCCGCGACCGCGAAGGCTGAAGGGAAATGGAGCTCGTTTTTGCAAAAAGCTGCCTCTATTACTGCTGACGAAGCGATGGTGCAAGTTTTAAAGAATCCGGCCGTTAAAGGCGACACAAAATGTGAGATTCTGGCGGACTTAACTAACGATGTAGCAGTAGACGGCGCAGATGCATTTCTAGAGGCGCTTGCATACTACGGGCGTCTGCTTGCACTGCCTGCGATTTCAACCGAATTCGAGACTCTTGTAGCCGAAGGCCAGGAAGCTTTGGAGGTGATAATTACCACCGCATTCCCACTAAAGGCCAACGAGATTCAGATGTTGGAATCTAAGTTGAAAGCGCGTCACGCGGGCAAATCTATTCGTATTGAGACCGCCGTTGATCAATCGTTGATTGGTGGTTTCGAAATTCGATCAAGCGACACAGTAATCGACGCGACGGTCCGTGGGCGGCTCTCAAGAATTGCCGAATCCCTGACCGCTTAAGCAAAGAGAATTTGAAAGGAAAGTTCCATGGATCAATTGAATCCTTCTGAGATCAGCGAACTGATCAAACAGCGAATTGCGAAGGCAGACATCGCTGTATCAGCAAAGAATGAAGGGACGATCGTATCCGTCTCAGACGGTATCGTTCGTATCTACGGCCTTGCCGACGTCATGTACGGCGAGATGATTGAATTTGAAGGCGGTGTCTATGGAATGGCACTGAACCTTGAGCGCGACTCTGTCGGTGCTGTTGTGCTTGGTGATTATCAGAAACTCGCTGAAGGACAGACAGCCCGGTGTACGGGCCGTATTTTGGAAGTCCCAGTAGGGAATGGCCTTCTGGGCCGTGTTGTTGACGCACTAGGAAACCCAATCGACGGTAAGGGCGACATTGAATCTGATGGCACTGATGCGATCGAAAAAGTTGCGCCAGGCGTCATTGCGCGCCAATCGGTTGACCAACCAGTGCAAACAGGTCTGAAAGCAATTGACGCGATGGTTCCGATCGGCCGAGGCCAGCGCGAGCTAATCATTGGGGACCGCCAGACTGGTAAAACTGCTGTTGCGATTGATGCGATCATCAACCAGAAAGGCACCGGCGTAAAATGTATTTATGTCGCGATTGGTCAAAAGCAATCATCAATCGCGTCGGTTGTACGCAAGCTCGAAGAACATAGCGCCATGGCTCACACGATTATCGTTGCCGCCGGTGCAGCTGACCCGGCGGCGATGCAGTTTTTGGCCGCGTTCTCGGGTTGTACGATGGGTGAATATTTCCGTGATCGTGGGGAGGATGCCCTAATCGTCTACGATGACTTGTCAAAGCAAGCCGTCGCCTACCGCCAGATTTCGCTGTTGCTGCGTCGTCCCCCAGGGCGTGAGGCTTATCCAGGAGACGTATTCTACTTGCACTCACGCTTATTAGAGCGCGCGGCGCGGGTTAATGCGGACTACGTCGAGCAGTCAACCGAAGGCAAAGTTAAAGGCCAGACTGGCTCGTTAACTGCGCTCCCAATCATTGAGACGCAAGCTGGTGACGTTTCTGCGTTCGTACCGACGAATGTTATTTCGATCACCGATGGTCAGATTTTCCTCGAAACTAACCTCTTCAACTCAGGTATCCGACCTGCGATGAACGCTGGTATCTCAGTATCCCGAGTGGGCGGGGCGGCTCAGACCAAGATCGTCAAGAAGCTGGGCGGCGGTATTCGTCTTGCGCTTGCTCAGTATCGCGAATTAGCGGCATTTGCTCAATTCGCATCGGATCTCGATGACGCAACACGTAAGCAGCTCGAACATGGACAGCGAGTCACTGAACTGATGAAGCAAAAGCAGTATAGCCCACAGTCTGTTGCTGAAATGGGTATCGTGTTGTTTGTTGCGAACGAAGGCTTCTTGGACGACGTCGACGTGACTAAAGTCGTTGCGTTTGAGGCGGCTCTTCTCGACTACTTTAACTCAGAGCACGCGGCATTGCGTGACGAGATTAACCAGTCAGGTGATTACAACGATGATATTGCGGCGAAGCTCAAGGCTTGTGTCGAATCTTTTAAGTCATCACGGACCTATTAAGGCCAGGTAGGACAGGGACACAACATGGCAGTCGGAAAGGAAATTCGCACCCAGATTGGTAGCATCAAAAATACTCAGAAAATTACGAGTGCGATGCAACTGGTTGCGGCCTCAAAGATGCGTAAAGCCCAGGAGCGTATGGGAGCAAACCGCCCATACACGGATCGTATTCTTGAAGTTATTGGTCACTTGGCTTATGCGAATCCGGAATACAATCATCTTTACCTGGATGAACGTGAGATGAAGCGTGTCGGTTATATCGTTGTATCGACTGACCGGGGGCTTTGTGGCGGATTAAACGCGAACTTATTTAAGAAGGTGGTCGCGGAACTTGGCACCCACCATGGCAATGGTGTTGAAGTTGATTTAGCAGTAATCGGATCAAAGGCAATTGGTTTCTTCCGTAGTTTTGGTGGGAACGTCGTCGCAGCAGCAGGACAAGTCGGTGACCAACCAAGCGTTTCTGACCTGATCGGTAGCGTTAAGGTGATGATGGATGCTTACGAAGAGGGCAAGATCGATCGCGTATACGTGGTGTATAACCGCTTTGTAAACACCATGACACAAAAACCAACAGTGCAGCAATTGTTTCCGCTTCCGAAGGATCAGAAGGAAGACCTATCTGTAAACATGGGCACGCATTGGGACTACATTTACGAGCCCGATGCGCGAGAAGTCTTGGATGCTTTGCTTGTCCGTTATGTCGAGGCACTGGTGTACCAGTCGGTAGTTGAAAATCTGGCATGCGAGCAAGCCGCCCGAATGGTGGCCATGAAAGCTGCTACGGATAACGCAGGTCAGCTGATCGATGACCTCGAGCTTGTATACAACAAGGCGCGACAGGCAGCGATTACGCAAGAAATTTCAGAAATTGTTGGCGGTGCTGCGGCACTGTAAAAACGGATTGTTTTAGGAGAAATATGATGAGTAGCGGAAAGATTGTCCAGATCATCG
>PAHG01000019.1 GCA_002705795.1 Gammaproteobacteria bacterium
CAGGTGCACCTGATCGCGCTCGAGAGAATCCACGAGTGGAACGCCCTCGGCCACCCTGTCGGGTGTGGATCCCTAGGCGAGAATATCACCACCAGTGGGCTTGATCTTGAGCACCAACCTGCGGGCACCAGAATGCGATTTGGAAGCGGCGCTGAGATTCTATTGACCGGTCTGCGAAAGCCATGTCACCAAGTCGATAAGTTCTCAGCTGGATTGTTGAGGTTGACTGTATCTGATACGAAGCAGGCCGAAGTTCCTTACAAAATTGGTGTGATGGGTGTTGTGCTAGTGACAGGAGAAATTTTAAAGGGAGAGGGAATTCAGTTGTTTCTCCCACCAGAACCCCACCGGTTTATGGTAAAGATTTAGGTTCCAAAAAATACTTAACGGTTTTGAAGATATTTTAATATCCGATGTTCGGCCCCGGAGTCTATTTAGTCAGTCTCGAAGCGAATTCTGTTTCAACTTGCTTTAATTCGGTCAGCACTTTTTCTATTTCTTCTGGCCGCTTTACCCAAATATCAATATTTTCGCTTTCGTAGCGGGCGAAAGGTGCTCTGGCATTATTTGAATCTACTATTTTATCAAGTCGAAAATAAGTAACTGGTTCTGGTAAGCCTTTGACCTCGGTTGGTCCAAATTTACTGCATTCGATGACTTCTTTTAGGGCAGAGTGTGTTTCTGCGCTTAGCAAGATTTCTCCCGATTGGCAGAGCCCCTGAAGCCTTGCAGCTAAATTTACCGGGCTACCCAAAATCGTATAATCCATTTTTTGTGATGACCCGAAATCACCGACCGTACAAAACCCGCTCGCTATGCCCATCCTAACGGAAAGTCCTTCTGGTATGAGATGTTTTCTCTGCCAGATGTCATTGAGGAGTTTGATTCGCTGTCTCATCTCAGCCGCCATGTTAAGGCATTTTACAGCATCCTCTTCCGTGCCTTCCGATGCCGGATCTCCAAAAAATACCATTACCGCATCACCGACGAATTTATCGATAGTACCGCCAAAATCTATTGCTATCTTTGTCATATCAGAAAGGTAGCTGTTAATTATCTCTGCCAGTTTTTCCGGTTCAAGCCTATCGGAAAGCTTTGTAAACCCTTCAATATCAGAGAAAAATACTGTCAAATATTTCCGGTTATATTTCTGTGATTCTGATCCCTCTTCTGAAAACAGATTTTCGAAAACTTGGGGCGATAGATATTTCGCAAGTCGTTCTGCAATTGCCGTTAAATGCCTACTTTTCTCATCCAACGCATTGTTTGTATTCTCTAATTTTTGGATTAATGCATCGTTCTTCTGCTTCAGGCGAAACTCCTCGGTGCGATCAATAAGTTGCCCTTGGACCCCATTCAAAAACGGAAAAATTTTGTGATCAGTCTCTGTTGCAAGGAAGGAGTACATTCTTTTACCCGCCGAGTTGGTAACGTAAAGCTCAGGTATTTTCATCTTACCCTCTAAGCGCAAAAGTTCTGTGATTCGGACGAGTATTTCCTGGTCAACTCCCAACGTGTTCAGGAGATAGGGCAAATTGGCACCCTCAAAGGACTCAACCTGTGGAAATATCTCTTTAAAATTGTTGTTTACTCGGAGGATTCTGAGTTCTGGGTCACAAAAAAAGGTAGCGGTTACCGCGTTTTCAAAATTAAAGAAACTGAGGTCGAGTACGAATTCCTCTTGGAATATGCCGTCGGTAGTTTTCCCCATTACCACTCTCCTTTTCATCAAGTCTAAATGCGCGATAATTTAGTCTCGAAAGGCTGTGCAGAGCAATATTCGTCTGAGACGCATTATTTACAATGGTTTCATGAACACTTGTGAAGAATGTGAAGACTAATGATGGAGGCGGTACGCGCATCCCCATTAATGATTTTCCGAATAATTTTTTTAATGTACAGATATGGCTCTCTTATTGTTCCCGGCCTAGTTTGGTCGCGGGGGCGTATTAGGATCTCCGGTTTTTAGATAGTGGTATGCCTTTTTATACATCTGTAGTACTTCCTCTCGGTCGAGAGGGTCCAGTGGATCCACTATGGCTCTGAACAATTCAAAGTCATCTGTCTTCAAACAATCCATGGTCTTGTGAAATATCTCCACATTTGTAGACTTAAATTTAAGCACTTCTCAATACCGTCTCTGTGGTTTGGTTGGGCCTAACATTGTATGCAGTGATCGCATGATTTGGATCTTTTTTTTAAGCTACCTAAGGGGGTAGTGATGCCGAAGTTAAAAGGGTATGGATTAATATGTGGAAGGTAAGTATAGCGATATTGCTTGGATTCCTTGTTTTAAGCTTTAACTACGTGTGGGTGAATAGACATCAGTTTACACCCCAAGGTGGCGGGATTGTAATTATTAACAAGTGGACGGGTCGCACTTGCGTGCTCGGGGCCACCGCGGATGTCCATTCATATTGGTATTCCCACGCCAAATGCGAGATTGATCAGATACATACGGAGCAACAAGACGAAGCTCAGGGTGAGTACACATCGATCACAAAGACGACTATGAGTGTCAGACTCCCCTAACCGAATCAAGGGCAAGAAAACTCTGACAATCCTCTGCAGGAACACCAGTCTCGACTGTGATTGGACGAAGAAATTTGTTATTCGTAAACTGTGCTGAATTTGATTTGGTACTCTTCTTATCTGTTGGGAGAATTGGTGGGCGTAAATGGCGATAACCTCGGAGCATAGCGCAGCCTGGTAGCGCGTCTCGTTCGGGACGAGAAGGTCGCAGGTTCGAATCCTGCTGTTCCGACCACTTAAAATAAAAGCCCCGGTGGCTGAGGATATCGGCGCACCGGGGAACAGGAGTGACGTCATCCTGACATCTTGATTTACTAAAGCATAAAGAGTGCCAAAAAGTGGGTTCCAGCATGTTTCATGGTAAGCAGAGGTAAAACGAGAGGGTTACTCGGCAATTGCCCGAAGAACAGCGGGGCGAGCGGGTGATACTCCAGCTCCTGATCTAAGCGCCGAGGGTCAATTATAAAACACAGGAATACGTGCAGTGCTTCTAGGAGCCTGAGTGAATCGGATAAACCCAAAAAAATTACTCCACAGCAAATGGACCGCGGTCACGCCTACGATCAAGGAAAAGCATTTCCTAGTTGTTGATATTGAATTCGATGAGGATGGACTGGTTGTTTGCTGTGTCCTGGAAGCAGTCGTCACAAAGAGAAAGCACCCTATAAATTGGTGCGATTTAAAAGATAGCTACAAATGGAAAATGGGCTGGAATTATTAGCGACAGGCCCGACTCAGTATTATCTGAAGTCTCAGAGCTAAAAAAAGACCGCTTCTGTGGCGGCCTTCATCCATCCTTTTTCTCTGTTCACCCATCCTTGAGCGAGCGCAGGATAACAGCGGTTCGCCTAAAAGTGAACCGCCAGTCACGCGAATATTGGCTGTCGCCTTTTTAAAAAATAAATGCGTTAGATCTTGAAAACCAACCCGGCGATAACGACCAACTAGATGCGGATCAACGGAGAATTGAAACATGGCGCATCGAAAACCGGAAAACATATCGGATCATATTGCTCTAGCAATCACTATGGTTCTTCGGTTCCTAGCTGACACGTTTTTCAAGAAAAGGTACGGGCACCGTGCTGTGGTTCTGGAGACAGTTGCGGGAGTACCGGGGATGGTTGCTGGTATGTGGCAACATTTACGCAGTCTCCGTGGAATGAAGAACGACTCTCGGGGCTGGATCAAGACACTCCTAGAGGAGGCCGAGAATGAGCGGATGCATTTGATGATTTTCATTGAGATCGCTAAGCCTAACGCGTTCGAGCGGTACCTTATCTTGTTTGCTCAAGCAGTTTTTTGGAACTTCTACTTTTTGCTGTACGTATTCTTTCCGAAAGTTGCCCACAGGATGGTCGGTTATTTTGAGGAACAAGCGGTAATCAGTTACACACAGTACCTCGAAGAGATTGACTCGGGTTTAATCGAGAACACCCCGGCACCGACCACGGCCATTGAATATTACGGTTTGCGCGCTGACGCTACTTTGAGGGACGTAGTACTAAGAGTGCGCGAAGATGAGGAAGGACACAGGGATGAAAACCATGGGATGGCCGACCTTTTGGTAAGCACGAGGGGCGAGCCTTTGGGGAATTCGCCTCAGTGATTTGGACCAGTTAATCGAATCCCGGGCTGGGGTCAGGGACGCTAGGAAGTTTCGGAACCATCGGCCGTTAATTCCATTACCAAACCCATATGTCTCCCATATCTCTCCATCATTAGACCGCATACTGGTAATCGCTGAATCAGATGAGGTGTAGTTATGTTTACAAGGCAGCTGGAGCAAGTTTTGTTTGGAATTTGTTTGCTCGCAAGCGGTATGGCTGTACAGCTGTTTTTACCTTGACTTTGAGATGCTCTAGGTTTTGTCCCTGAGGCTGTTCGCCCCTGGTTCTATTCGGGGGCTTTTTTTATTGATATGCCAAGGGCTTATCGCGGAGTCCGGTTTGTTCGCCAGTCGGTTGCCTGCGCGGAGGTCTCGCTATAACCTTCGGAAGAGGGCCGACGCAATTTTTAGCGATTTAGATTTTGGGTGCTCCCCGGCCTGACTTCACAAATTCATCCGTCCAGTGTCTGAGAGCTAATTAGAGGTATGTCTTGATTCGTTTTCTCAGTTTCATTTTGTTTGCTGTCCTCGCTATGTCGACTCATGCGGCCTCACTAGAGCGTGTTGGACTACCAAACCTGGTGCTTCTGGGCGAGAGCCGCTTACGTGTCTTGTTTTGGGATATTTACGACGCAGGGCTGTACGTCACTGACGGGGTTTATGATCCGGAAAAACCGTTTGCTCTATCTTTGAATTATCTCCGCGGTTTTTCTGGCTCTGATATTACACAACGATCCATCGAGGAAATCCGACGACAGGGATTTGTTGAAGAGTCAGAACTGGCTTCGTGGGAGACTCAGTTAAGTAAAATCTTCCCTGACGTCGCTGAGGGAGACGAGATTATTGGTGTCAGTGATCCGATTGAGGGGGCCCGTTTCCTTCTGAATGGCTCATTGATTGGAACGATTACGGATCAGAATTTAAGCAGAAGATTCTTTGATATCTGGTTGTCCGAACAGACTTCAGAGCCTGCGATACGGGAATCATTGATGGGGATTGATTGATAATGAAGAACTTTTTATGGATTTTTGTCATTGTGGTTGGCTTATCTGGTTGTGCCACAAGTCTTGACGGTCAGCGTTATCTATCGATCGAGCCAAGTTTTGATTTGTTCCAATTCTTCGATGGTGAAGTCAAGGCCTGGGGCCTCGTACAAAACAGAGATGGTGAGGTGATCCAGAAGTTCGAGGTTGATATCCAGGGCTCAATTATGGGTGACCAGATAACATTGGATGAAACATTCCAGTACGCGGTCGGAAAAGGGCCCGCTAAGCGGGCCTGGCGAATCGTGAGACTTGATGACGGTCAGTATCGTGGGACCGCAGGCGACATACTTGGAGAGGCAGTTGGATCTACCTATGGTAACGCCTTCCGTTGGTCATATCGGATGGATATCCCGGTAGACGATACAGTTTACGAGGTCAGTTTTGAGGATTGGTTTTGGGTAATCGATGATCGACGGTTATTCAACCGGTCGTATATTCAAAAGTTTGGTTTCGATGTGGCGGAAGTGACCATCTTCATGGAGCGCCTTTAAAAAACTAGTCTTGGTTTCTTGTTCGTTGTCTTCAGCCGAGTTCCGTGGCCGAGAGTGGGTACATTTCATCTTGGTTTATAGTTGGCTCAGACACATTTGACGTGATTTGAGATTCAGCTGTTGGCAGACTTGCCTCATGACTGACAAAAAAATCGAAGAAAAAAGAGCCTATATTCAACAACTCCGTAACCAGGCTGAGCATGAGACTGCCTGGCTCGAAAAGAATCGTCTTTTGTATACCGAAAAGAGAGCCAGGTTAGAAAGCCTGATCGAGGGGCGAAGACCAAACGGTGGCGTCGTCACGCCGGAGGAATATGAGCTCAGCAGGCACGTGGCTCTTTACGAGTCCAAGCGCTCTGGTATCTGGGACTTGGCCAAAGAGATCAATCAGGAAGAACAGAATCTGAAGGCCATGACATCCGGTGAATAGTCAGCCCCTTGTAGGCGTTAAATCTTATTAGCTTCCTCCGAACAGAGGATAAATAAAAAGGAGAGGATCTGGTTATGAATCTGTGTAGAGCTTCAATTCTTTTGGTACTGTCTTGTGCCGTGACGTTTGTTCAGGCAGACGTCGACAAACGGTTCTATAAAAAACGGATTATGGGTCTAGATCTTCGGGTGAAGGAAGGACTCGGGCCTACCCCCGTTAATTCCTTTGATCCTGTCAACACGAAATTTCTTGAAGCAGGAAAAAAGGAAGACTTAAAAAAGTACTTTGATTTTCCAGAAAACATGAGTGCCGTCGTCCTTAAAGATGGAAAGTTGGTCTACGAGCGGTATAACGAAAAACGTGGATTTGACGAAAAGTTTTTGGCTCCTGGTATGTCTCTGACTAAAACCGCGGTCGGGTTGGTTATTGGCCACTTGCTGTGTGAGGCCAAGATTGGTTCCCTGGAGGACACTCTGGGCGTCTATTCCGATGGACTTGCTAGTTCTGTTTATAAAGATGTGACAATTAAAAACGTCTTGCGGATGGCCAGCGGCGTCAACAAAAACAGAGATAACGAACAAGGACTTAATCACATTTTACGTAACCGCTTCCAGGATGGATCTAATGATCAGCTAGCGGTGATTCAAAGCGTCAAAACTATATATTCGGAACAAGGTGAAGACTCCCGATACCACACGCTTGACGTGACTGCCGCCTCGGTTTTGGTTAATGAGATAACAGGTAAATCCGTCGATGAGATTTTCTATGACAAGATTTACAGCCAAATAGCCCCGGAAGGCAAAATGATCTGGTGGGCCGATAAAAATGGCTATTCGTTGGGTATGGCTGGACTGAATATGACTACCAGAGATTGGGCCAAAATGGGTCAGTACATGGTCAATGAAATGCGGGCTGATTCCTGTATCGGGAAGTTTCTAAAAGATGGGCTAGATAGTGCGATCAAAACCACGGCCAGGGACTATCAGAGGTACGGTTTTTTCTTCTGGGTTTCCAAGATAGGTGGAAAACAGGTGGTTGTTCTGACAGGTAAGGGTGGCCAAGTGATGATTCCTAATCATTACAACAACAGTGTGGCCGTCGTGATATCAGCCTCTAACTTCAAATACAAAAAGAAAGATCTATTGAAAGATATCATGCCAAACGTGACTAAGAAGTTTGGGAAAATGGGGTGGTGATCCTTCGGAAAAGTTATGCATGTGCAAACCGTGCCTGGCTATATTCGTTGCAATACTAGATAGAGCAAATAAAAAAGGAGCCGAGTTGGCTCCTTTCGCGAAATGGTAATCTTGAGTGATCACATTTCTATGAGTCGCTGTAAGTCCTCAGGAGTTACCCCAATTCCCGCTACGGCAACCAACATCACTCAACATTTGACACAATTCACTAGACATTGGATCACCTCCTTTCAATTTCAGCTTTCGATAAGAGGACGATACTAAATCCCCGCCGCTTGTCAAATTCAATATTGCGTTACAGTTTTTTTTCCAGGAGCTGTTTGGCCATCTGGCAAACGCCGACCTCCCCCCCCCCCCCCCCCCCCCGTCCGCCACGACCAATGGCAAAACGGTTGGCTTCGACAGCCAAGGCTTCTGAGAACTCTGGTAAAGGCAAGTCTCGGCCGAGCTCTTCGTACCAATATTTCACGATGGCGATGTAGATGTCTTGAGGGTATGGGTAGAACGAAAGCCAAAGCCCGAACCGGTCGGATAGTGAGACGCGTTCTTCGATAGCATCGCCCTGGTGTATCTCTCCGTTGACCACCGTCGCTTGCAGATTGTCACTCATGGGCTCAGAGACCAGGTGGCGACGGTTACTGGTGCAGACCACAAGAATGTTGCTACCGAATTCTTCGAGGGTACCGTCGAGTATGGTCTTTAGTCCTGAGTATTCTCTCTCACCATCCTCAAATGTCAGGTCATCGCAGTAAATCAGGAACTGGAAGGGCGCCGCGCGTATTTGTTCAACGATGCCGGGCAAGTCGCCTAGGTGAGCCTTTTCGACCTCAACGATCCTCAGACCCTGGTCATGGTAGGCAGTCAATGCGGCCCGAACCATCGAGGATTTCCCTGTGCCGCGTGCGCCCCAGAGTAAGGTCGCATTCGCCGGCAACCTCCTTAGGAATAATTCGATATTAGCCTTGAACTGGGACGCTTGATGATCAACCCCAATCAGACCCTCAAACGTTTGATCGAGCCGTGGTTTTAGGGCTCGCAGGTGACCCATGTTCGCCCGATCGTGAACCCATCGGGCGCACAACGTCTGCTCCCAATTTATCGAGGCAGCTGATTCGGGAAGGGTCTCAAGTAAACGGTTTGCGAGCGTGAGGAGGGTTTGTCGAAGTGTTGTCATAGTTGAATCTTACGAAAATCCTTGTTTTCCAGTCTAAGCGGGGCCACATTCCTTGCGAACCAGGGAGGTGATGATGATTGACCTGTATTACTGGCCAACCCCAAATGGCAACAAAATTACTATGATGCTCGAGGAGTGTGGACTCGACTACACCATCCACCCGATCAATATTGGTGCAGGTGATCAGTTTCAACCTGACTTTCTCAAATTATCGCCCAATAATCGGATGCCCGCGATCGTAGATCACGATCCGGTTGGCGGGGGCCCCCCGTTGGACCTGTTTGAGTCAGGGGCCATTTTACTTTATCTCGCAGATAAGACGGGTAAATTCTATCCGACGGATTTGCGTGCTCGGTATTACGTTATGAAGTGGCTCATGTGGCAGATGGGAGGTCTTGGTCCCATGGCGGGCCAGAACCATCATTTTGGCCGTTTTGCCCCAGAGAAAATACCCTATGCCATCGAGCGTTACCGGACCGAGACAGCGCGCCTTTATGGTGTGTTGGATGTTGCTCTAGAGGATCACAATTTTATCGCTGATGAGTATTCGATCGCTGACATGGCTTGCTATCCATGGATCGCACGGTATGAGTGGCAGGAGATGAATCTAAATGAATACCCGAACGTACAGCGTTGGTTCGATCAGATCGCAGCGCGTCCATCGACACAAGCCGCGTACAAAAGAGGTGAGGCGGTTCGTAACTCTTGATACAGAGCAAAGTTTAGAGAGATCTGAGAGTGATTATCAGAAATAGATTCGAATAGTATCCAAAAGAATTGCGAGTCAAGGAATAGCGATGCGTTCATGGATTTTAGTTCCCGCAATTGCGGTGTGGTTAGTATCGTCGTATGCAGCAGAAGAGAGGACAGCGCTTCAGCGTGGCGAGTATGGTCCTCTGGATAAAGCTCCCGGGACAGCGCTCTATGATTATCCGTTAAAAGTCAGCGAGCACGTCTACAGTGCGATCGGGGCGACGCAGCCGCCCACATATCAGAACGCTGGTCACAATAATAACCTCTCGTTCGTGATTGGTTCAGAGGCTGTGTTAGTGGTGAACGGTGGGTCGAACAATGCACTCGCCAAAGCGCTACACGTTGAGATCAAGAAAGTGACCGACCTTCCGGTGAAGTATGTCATCAGCGAGAATGGTCAAGGCCATGCAGTGTATGGCAACCATTACTGGAAATCACAGGGAGCGACACTGATTGGTCATACCGATGCGCAGCATGAGATTGATGAGAGAGGCTTTGATGGTCTTTCTCGGATGCGTGAATACGCAAAGGAGTTCGCAGAAGACACGGATTTGGTCAACTTTGATATCACTTTCGATAAGCAATATCGGGTCGATTTGGGCAACTTACCGGTAATTGCCAAGATGTATGGGTCGGCTCACTCTCCAGGTGATGTAAGTGTTTTGGTGCCTACGGAAAAAGTGGTGCTCGCGGGCGATATGGCGTTCCACGTCCGGATGCCACCAATCTTTGACGACACAGACACTGCGCAGTGGTTAGAGAGTTTCAACTTGTTTGCGGATGAAGTGTCGGATTGGACGATTGTTCCGGGCCACGGTGGTCCCACGGACATAGCGGCTGTGACTGCCGGTACCAAAGATTATATTGTTTTTCTGCGCGGCAAGGTTCTTGAGATTTTGGATAACGGTGGCTCGTTAGATGACGCGTATAAGATTGATCAGAGCCAGTACAGCCACTGGCACACATATGATGAACTAGCAGCCCGCAACGCAGGCCGGGTCTTTGAGCGCATGGAGTTTGAATAACCCTAGGGGGTGAGAAAATTAGTGATCAGCGTTTTTAATGTGGTGTCACCCGGCTCCCCATAATGCTTCTGCGCACGACCGCCCAGGACCAAAAGCATGTCCCCCAGTTCGTTGCCGCTTTGGCGAACAAAATCGAACGACTGGATGTCTTCCCCCGTATAGCGCTCTGGTCCGAGAATCACGCACAGTTTTGACTCGACTTTTGAGAGGGTCTTGCGAATGCGGTAGCCATTTACGAAAACACCTTCATTACGATGGCCATGTATTTCCGTCTGTGTGGCGGGTGTTGTAGCCGAAAAGCTCACTGGACGCCCCAGTTCTAGTTGCATAACACCCAGCGAAAAATCGTCAACTCCCAGTGTGAAGTTTGCCTCGCCTGATAAGAAGATAACCCAGCTTTTCACGGATGTTTTAATTGTATTGGCGTCCCAAGACGTTAATACTGGCGTGTCTTTATAAAACATTCCAAGTTTTTCTTCGATCGTATCCGTTACAGCATCAAATTGTTTTCCGAGGAATTTTTTACGGTCTTCTGGCCCGAGCTCTCTGGCATGCGCTTCGATCTGAGCACGTAATAAACGGTCACCATGTTTTTGAAGGATTGGGACTAGGAGTGAATTAGACGGATGCATCGCTATAATCTTGACCGTAAACGCGAAAGGATAACAGTTTGGACGAACTTCCCGATAGTCTACCTAGCAATTTGATCTCGGTTCTAGCGTCGCCTTCGCATCCCGGAAATATCGGGGCCGTGGCTCGTTCTCTCAAAACCATGGGACTATCGTCGTGTAGGTTGGTCAGCCCCGATGATTATCCGTCACCGATTGCCTCGGCGCGCTCGTCTGGCGCGCTCGATGTCTTAAATAGCGCGTCGGTTTACGAAACATTCGACGACGCGATTGCTGATTGCCGGCTAGTGGTTGGGACGTCGGCGCGTCTGCGTTCCCTTACGTATCCTCATCTAACGCCGCGTCAGATCGCGCCTCTTTTGATCGAAGAGGCTGAGAGAGGTCGTGTCGCTGTGTGTTACGGACGAGAGGAGTGTGGGTTACTGAACGAACAGCTGGCGCAGTGCCACTATCATATCGAGATTCCTGCTAACCCGAAGTATTCCAGTCTCAACTTAGGCTCCGCAGTTCAGGTCATGTCATATGAACTTAGATTGGCATTTTTAGAACATCAGGGTCGGTCGGGGATTGAGTCGAAAGAATCGTGGCCACCGACCTATGATCTCGATCGGTTTGGTTGTGAGTCTTGGGATGAAGAGCCTGCGACCGCGCGGGAGGTGGATGGGTTGATTGAGCATTTTGAGCGGGCGACCCGTCACAGCGGGTTCCTTGACCCAAAGAATCCAATGCTCGGGATGGCGAGGCTTAGGAGACTCTTCAACCGGGCACGAGTTGATCGCGTTGAAATCAATATTCTCCGAGGCATTCTGAATAGTATTGAAAAGATGGACCCTCCGACCAATCAAAGGACTATCCAGGAGAATTATGGCTTCGAGGACGGAAAGGATGATGTTTAAAGGAATGCGTGAAGATGTCGGAGCGGTATTCGATCGTGATCCCGCGGCTCGTCATTGGTTCGAAGTTGTCACAACAAGTCCTGGCCTGCACGCCATCTGGATTCATCGTCTATCTTACTGGTTATGGTGTCGAGGTCTGAAATGGCTCGCGCGTTTTATTGCCCAGATAGCGCGCTTCCTCACGGGGATTGAGATACATCCAGGCGCACGAATTGGGCGACGGTTTTTTATTGATCACGGCATGGGTGTAGTAATCGGTGAAACAGCGGAAATTGGTGACGACTGCACGCTTTACCATGGGGTGACTTTGGGTGGCACGACCTGGAACCCCGGTAAGCGGCACCCTACGCTTAATGATCGGGTCGTTGTCGGCGCAGGGGCGAAGGTTTTGGGGCCGATTGAAATCGGTGAGGGAGCACGCATTGGGTCGAATGCCGTGGTGACAAGAGCGGTGCCAGCGGAAGCGACCGCGATGGGTATCCCTGCGCGCTTTGTGACGAAGGAACAAGCAGATCCTGAGTTTGAGGTTGAGAAGCGCCGCAGAGATATGCACGAAAAAGCAGGATTCGATCTGTATGCGCTAGGCGAGGACGTTCCTGACCCGCTGGTGCGCTCGATCCACGCAATCCTCGATCAGTTACATCGTGTTGATGAGAAAATGCACACGATAGGAGAGCATTTGGGTCAGGTCAATCCGAAGTATTCCGATGAAGAGTTACCCACACTTGATGAAAAGGAATTGATGGGTGAATTAGGCCCACCAGAGGGCGCTTCAGGTAAAACAGGATGATGACTGCGTATTTCGATAATGCGTCTACGACTCCGGTCGATCCGCGTGTCATTGACAAGATGAGGGCCTGTTTGGGTGCTGATGGGACCTTCGGTAACCCTGCGTCCACGACTCATGGGTTGGGTTGGATGGCTTCTGAGGAAGTTGAATGGGCTCGCTCCACTGTCGCTAAGACCATCGGAGCTGATCCCCGTGAAATTGTGTGGACCAGTGGGGCCACTGAGTCAGATAACCTGGCTATTCGGGGTGTGCTCGAGGCGATGTCGGAGGCTACCGGACGGAACAAGATCATCACAATGGAAACAGAGCATAAAGCAGTGCTCGATACCTGTGCCCATCTCCGTGGTGCCGAAGTGATTTACCTCAAACCCAAAGCTGATGGTCAACTGTGCCTCGATTCGTTAGCGAGCCTTATTGATGAGACTGTGCTCTTGGTTTCAGTGATGCTTGTAAATAATGAGACCGGTGTTGTTCAGCCGATTGCGAAAATAGCCAAAATGGCCCACGACATCGGGGCTCTGTTGCACTCTGATCTGGCGCAATCGGTCGGTAAGCTGGACTGGACGGTCGACTCGCTTGGGATTGATCTTGGCTCGTTATCCGCACACAAAGCTCATGGCCCGAAGGGGATCGGGGCGCTTTATGTGCGTCGGGGATCATGCCGCGTCGCAGAGCAGCAGCATGGCGGGCATCATGAGCGCGGTATGCGTTCAGGAACCCTGCCGACGCATCAGATTGTTGGCATGGCCGAAGCCTACCGGATCGCACAGACCGAGAGTGCAGCAGAGATCGACTATTTAAATCGGCTTCGTGATCGAATTGAATCGGCTATCGATGAGCTTGGGGGGATCCGATGCAACGGGGCTCGGGGTGTTCCTCATATTTTAAATATTACCGTTGATGGGATTGATGCCGAGCGATTGATGGCCGCGATGCCAACGATCGCTGTTTCGACAGGGAGCGCCTGTAATTCAGCAACCATCGAACCCTCGCATGTTCTCCAAGCCATGGGACTCACTCGAAAACAGGGACTATCCTCGCTGCGAATTAGTCTGGGGCGGATGACGACCGATGATGAAGTGTCTATGCTGATTCATTCGCTTACAAAAACAGTTTCTCAATTAAGGAGTGCCGCATGAATCTCGTTGTTACGCCTGAGGCAGTGCATCATTTGAAAGGTGCTTTAGAACGCAAGAAAGATGCGGCCGCGATCCGTTTGGGTATAAAGACCTCGGGTTGCTCCGGGTATGCTTATGTCATTGATTATGCAATGGCCCCGACGGATATTGATCTACTCATCGATGTGGACGGGCTTACGATTGTTGTCGATCCGATTTCTGAGCCACTTTTAGCCGGCACAACGGTCGATCTCAAAGTCGAAGGTGTGAATCGTACGCTCTGTTTTGACAACCCCAATGTCGTGAGTGAGTGTGGATGTGGAGAGAGCTTTGCGGTTGGGGCCTCTGTTCCACTATAATCCGTGCCCGAGATAGACCGAACCAAGCTTAAAGGAGAAGCCGTCGTGGCAATAGAACGTACCCTATCTATCATTAAACCTGATGCTGTTGCGAAAGACGTCATTGGCCAAATCGAAGGCCGTTTTGAGGCCGCTGGTCTCAAAATTGTTGCGATGAAAATGTTACAACTTGACGACGAACTTGCCGGCGGTTTCTATGCGGAGCATAAGGAGCGTCCTTTTTACAATGATCTGGTCGGTTTTATGACGTCTGGTCCTGTCGTTGTTCAGGTGCTTGAGGGCGAGAACGCGGTAGCTAAGAATCGCGAATTGATGGGTGCGACAAATCCCCAAGAAGCAGCGGAGGGAACGATTCGCGCTGACTTCGCCGAAAGCATCGACGCGAATGCTGTCCATGGTTCAGACAGTTCTAAAAGCGCAGCGCGTGAGGTTGCTTATTTCTTCCAAGCCGCTGAAATCTGCTCGCGCTAAATGACAGAGACATCAGTCGAGAGGGTAAACCTACTCGGATTGACTCTTCCGAAAATGGAGGAGTTTTTCCTATCGATCGGTGAGAAGAAGTTTCGCGGCGCGCAATTAGTTAAGTGGATTCACCAACGCGGTGTCACCGACTTCGACCAGATGACTAACCTCTCAAAAACCTTGAGAGAGCGTCTCAAAGAAATCGCGGAGGTCAGGCCGCCCATAGTTACTTTCCAAGGAGATTCTGGGGATGGAACTCGGAAGTGGCTTATGGAAGTGGATGGTGGTTCCAAGGTAGAAGCCGTCTACATTCCCGAGGATGATCGTGGGACGCTTTGCGTATCTTCGCAGGTGGGATGTTCCCTTGATTGTAGCTTCTGCTCGACTGGGAAGCAGGGGTTCAACAAGAATCTGACTGCTGCCGAGATTATTGGCCAGGTATTTTTGGCTGTAAAATCTTTCGGGTTGCCCGTCAAAGATTCTCAAAAACGAGCGGTCACAAATGTTGTGATGATGGGCATGGGTGAGCCCTTGCTTAATTTCGAGCCTGTTGTCGACGCTATGAGTTTGATGCTTGAAGATCAAGCGTATTGTTTGTCTAAGCGACGTGTTACTTTATCGACATCCGGGGTTGTGCCGCATCTCAATGAACTAGCTAAAGTTACCGATGTTGCGCTGGCAGTATCTTTGCATGCGCCGACCGATGCGCTACGCGATGAACTAGTCCCCATTAATAGGAAATATCCTATCGCCGTTTTGTTTGACAGTATTCGAAACTACTTGGGGTGTCTCAGCGACAAGCGATCAGTTACTTTTGAGTACACCATGCTGAAAGGCGTTAATGATTCAGATGACCAGGCTCGGGAGCTGTCAAAGCTTGCCAAGACGATTCGTTGTAAAATTAACCTGATCCCCTTCAATCCGTTCCCGGGAACTCAATATGAGGTCAGTTCCCGAAATAGAATTTATTCGTTTCAACGGATTCTTTTAAATGATGGTCATGTGGCTACTGTGCGCAAGACGCGTGGTGACGATATCGACGCGGCATGCGGGCAATTGGCGGGGCAGGTCGCAGATAAAACCAAGCGCTCGTCGCGCTACATTCAAATGCGTGACGTCACGGAGCCGTTGGCGCACTGATCCTAGGATCTTGGTTTACTATCATCCCTAGCCGGTGTCTACTCAGCGGCTTCTAAGTTTTTAGATCGAGACCGAGAACAGTAACTGATCCCGGTCATCTCTCATTCACTTGAAACCGCGGTTTCTTTCGGTAGTCGCATCGGAGCACCATCATAAAAAGAGGTTCTTCAGATTTGAGATTAGTTGAGGGCTGTTCGACTGGATTTTGGCCACGACAACTTCTGATGTATCATTCGCCCGAAGCCATTTCAGAAGTGCCATATGTCGTCAGAAAAAACTGAAACAATCGTGACTTCCTCAACTGGGTTGCCAGGTTCTCTTTTAAGGCAGGCACGTGAAGAGAAAGGGCTGACAATTGATGAGATGTCGGCGATCTCAAATCTCACCAAGCAAACGATTCGCGGGATCGAATCTGACGATTATTCTGAACTCGCGGGCCTAAGTTTCGTGCGCGGTTATTTGAAGCTCTATGCCAAGAAGGTCGGGATAAATGAGGCCACTGTCCTCGATCCGTTCGATCGCTGGAAGGCCGAAGATTCCGGCGAGCCAATTCAGGCAGCTGGTGCCAAGGGACGAGGGTCTAATGAGCCGTCGGCTGGGCCAAGCAAAGGCACCATAGCTTTGGCCATATCAGTCATATTCGTGTTGTTCATTGCCGGTATTGTCATCTCGTATATGGAATCTGATGAATTAGACTCCGATGTTGCGGTGGTGTCGCCGCAAAATCAGCCCTCTGATCTTTCGGTTATTGACTCACCTAGGTCGAGTGTAGAACCGACGACTGACCAGAATTCAAGCACCGCCGCAGTAGTGACCTCTGGAGAAACCATTGAGGCGAGGTCTGACTCGTCACCACAGGCTCAAGAGCCGGGAACAGAAGATGCTTCTGACTCACAACCCGCTGAAGAGTCTGGTTTGGGATCGACTCCTGGATCACAAGCTGATGGCGAGGCAGAGGTCAACGAAGCGGCTAACCCGTACCAGTTAGCTCAGACGGAACCGGAACCCCCGCCACAAGCTGAAAAGAAGCCGGAACTTGAAAAGTCAGTAGAGCCACCCAAAGCAGTGGAAAAGGCTGAGGAGACAGTGAAGAAGCTTGTCGCTGAACCAGAAAAAAAGGAAGAAGCCGAGACGCCGGTTTTGGTTTCGCCTGGCAGTCTCAATCAAGGTGGTCGTGTGATCGCTGAGGCGAGCGGCCTTGCTCCGGCACCAACAGAGCCTCTGAAAACCATGCAAGGGAGTTCTGACCAGGACGATGGTCTACGTGTGCTGTCAGAGACAGTGACCGGACCGACCGCGGACCAGCTCTCGATGGGTGCAAGAGGCCTACTGAAAATTGAGTTTACAGCCGATTCTTGGGTTGAGGTTCGTGACGCAAGAGGTCGTCTCGTACTGGCCGACCTGATGACGCCAGAGAGGGGAGTTAACCTCGATACCTATGGACCGATTGAGGTACTTGTGGGTGCCGTGAGTGCGAGTACCGTAACCTTCAACGGTGAGACCCAGGACCTTAAAACAAAAGCATACCAAGACGTCGCGCGGATCACGCTTGGAGCTGAGACGAATTGATCGATTCGCCGATTAAGCGCCGTCAGTCTCGTCAAATTCAGGTTGGTTCTGTAGCGATCGGAGGTGATGCACCGATTGCTGTCCAGTCAATGACCAACACAAATACCTGTGATGTTCAGTCAACCGTGGCACAGATCGAGGCGATCGTCGATGCGGGCGCCGATCTCGTGCGTGTTTCAGTGCCAACCATGAACGCAGCAGACGCGTTTGGTGAGATTCGCTCGATTGTTTCCGTGCCACTCGTTGCTGACATTCATTTTGATCATAAAATTGCCCTCAAGGTAATTGAGCTCGGTGTTGATTGTCTGCGAATTAATCCGGGTAATATTGGTCGTGAAGACCGCGTCCGAGCCGTCGTATCATCCTGCCGTGATCACGGTATTCCAATCCGGATCGGTGTCAATGCTGGATCATTGGAAAAAGAGTTACAGAAAAAATATGGCGAACCGACCCCGGATGCTTTGGTCGAGTCTGCGATGCGGCATATTGATATTCTTGATCGTCTCGACTTTCAAGAATTTAAAGTGAGCCTCAAGGCAAGCGAAATTTTTATGACCGTCGCTGCGTATCGGAAGATTGCGGATCAAATTGAGCAGCCGCTTCATCTTGGTATTACTGAAGCAGGCGGCTTGCGCAGTGGTACAGTTAAATCGGCAGCAGGCCTTGGCATGTTGCTCATGGATGGCATAGGAGACACGCTACGGATCTCTCTCGCAGCTGACCCGGTCGAGGAAGTCAAAGTCGGGTTCGATCTGCTACGGTCTCTTCGCTTACGATCGCGGGGCATAAATTTCATAGCATGCCCGAGTTGTTCACGGCAAACATTTGATGTTATCAGCACAATGAATCAGCTTGAGGCGCGTCTTGAAGACGTCAAAACACCGTTAAACGTGGCAGTGATCGGTTGTGTTGTGAACGGTCCTGGTGAGGCCAAGGAGGCCGACCTAGGATTCACTGGGGGAAATCCGGAAAGTCTCGCACTATTCATAGACGGGAAACCGGCAGCACGACTCCCGGGCTCAAACTTTCTCGATGAACTCGAGTCGATGATTCGAAAGCAGGCGGAAATTAAGGAACATGCGCGTGTCGACCTGATCGCGCATTCAACGGATAGACACTAATGGCGATTCAATCAGTACGGGGAATGCCAGATATTCTCCCCGAACAGGCCGGCGCATGGCGCTATCTAGAACAACAAGCCCAACAAATTTTTGACGCGTACGGGTTAACGCAAATCCGCACTCCAATGGTTGAAGATACGGCCCTGTTTGCTCGCTCGATCGGTGACGTGACCGACATCGTTGAAAAAGAGATGTATACCTTCGAGGATCGTTCGGGTGACAGTTTGACCCTACGGCCCGAGCTGACCGCTGGAGTTGTTCGGGCCGCGATTGAAAACGGATTGCTTCATAACCAGACGCAACGGTTATGGTATCAGGGACCCGCGTTTCGGCATGAGCGTCCGCAGAAGGGTCGGTATAGACAGTTCCATCAGATCGGCGTGGAATGTTTCGGCATTGCTGATGCGCGGATGGACGCGGAGCTGATCGAAATAACCGATCAGTTGTGGAAACAGCTAGGGATTCGGCACGCGGTGGGTCTTGAATTAAATTCGATTGGATCTCCTGAGGCGCGGGCCCACTATCGTGCCGCGTTGGTTGATTTTCTGTCATCGCGAAAGGATCAATTGGACGAGGACAGCCAATCTCGGCTAGATCGCAGTCCACTCAGGATCTTGGATTCAAAAATTGACTCAACACAGGCGTTGCTAGTTGACGCTCCGTCCTTGATGGACTCCCTGACCAAAGAGGATCGTGAACATTTCACCGCGTTAACCAGCAGTCTTGAAGAAGCTGGGATTGAATTTAAGATAAACCCGCGGCTGGTGCGTGGTCTCGACTACTACGGGCGTACTGTATTTGAATGGACTACTCAAAAGCTCGGTGCGCAAGGGACTATTTGTGGGGGCGGACGCTATGACGGGTTGGTCGAGCATCTCGGCGGACGATCAACTCCTGGTGTCGGTTTTGCGCTAGGTATGGAACGTGTTGTTCTTTTGATGGAGTCACTCGATGTGGTTCCGGATATGTATCAGAACCAAGCCAATATATATTTAATGCCGCAACAGTCCGAGTGTGAGTCCGTGATCCGAGAACTAGCCCGAACTCTCAGAACTCACTTCCCCAAACTTCGTGTACTGACCCATATTGGTGGGGGTAGTTTGAAGAGTCAGCTGAAAAAAGCTGACAAGTCAGGCGCGGCGATTGGCCTAATTATTGGACATACGGAACTTGAGAGCGGCCATATTGTCTATAAGCCACTGCGTGGTGGCGAACAAGAGATGCTGACAGAAGCAGCGCTAATTAACCGAATTTCAGAATTAAAGGATGCATGATGGATTATTTAAAGACCGACGAAGAACAGGGCGAAGCCCTCAAGCGCTGGCTAGTTCAAAATGGTCTCGGTTTATTGATCGCAGTAGCTGTCGGTGTTGGCTCCGTTCTTGGATATCAGCAATGGCAACAATACCAAATCAATCAGCAGTCAGACGCAGCGGGCCGCTACCAAGAGCTGATTGACCTGTCTGCCATCGATTTTTCCGATCAAGACACAGCATCGGATTATGAGCGTTTGCTAATGGTAGCTGATAGTCTTCGTCGGTCCCACGCTGGTACTAATTATGCGGCACTCGGTGCTGGGATAGTTGCTGCACAAGCGGCTGAGCGTGGTGATTTTGATTTGGCGGTCAGCCAGCTAACCTACGCTGAGGCCGAACTTGAATTATCCGAACTGAAGACAATCGCCTCCCTGCGTCTTGCGCGCCTGGAGCTCGAGCTTGGCCAGGGCGATGCTGCACTAAGGCGTGTCCGTTCGATTTCGGCTGAATTCTTTAAGGGATCTCGCAGTGAACTCGAGGGCGACATTCTGGTCGCTCTTAATAAACCTCTTGAGGCACGTAAAGCCTATTTGAGGGCTCAAATGTCTTTGAGTGAGGCAGGCCTAAATACCGCAGTGGTAGATCTTAAGCTGTCGGCGTTACCTGAGGGTTCGTAATGCGCCGTTTTTTAAGTCTCGGGGTCCTGCTTGCTCTAATTGGCTGCTCAAGCGCTCCCGATAAGCCTATTCCCACACCACTTAAGAGAATTACTGAAATCGTTGAAATAGATTATGTTGAATCAACCTCATTAGGCGGTGGAGATCAGACTGGCTTGAGCCCTGCGGTTGACGGTGACTCAATCGCAGCAGCATCTGCTGGTGGTGATGTGTATTTGTTTGATGCGAAATTGGATGAGTTATGGAATACCGACATCGATCGCACAATTTTAGGTGGTGTAGCTTTAAATAGTACGGCGGTATATGTCGCGACATCCGATGCCACCTTGGTTGCGTTGTCGCGAAAAAAAGGGGAAGTCCTCTTTGAAGTCACACTACCGGGTAATTCGACCGTACCCGCGGTCGCGACGGATACAATGGTTTTCGTCAAAACCCAGATTGGTCAGTTAATCGCTCTGAATGCAGTGAGTGGAGAGACCGTTTGGTTTGAAGAAGCAAAAGAGAGTAATGTCGGTATTCGCGGTGGTGCGCCGATATCCCTTTCTGATGATGTGCTCTTTGTGTTGTGGGAATCTGGTCGAATCATGGCTTACCAAGCTCAGACCGGTCGAATACTGTGGGAGCGTCAGGTCGCTGTTTCACGTGGCCGAAGTCCTCTCGACCGGATTGTTGACTCAAAAGGCGCACCTTCGGTTCGGAACGGCTTCATAGCGACAGCGACTCGAAATGGCCAAGTGAGTCTGTTGAGCGCGCGTGATGGTCAGTTGATTTGGAGTTTTGACTCTGATGCGTACCCAGGTGCGTTGCTTGCATTTAACGCCGTTACTGTTGTCGAAACCGATGGAACTATCTCAGCTTTCAGCGCGCAGTCTGGTGAATCATTATGGAGTACTAGAGCGCTCAAATATCGTGAGTTGAGCCCTCCCACGGTCGTTGCTGACTACATTGGCGTGATTGATCTTGAGGGTGAACTGCATCTGCTTGATCCGGCTAACGGTTCAATCGTGGGCCGGATCGATGTTGGCGGTGATAAGGGAAAGGTCGCACCTGTCGCGGTTGAAAATGGAGTACTTGTTCAGCTACTTGATGGACGATTAAGTCGCGTGGAAGTGATTCGTTGACGATCCCTATAATCGCTCTCGTTGGTCGACCTAACGTCGGTAAGTCAACTCTATTTAATCGATTGACTCGTAGTCGTGACGCGCTTGTCGCAGATTACGCAGGCCTAACTCGTGATCGAAAGTATGGGCGGGCCTTACTTTCCGGCCATCCGTTTCTGTTAATTGATACTGGTGGGCTCAGCGGTGGTGAGGTGGGGATTGATGCGGCGATGGCCCAGCAGTCGAAGGCTGCAATAGAGGAGGCAGACGCGGTAGTCTTTATGGTCGATGCGAGCAGTGGTGTTGCTGCCTCAGACCAGACAGTTGCAGACATGCTTCGTAAGATTGATAAACCAGTCTGGTTGGCGGCTAATAAGATTGATGGTCAGAATACGGATATCGCCTTGTCTGACTTCTACGGACTCGGTTTTGGTGAGCCGCAAGCAATTGCAGCATCGCATGGTCGTGGCGTCAGTGCTCTCAGTGACCAATTACTTGCGTATTTTGGGCTAATTGATGTCGATCCCGTTGATGTAAATGATCAACGCCAAGAGGCACCAGGGATTCGGATCGGTGTTGTCGGTCGTCCCAACGTGGGAAAATCAACGCTTGTCAATCGTATGCTTGGTGAGGATCGAGTGGTTGTGTTTGATCTGCCCGGCACAACTCGGGATTCGATTTATATCCCGTATGAGCGTCACCAAGAAACCTACACATTGATTGATACTGCAGGTGTTCGACGCCGTGGACGAGTGAGTCAGACGGTCGAAAAGTTTTCGATTGTAAAAACACTGCAAGCGATTGAAGACTCTCATGTTGTGGTCTTGGTCGTTGATGCTCAAGAGGGACTTGTCGAACAAGACTTGCATTTGATGGGAACGATTATCGACGCTGGTCGTGCGCTTGTTGTCGCTGTGAATAAGTGGGATCACCTTGATCCTGACGTACGCGAAAAAATTCGTCAGACATTGAGACGGCGTCTGAGTTTTATCCCGTGGGCTAAAATCCACTATATTTCCGCACTCCATGGAACCGGCGTAGGGGATTTGTATGGGCCGATCAAAGAAGGTTATGAGGCTGCAACCACTAAATTCTCGACTAATGTGCTGACCCGAATTTTGGAGGATGCGGTCGAAGATCACCAACCACCCTTGGTTCGTGGTCGGCGGATAAAACTGCGGTATGCGCACCAGGGTGGTATGAACCCTCCGAGAATCATCATTCATGGGAATCAGACGAAAGATGTACCAGAATCCTACCGGCGATATTTAGAGAATATCTACCGCCGTGTTTTGAATATCACTGGGTCTCCAGTCAAAATCGAGTTCAAGTCTGGTGAGAACCCATTTGCGGGACGCAGAAATAAACTTACTGAGCGTCAGATCCAACGGAAGCGACGTTTAATGAAGTTTGTGAAACAGAAGAAGTAATTAGGTGCGTTCCCAGCGGTCATCAAATAGGCCGCTCGTAACAGCGTGTATAACCCCGGCACCACCATCTGAACGCCGTGCGCTAGCAAAAGCGACAATGTCGCGGTTGTTCTTCAACCATCGGTTCACGTAGGCCTTGAGCAGTGGGCGTCCAGCTTTGCTGTGTCTTCCAACGCCATGTGTGATTCGGATGTGTGTCAGACG
The DNA here is from genome assembly GCA_002705795.1 of Gammaproteobacteria bacterium. GTDB lineage: Bacteria > Pseudomonadota > Gammaproteobacteria > Pseudomonadales > Litorivicinaceae > HIMB30. Next base: position 23,005 of record PAHG01000019.1, read on the forward strand.
AAGCTCTCTGATGGTCTGAAAAAGCATTGTGATTGCGTAGGCGGCCTCATCAACTGTGTAGCCGTGGAGATCGATTTCATACTGGGCTGGGAAGGGAGTTTCATCAAGTAAGCTGAGAACCCGGCGATCAACTTCGTAAGCCACATATTCGAGCGGTTTCAGGGGGTCGAGAGGTGGTGGCTCAGTGGTTGACAAGCCGTGATGAGCTTCACTTGCTACAGAGTCCTCTGCCCGTGCGCGGGCTGCCTCAATCTCATCAGAAGAGAGTACTTTTTTCGGACGTATACGGGCATCGCGCTCGATGGGTTTTACGCCTGTTTCTTGCATTAGCGACTTGAATGAATCGTCGGACATACAGTATCCATAGGGTGTAAATTTTTACTTTCAAAGTCTGCTTGCTCTCAAAGCGGCATCTGTCTAGTCTTCCGGCATGACAGAACTTCACACCATTCGCGACTTTCTTCGTCTCGCTCTATCAGAGTTCGGGCGTCACCCGATTGCGCTGGGACACGGAACAGAGTCTCTGTGGGATGAAGCGCTTGCTTTAGTTTTCGGCGCGGTATCGTTGCCGCCAGACGGTGACGAACGATTACTAGACGCGACCCTGACATCTGATGAGCGACGTTATGTTGTAGATCTAATACATAAACGCGTCCATGACCGGATCCCAGTCCCATATCTGATTGAAAAGGCTTGGTATGCCGGGCTTCCGTTCATTGTTGATCAGCGAGTCCTGATTCCTCGTAGCCCTATTTTTGAGTTGATCGATGCCGAATTTAAGCCTTGGTTTGATGTGCCAGCTAAACGACCTATTCGGTTTTTGGATCTGTGTAGTGGGTCGGGATGTCTTGGCGTAACGACTGCCCTTACGTTTGAAGAGAGCACAGGCGTCCTAGCTGATCTGGACTCTGATGCCTGTCAGGTCGCGCGTGAAAATGTTGGCTTCCATCAGCTCTGGCAACGACTCGAAGTAATTCAGTCCGATGGATTCGATGGCCTGTTTGATGAGAAATTCGATGTGATTATTTGTAACCCACCGTATGTTGATGCGGAGGATATGGCTGACTTACCACCTGAATATCGAAAGGAGCCAAGATTAGCCCTAGCCTCGGGTGAAGACGGGCTAGAGCTGGTCAGACGTTTACTCAGTCAGGCCACTAATTGGTTGCGAGATGAGGGGATTATGATTCTCGAAGTTGGAAATACTTGGGGCCTACTTGATCGCGAGGTAACCGCGCGGACCGGAGAATCTGTACAATGGGTGGAGTTCGAATGTGGCGGGCATGGTGTTTGCGTCCTCTCAAAGCATGAATTGAACACGCTTAACTCGAAGATCTAATCGGAAACACTTATGAGTGGGAATACCTTTGGAACATTGTTTACGGTCTCGACAGCAGGCGAAAGCCACGGGCCAGGCCTAGTCGCAGTTGTTGACGGGTGCCCTCCACAGATCCCACTCTCGACTGAAGAACTTCAGGCAGATCTGGATCGTAGAAAGCCTGGTCAGAGCAAGCATACGACTCAACGGCGCGAGGCCGATGAGGTCGAGATTTTGTCTGGTGTTTTCGAGGGGGTGACAACGGGCACGCCGATCGCTCTATTGATTCGTAACACGGACCAACGCTCGAGAGATTACTCAAATATAAAAGATGTATTTCGTCCGGCGCACGCGGATTATACTTACGAGCACAAATATGGAATTCGTGATTATCGTGGCGGTGGTCGTAGCTCTGCGCGTGAGACCGCAATGCGGGTTGCTGCAGGAGCAATCGCTAAGAAAGTACTGTCTCACTTATTTTCCGTCAGAGTCCGTGGTTGTCTGACGCAGCTTGGTCCAATTACTTGCGAAATCAAAGATTGGTCGATTGTCGACTCCAATCCATTCTTCAGCCCTGACCCAGATCGTATCGATGAGCTTGCGGCATACATGGACCAGTTGCGGCGCGACGAGGATTCGATAGGCGCGGGTTTGACCGTGGTTGCTGAAGGACTGCCTCCGGGATGGGGTGAGCCTGTTTTTGACAGATTGGATGCTGATATTGCGCATGCATTAATGTCGATAAATGCGGTGAAAGGTGTGGAAATCGGTGAGGGCGTGGCGGTTATTAATCGTCGTGGTTCGGAGCATCGCGACTTAATTACTCCGGACGGATTCTTAACGAACAACGCTGGCGGTGTGCTTGGTGGAATTAGTACGGGACAGCCCTTGGTAGCCCGCTTGGCCCTCAAGCCAACGAGTTCGATCACGACACCAGGTACAACCATCAATAAGCAAGGTGAGATGACAGAGGTCATCACTAAAGGTCGCCACGACCCCTGCGTGGGCATTCGTGCTACGCCGATCGCGGAGGCGATGGTTGCTTTAGTCTTGGTAGATCATGCGCTACGTCACCGTGGGCAGAATGGACACGTGCTGACTGATACCCCAGCGGTTCCAGGTATGGCTTCTCCGTGACCATCGCTGTGCCAAGTGTTCGACTTGGCAGTTTATATGGTCTGTATTTCGCGGTTGTCGCTCTAAGTATTGGCTGGTTTGGTCCTTTTTTTCAGTCACTTGGATTCAGTGCAGCCGAGATTGGTATCGCAATTGGCGTGCTCACAGCTTCGAAAATCATTGCCCCCTATTTGTGGGGTACGTTGGGCGATTTGCTTCCCAATCGGCTCCGGGTCGTACAGATTGGAATTATTGGATCGACTCTGGCTGCAGGGTTATTGCTGCTCGAGGTCGATTTCTTAGGTCTTTGTTTGGTGCTCGCTCTTTTTGGGTTTTTCTGGAACGCCATCATCGCTCAATTTGATACCTTGACACTCGATTATTTGGGTAAAAATCATCATCGATACTCAACTATACGCGTTTGGGGTTCGATTGGTTTCATTGCCATGATGCTGGCTTCAGGCTGGCTTTTCTCTGATATCGAATATGGAATTCTTCCGTGGTTAATCATTGGTGGATTGACTGCATCGGTCGTAATTTCTATGACATTGCCAGCGCGGGAGAATATTCACTCGTCCAATCATGGTGATGAGGGAATAAGAGCCAGACTGACAAATACATCGGTCCTGATATTCTTAGTCGTCGCCTCCTTGAATCAATTGACTCACGGGCCACTGAATGTATTTTTTACGTTATACGTGCAGGACCATGGGTATAGTCCTTTTCAGGCAGGGCAGCTCTGGGCTCTAGGTGTGCTCGCGGAAGTCGTTCTGTTTTTCGTTTTGCCGCGCTTCATTCTTAGGCTAGATCTACGTGTTCTGCTTACCGTTTCGCTCGCGCTTGGGTCCATTCGATGGTTTTTGACTGGGGCATATCCTGATGCTGTATGGTTGGTCATCGTGCTACAGCTCCTGCACGCTTTTACCTTTGGTGCAATTCACTCTGTGAGCATTGAATTTATTCGTCGCTGGTTCCCTGGAAATCTGGCGGGTCGAGGGATGGCTTTATATAGCGGATGTGTATTTGGGGTTGGTGGATCCTTGGGTGCGACCCTGTCTGGTTTTGCTTGGGAATCACTCGGAGGAAGCGTGACGTTTCTATGTGCCGGTTTGATCACTGGTTCTACAGCAATACTCGCCTGGTTTGGTCTAAAGAAAGCTCGACTGGGAGCACAATCTTTCTAGTCGAGATCCTTTGGTCTGGCTGGATTTCTGATAGACTCTTGTGCCTATTTTTCAAGGAGATTGAAATGGCAGGTCGCACCTTATACGACAAGCTGTGGGATAATCATCTCGTCACACAAAGAGATGACGGTAGTGCTTTGATTTACATCGATCGACACCTGTTACATGAAGTGACTTCACCCCAGGCGTTTGAGGGCCTCTCGCTGGCTGGGCGCACACCTTGGAGATTAACAGCGAACTTGGCGACCGTGGATCACAACGTGCCAACTGAAAACCAGTCTGCCGGTGTTTCGGCGATTGAGGACCCAACCAGTCGTCTGCAGGTTCAGACTCTTGATGAAAACTGCGACGCTTTTAAGGTCACCCAATTTAAGATGGGTGATCCGCGTGCGGGAATAGTCCATGTGATTGGTCCAGAACAGGGCGCAACACTTCCCGGAATGACAGTNGTTTGTGGAGACAGCCATACTGCGACGCACGGCGCGTTTGGAGCGCTTGCTCATGGGATTGGCACGAGCGAGGTTGAGCACGTGCTTGCGACGCAATGTCTCGTTGCGAAGAAAATGAAAAACATGCGCGTCACGGTTACGGGTCCGCTTGGATTCGGCGTGACCGCCAAAGATGTAATTCTTGCGGTCATTGGACAGATCGGTACAGCCGGTGGCACTGGCTACGCGATTGAGTTCGCCGGAGAGGGAATCCAATCGCTGTCAATGGAAGGACGGATGACGGTGTGCAACATGGCAATTGAGGCNGGTGCGCGTGTTGGATTGGTTGCTGTCGATCAGAAGACAATTGACTACGTTAAGGGACGACCTTATTCGCCACAAGGAGACGACTGGGATCATGCGGTTGACGCATGGACTGATCTGGTAAGTGATTCTGACGCGTATTTTGATCATGAGGTGGTAGTTGATGGGACACTTATTGAGCCACAGGTTTCATGGGGTACAAACCCTGAGATGGTTACTGGTATATCGGGTAACGTNCCGGACCCTGCTCTAATTACTGATCCTATTCATCGGGGCGCCGTCGAGCGTGCCTTGAAATACATGGGTTTAGAAGCAAATCAGTCGGTTGGGTCCATACGTTTGGACCGTGTATTTATAGGATCGTGCACGAATTCACGGATTGAAGATTTACGCGAGGCCGCCAGAGTGGTGGATGGTAGGCAAGTCGCTGATTCAGTTATCCAAGCTATGGTCGTGCCAGGCTCTGGCTTGGTTAAAGAGCAAGCGGAGAAAGAGGGTTTGGACGCAATTTTCCTCGACGCTGGTTTTGAATGGCGAGATCCTGGTTGCTCGATGTGCTTAGCGATGAACGCAGATCGACTAGGGCCTGGTGAGCATTGTGCCTCAACTTCGAATAGAAATTTTGAGGGTCGTCAGGGCGCTGGCGGAAGAACACACCTTGTTAGTCCCGTGATGGCAGCCGCCGCAGCAATTGCTGGTCATTTTGTTGACGTCAGAGAATGGTTGTAAGGGATAAGTCATGCAGCAGTTTGTAAAAGAGACAGGTTTGGTTGTGCCTTTGGATCTCGCGAACGTTGATACAGACCAGATCATTCCTAAGCAGTACTTGAAATCAATCAAGCGTACAGGTTTTGGCGTCAACCTCTTTGACGATTGGCGTTATGTAGATCCAGGTGAGCCCGGTATGGATCACTCAACGCGTCGTTTGAATCCTGATTTTGTGCTCAACGATGCGCGTTACACAGGTTCAAGTATCTTACTTGCCCGTGATAATTTTGGTTGCGGGTCGAGTCGTGAACATGCGCCATGGGCAATCCTTGAGTATGGTTTTAAGGCCGTAATCGCACCGTCATTTGCGGACATTTTTTTCAACAACAGTTTCAAGAATGGTTTGTTGCCCGTGGTCTTGGCCGAAAAGGATGTGGATGTGTTATTCGAGCTGGCGAGTGGTGAGTCGGCGGTGGAGATCGACATCGACCTGCAATCACAAGAAGTTAAAGGCCCCAACAGTTTTAGCGCATCATTTGAAATCGATCCGTTCAGAAAAACTTGCTTGTTAGAGGGGCTGGATGAGATTGGACTCTCGCTCAAAGATGTGGACGCTATCAAGGCTTATGAAGCAAGGCGTTTAGTCGACGCGCCATGGTTATTCAGAGATTAAGGGCGACTGATGCCAAATATTGTCTTGTTATCGGGTGATGGAATTGGCCCTGAGATCATAGCTGAGGCTAGTCGGGTACTCGATCGAATTAACGAAAAATACTCATTGCAAATTACGACACAAACCTGCCTCATTGGCGGCGCTGGNNTTGATGCAAAAGGCGAGCCGCTTCCTGAAGAAACACTGTCAAAAGCCAAAAACGCAGACTCTGTTCTTTTGGGAGCTGTGGGTGGACCGAAGTGGGATAGTCTGCCGATGGACAAACGTCCAGAGAAGGGCCTGCTAAAGATTCGTGCAGCGTTGGATCTCTTTGCCAACTTACGTCCAGCACTCTTATATCCAGAGCTGGCGTCTGCCTCAACTTTGAAAGAGGACATAGTGAGTGGACTTGATCTACTGATCGTTCGTGAACTGATTGGTGGTATTTATTTCGGTGAGCCTCGCGGTATCGAGGGTCAGCCTGGTCGACGTGTGGGCTACAACACTGACCGCTACTCAGAGCCAGAAATCGAAAGGATCGGACGAATCGCATTTGACGCAGCAATGGCANGGGATAAAAAACTTTGCTCCGTCGATAAGGCAAATGTTCTTGAAGTCACCGTTCTTTGGCGCGAGGTCATGGGACATCTGAGCTCCGAATATCCCGAAGTTGAGTTGTCACATATGTATGTCGACAACGCGGCCATGCAGCTTGTCCGGGCGCCAAAACAATTCGANGTTATGGTCACGGGTAATTTGTTTGGCGACATTCTTTCGGATGCAGCGGCGATGCTCACCGGGTCCATCGGCATGCTCCCATCAGCGTCCCTGAATGAGCAGAAGCAAGGGCTGTACGAGCCATGTCATGGGTCAGCCCCCGACATCGCGGGTCAAGATTTAGCGAATCCGTTAGCGACAATTTTGTCAGTCTCGATGATGCTCTTGCACTCGTTGAATGCCCCAAAAGCGGCCCAAGCGATTGATGATGCGGTGAAATCTGTGCTGGCTTCTGGGCTCAGAACACAAGACATCGCGACCGGTGCATCAGGCGAGCAAATTATTGGATGTCAGACGATGGGTGAAGCTGTTCTTAAGGCACTGGGTTAAGGAATGACGATGCGAGTTGGTTTTGTAGGGTGGCGCGGAATGGTTGGTTCGGTCTTGATGGATCGGATGCGCGCTGACGGGGGTTTTACGGGGATTGAGTCGGTTTTTTTCTCCACCTCCCAGGTGGGCCACGAAGCACCGTCTGAGGCGACGGAAAAAACGTTACAAGACGCGATGTCGACCGCCGCATTAGAAAGCTGTGAAGTGATTGTGACATGCCAAGGAGGTGACTATACCAAACAGGTTTATGGCCCATTGCGTGAATCAGGGTGGAATGGCTATTGGATCGACGCGGCATCTGCACTTCGGATGGCAGCGGACAGTGTGATCGTATTGGATCCTGTAAACCGCGACGTCATCGATCAGGCACTCACCATGGGCCGTAAGGACTTCGTCGGCGGAAACTGCACCGTCAGTCTGATGCTGATGGCGGTGGGAAGTTTGATTCNCCANGGATGGGTCGAGTGGATAACCGCAATGACATACCAAGCGGCCAGTGGAGCGGGTGCAAATAACATGCGCGAACTCTTGTCTCAGATGGGATACCTCGAGTCTCAGGTTGCTACCGAGCTCGCAACACCAACATCTGCAATTCTGGATATTGATCGCAAAGTAACAAATTCACTTCGTGGTGAGGGTATTCCAACTCAACATTTTGGTTATCCGCTTGCGGGCAGTCTTCTACCGTGGATCGACACTAAGCTCGAGAACGGTCAAAGCCGTGAGGAGTGGAAAGCGATGGCTGAGTGCAACAAGATCCTGGGTCGNGAGTCAAATCCAATNCCGATCGATGGAACTTGTGTTCGTATTGGCGCAATGCGCTGTCATTCGCAGGCATTAACCATAAAGTTAACACGTGATGTGTCCATNGATGAGATCAATGACGTTCTTGCTAACGGAACCGAATGGACCGATCTGATTTCTAATGAGCGCCAAGACTCAATGGAGAGACTGACGCCAGCAGCCGTGACAGGGACCTTGCGAGTTCCTGTCGGACGTGTTCGCAAAATGAATCTTGGAACCGAGTATCTAAATGTCTTCACCGTTGGTGATCAATTGCTGTGGGGTGCTGCTGAACCATTAAAACGGATGCTTTCGATTCTGAGGGACACTCAGTGATCGAACTGGTTATTACGGGCGCCGGATCAGGTCTCTGTGACTCGATACTTGAGGTCATCCATGCAGTTGAGGGCGATTACCGTCTGCGTTTAGTCGATTCTATGGAATCTGCCGGTGAGGCGCGCCGTTTTCAGGGACGAACAATCGTCATTGAGCTTGATGGTGAAGCGGACTTAGCGGAAGCGGACGTCGTTTTTGATCTTAATCAAACCTACAGCGGTAATGCGGTCGTATTTGCACCCAAACTCTCGCTTTTTGTGATGTTAAAGCAATTATTTTGTGACCTTGATGCTGGATCAATTATTACGGTGCATGGCGTGGTAAGAGAGCCTGCAGTCGAGAAACCTAGGGGTGTCGAGGCGCTTGCGGGACAGGTGACCCAGCTGTTTAATGGACGTGATCCAGTGCCCGAACCCTTTGGGGGTACGCTCGCATTTAATGGGCGCACCCTAGATGAGACCGCGTTGGTCGAAGCGCTGCAGCGCCTAGACGGACTGCATAACGCAGCTATTTCACTCGAACGCATGCAGTCGGATTCTTTTTACACCGTTCATGCGAGTTTGTGGCTGCAAGCGGCTGCCTCGAAAGCCATTGATTCAATTATGAGGAAAGCGACTGATACCTATGTGGCGGGGATGAGTATCTCTCCAGATTCAGGCCGAGTAGAGCATGATGCGGAGATGCGAGTAATTGCGCGAAAAGCTTCGGATGACTGGGTTCATATGATGGTGACGGCAGACCTTGAGAAAACAATCTGGGCACAGGAAGCCAAGAGTATCCTGGCAGGCGCATTAGGAACAAACTCATGAAGCGCCTCTGTATTTTGCCAATCCTTTTCTGGTCGATGCTGGCGTCGGCATTTGATTGGAAAGGCCCCATCGCGGTGTCTCATCAAGGCGAACCCTTGGAAGTAAGGCTGGAAGTGACAAATCTTGGGTCGGTAACGCCGACGCAACTGTTTCCTTTGCTTGCATCTGAGTCTGCCTTTACAGCACGCGGTATTGATCGTCCAGAGTACCTATCGGGACTGACGTACGCCATGGATTCGACTAATCGACGAGTTGAACTTGTCNTCAGAACAGCGACGGCTTGGACGCGACCAGAGCTCACGACGCTTGTCGAAGTATTCACGCCAGATGGGCCAGTTTTAATACCTGTGTCTGTGGGTATCGGGCCAAAGCCAGTAGCGAAGTCAAAGTTGGCTCAGGATTCTCCTGATCAAGTACCCGTGGTTAAGTCAAATTCACCCGAAATCGTGGCGGCTGTGAAAGCTCCTGAACGAGAGGCAGATAAACCAGTAGTAGATGAGCCCACTATCTTAACTATTCGAAATGGTTCGACCTTGTGGCGCTTAGCGAAGCGTGTTCAGCCTAAAGATTTGACGATCGAACAGGTCATGATGGCGCTCTTTGATGAGAATCCAGGTGCATTCGAATACAACAATGCGAATGCGCTAGAGAAGGGTAAAAATTTGATTGTCCCGAGTGTGGAAAGGATGGGACAAGAGTCTGCTGTTGCTGCTAAAAAACGGTTTGATACGCATATGGAGGCCCCCAAGAAAGACTTCCCACGAACCACTCAGCTCAAATCGATCGTGGTTGCAGCGATATCGGAACGAGCAAACGAGCAACCGGAAAACAATGTAACCAAGGATGCACCAAAGTCGATTCGTGAGACTGTGGTCGATGTGCCTCCTGAACCTGAACCTGAACCTGAACCTGAACCTGAACCTGAACCTGAACCTGAACCTGAACCTGAACCTGAACCTGAACAACAGGCTCCTGTAGCAGTTGCGGAGGAGTTAGGATCGGTGGTCGAGACTCCGAAGGTGACCACAGCGATAAATCCTGAAGTGACGAAACTCATTGAGAAAATTACGACTCTGGAGAACAAACTCGACGCGATGGATGTAAAAGTTGAGGCGATCGCGAACGAGGCTCAATCCACTAAGGAGACACTTTCTCTTCCATTGCCTGAACTGGATAAGGTGACAACCCAATCTGAATCTACAGATGAATGGATGCCAACTCGCGCAAAAATTGAGGCATTTATTGGCACGGAAACCGGCAAAGGTGTGTTGACTCTTGCAGCGTTGGCGGTGGTCATATTGATCGGTTTACGCGTCTTTGGCGGCAAGAGCTCCGTAAAAGATGATTCTGACCACGCAGTATCACCTCGGATACCGGAGCCGGCTGGGCTGATCGTTAAAGATTCTCAATTGAGTTCGCAGCCTAATTATGCTGAAGACAACCCGGAAGCGCTTGAGTCGGCGATCGAACAGTTGAAATCAAAAATCGAAGACCCCGAAAAGTATAGAGAGGCGGAAGGACTCTACAGCGCTGGTGATGATGCGTTAATTGACGCGTTTTCAGCGGATACATTGAATCAACACCCTGAATGGGGAGAGGATCCAGATGATGAGGCTGATGTTGCTTCCCATCAATTGGAGCTGGCTAAAAACTATATAGACATGGGTATGATGCAGACGGCCATAGATCTTCTGGAGCGGGTCTCGGTGTCTCCGGATCAAGCGAGCGCTGCTAAGGCTCGCGCTCTTCTTGATGTTCACCGAAGTTAAAGTAAATTCTACTCGAATAGCGATTTCTCTTGAGTACGACGGCTCAAGATATCGCGGTTGGCAGGCACAAAAACACGACGCTCGGGTTGTGCAAACTGAAGTCGAAAAAGCGCTATCAAAAATTGCAGACGGAACCGTCTCTGTAACCTGTGCTGGACGCACAGACTCTGGGGTACATGCAAGTTCACAGATCTGTCATTTTGATACCGTCGTTAGCCGCGACCCCTATAACTGGGTGATGGGGGTGAATACGCAATTACCGAAAGATATTTCGATGTCTTGGGCGCGCCAGGTTAATCCTGAATTTCACGCACGTTTTGGCGCACTTTCGAGACAGTATGTCTATCTCATTCGTGTGTCGTCATTTCGTAGTGCGCTAATGCATAAATCAGTCACGATCACACACAAACAACTGGATCCGCAACTAATGGCGGAAGCCGGGAGGTATTTGATCGGTACGCATGATTTCAGCGCATATCGGTCGGCGCAATGTCAGGCAAAAACATCAGTGCGAACCCTCAGTCGTTTGAGCCTACATCAACACGATGGATTAATCGCGGTACATGTTGAGGCAAATGGATTTCTACAAAATATGGTGCGGAATATTATTGGCGTACTGTCAGCGGTTGGTGCGGGCGAAGCACCAGCGAGTTGGGCGAAACAGGTCCTTGAGTCAAAAGATCGAACAGAGGGAGGTGTGACCGCACCACCTCATGGGCTATATTTTTTAGGCCCAACGTACGATGAACGTTTTGGTCTGCCCGAAACCGTAAGAATTCCACAGATAGCCAGAGACATCTTACGTACAGATCCGTTAGAGTGTGTGGCATGACGCGAGTAAAATTTTGTGGGCTCAGGCACAAGGATGATATCGCTGAAGCGGTNGCCTTAGGGGTTGATGCGTTGGGGTTTGTATTCTATGAACCAAGCTCGCGTTGCNTGGCGCCCGAAGATGCAGCGACCCTAACCCGTGCGGTACCCGCATTCTTGACTCGGGTAGGCTTGTTCGTCAACGAGAATGCGGAGACCATTAAACGTATATTTGAGATCGCACGGCTCAATTTGATCCAATATCATGGCGAGGAGAGTCCTGAATTTTGTGATTCTGTTGGATTACCCTATATCAAGGCATTCCGCGTGCAGCAGGATATGGATATTCGTGGGGCGATGGATTGTTACCCGAATGCGTCCGGGTTCTTGCTGGATGCTTATGTAAAAGGGCAACCAGGCGGAACCGGAGAACGCTTCGACTGGGGACTGATTCCTCGTTCTTATGCCCCAATTATACTTGCCGGTGGACTGACCCCGGACAATGCGAAGGACGCGATTGAGCAAGTCGCACCCTGGGCTTTGGATGTTAGTGGCGGCATCGAAAGCAAGCCGGGACGCAAGGATCCTGATAAGATGGCGCGCTTTATGGATGCGTGTCGAAATTAATCTGAGAACAATATGACACTTACAGAACACGAATTACGGTCACTGGATTATGAGCCAGATACCGGAGGACATTTTGGNACCTATGGTGGGCGCTATGTTTCTGAGACCCTGATGGCGGCTCTCGGTGAGCTCGATTACAATTATCAGAAACTGAAAAATGACCCTGACTTCCAGAGAGAATTCGATGCGGACTTGGCCTCTTTCGTTGGACGTCCGTCTCCATTGTATTACGCGGAACGTTGGTCAAAGGCCATTGGTGGAGCACAAATTTACTTCAAGCGAGAAGATCTGAACCATACGGGCGCGCACAAAGTAAACAACACCATCGGTCAGGCGCTTTTGGCGAAGTATTCAGGTAAGCCTCGAGTGATTGCAGAGACCGGAGCCGGCCAGCATGGAGTTGCGTCAGCAACTGTAGCCGCGCGACTTGGCCTTGAGTGCGTTGTCTACATGGGTGCTGATGATATTGAACGTCAGTCACCAAACGTCTACCGCATGAAATTATTGGGTGCAAAAGTGGTCCCTGTAGAATCTGGGTCACGCACGCTAAAGGACGCATTAAACGAAGCGATGCGCGATTGGGTGACGAACGTAGATGATACGTTTTATATCATTGGTACTGTAGCGGGTCCCGCACCCTATCCTCAGTTAGTGCGTGATTTCAACGCCGTTGTTGGGCGTGAGGTGAAGTGGCAATCAAAAGAATTATTCGATCGGTACCCAGATGCTTTGGTGGCGTGTGTTGGTGGTGGATCGAATGCGATTGGGTTGTTCTATCCGTTCTTGAAAGATACTGAAGTGGCCATTTATGGCGTCGAGGCGGCGGGTCGAGGGCTGTCGACCAACGAGCATGCAGCACCATTGTGTTCAGGTCGTCCCGGTGTGTTGCACGGTGCGAAAACGTATCTGATGGATAATAGTGATGGTCAAATCGCACATACACACTCTGTATCGGCGGGTCTTGATTATCCCGGCGTTGGTCCCGAACACGCCTACCTGAAAGACATTGGTCGGGCGAACTATGTTGGCGCAACTGACGACGAGGCCCTGGCGGCATTTCATGAGGTATCGCAGGTCGAGGGCATTATTCCAGCTCTCGAGACCGCGCATGCATTGGCATACACCAAGAAATTGGCAGCCTCTATGCATCAGGATCAAACCGTCGTTTGTAATATGTCAGGTCGTGGAGATAAAGATATTTTTACTGTTGCTAAACTGGAAGGGATATCGCTTACATGAGTGGTAACCGTATCGAACAGCGCATGGCCGCATTGAAAGCAACTGGCCGTAAAGCGCTTATTCCATACATCGTTGCAGGTGATCCGTCGCCAAATGTAACTGTGCCTGCTATGCATGCCATGGTCGAGGCTGGGGCTGATATTATTGAGCTTGGCATGCCATTTTCGGATCCATTTGCCGATGGGCCTGTGAATCAGCGTGGCGCAGAGCGCGCGATCGCTGGCGGCATGACTCTTCGCGGTGTTCTGGATGCCGTGTCTGAGTTTCGGCAGAATGATCAACAGACCCCCATCGTTCTGATGGGTTACCTCAACCCTGTGATCGCTATGGGTGAAGTTGCATTTTGTGACGCATGTCAGGCCTCTGGGGTCGACGGACTCCTCATTGTGGACATGCCACCCGAGGAGGAGGATTCGTTAGTGAGGGCAGCTAAAATACGCAACCTCGATCTCATCTATCTAGCGGCACCGACAACCACAGACGCGCGCTTGGCAACAATTGGTCAATCAACTTCAGGTTATCTCTATTACGTTTCATTAAAGGGAATTACGGGGTCATCAAAGCTCGATACAGCTAATGTAAAAGAACGGATAGAGCACATCCGTCAGCACGTTTCTGTTCCCATCTGTGTGGGCTTCGGTATTCGTACCGCCGAGGATGCGGCCGTTATTTCTTCTACCGCCGATGGAAGTATTGTCGGGACCGTTCTTGTGAGTCAGATTGAGGCGTTGGTTAACGATACGGCGAAGATTCCAGAGGCCTTGCAGTCGATTATAAAGCCGATGCGCGTGGCGATGGATGCTATTGCGTAGTCGCAGGGAGAGGGCATGAGCAACTGGCTCGACAAAATTGTTCCAACCGTCGTTCGGACGAAAACAGTCGAGCGTAAAGCTAGTGTTCCTGATGGGTTGTGGTCAAAGTGTGGCGCTTGCGAGGCGGTCTTATACCAGCCAGAACTTGAGAGAAACCAAAGCGTATGTCCGAAGTGCGGTCATCATGGTCGACTTGGTGCCAGGGCACGCTTGANAGGTTTTCTTGACCAAGGCTCACAGCTTGAGCTTTTTAAAGAGTTAGTCGCTGATGACCGTCTAAAATTTAGAGATCAGAAAAAATACAAAGACCGGATTGCTCAGGCACAAAAGGCCACAGGCGAGGATGATGCATTGATTGTCATCGAAGGAACGCTGAGATCAAGGCCTCTCGTTTCTGTCGCTTTTGAGTTTGCGTTTATGGGCGGCTCGATGGGAACGGTTGTTGGTGAGAAATTTGTTCGGGCCGCTGAACTATGCATAGAGAAAAGTATCCCTCTAGTCTGTTTCTCTGCCTCTGGTGGNGCTCGTATGCAGGAAGCATTGCTATCATTAATGCAAATGGCACGGACCTCTGCCGTACTCGAAAAAATGCGTGAACGAGGAATCCCCTATATTTCGGTATTAACAGACCCGGTCTTTGGTGGCGTATCGGCCTCTTTTGCGATGCTTGGTGACCTGAATATTGCAGAGCCAAGAGCATTGGTTGGTTTTGCTGGACCCCGGGTGATTGAACAGACAGTCCGCGAGACGCTGCCAGAGGGTTTCCAGCGCGCGGAGTTTCTTTTGGAGCACGGCACCGTGGATATGATCGTTCCGCGTCCAGAGATGCGAGACACGATTGCGCGGATCTTATCTCGTTTGAGCCATTGAGAACCTTGCCTCAGTGGGAGCGTCATCTCGAGACACTCTCCCCTCCTTCCCATGTCGAATTAGGCCTTGATCGCGTAGGAGAGGTATGGTCGCGAATCAAACGTTCTGGTCCATCGCAAGTTATTACGGTCGCTGGAACCAACGGTAAGGGTTCAACCGTCGAAGTGGCCGGAGTGATTGCGAATCACGGCGGGCTCTCCTACGGGCAATACACCTCTCCGCACATTCATCGGATTCATGAGCGAATCCGGATCAATGGTCAGATGGTGTCTGATAACCAGTTGGTTAGAGCCTTCGAAACAGTGGAGGCCGCTCAATCCGGCGTGTTTTTAACCTACTTTGAGTTTTTGACGCTAGCGTGTTTCGACCTATTCGATGAAGCTCAGTTGGATCTGTGGATTCTAGAGATAGGGCTTGGTGGTCGTCTTGATGCGGTGAATATTATTGATCCAGATGTATCTCTGATAACGTCCATCGGCCTTGATCATCAGGCGTATTTGGGAGATTCTCTAGAGGCTATAGCATCTGAAAAAGCTGGCGTGATGCGTCACGGAATACAAACCTTTTCTGCCGCATCGAACGTCCGGCACACTTTGCAAATCGAGTCCCAGCGCTACGGTGCTGAATTGTCTTGGCTTGATGAGGCTTTTGACGGTCGTACGGTTGCGTTACCTGTATCTGGACTGATGCTAGACGTTACAGGTGTGTATTTGCCAAAACCCTCTATAGCACTCGCTTGTCTCGCCATGGATGCTCTTGGACACATCACTTCACAATTACAGGAAGACGTCTTAAATCAAGCCGTGATGATGGGGCGGATGTCGCGACACCAAATTGGTGGCCGAAATTACATCCTCGATGTGGGCCACAACTCTCTAGCATGTGAGTTCGTAACACGGTCGCTCAGACCACTCATTCCGAGGTCGCGACGAGTTGTCATTTTTGGTGCTTTGGGCGACAAAGACATCGATTCGATGCTCCCAATTTTGAGAGCTTATACTGAGCGCGTTGCGTTGGTCGGAGTNGAAGGATCACGGGGACGGACTGTCGACGCGCTTGNGACGTCGTGGTCGTTACTTTTTGGACAGACGTATTGGCGGAGTTTTGCTACACTTGCCTGCGCTATGAGGGAGCTTCCTTCTGAACTCAATTTGGATGACCATGTACTGATCATTGGATCCTTTGTATTAGTGGCAGACGCACTTAAGCATGACCTCTTCAACTGAACAAACGCAAAGAACTCCAAACCCCCAT
This sequence comes from Gammaproteobacteria bacterium, assembly GCA_002705795.1. Taxonomy (GTDB): domain Bacteria; phylum Pseudomonadota; class Gammaproteobacteria; order Pseudomonadales; family Litorivicinaceae; genus HIMB30. The sequence continues at coordinate 39,151 of PAHG01000019.1, forward strand.
CGGCGCAAGCATCAGTGGATCGGTGCGGCGACCCTGTTTGCCTTAGCGGCACTTGTTCTGCCTTGGTTTTTGACACCGCGTTTTGAGTCAATTCGAGAGGANGGAACCCGACTCAAGCGGCTGCCAGATCCTCCACCAATCGTCTCGCAATCATCAGCTCCATCATTCATTGATNAAGAAACCTTGACCGCGAGTCGTGACAAACTTGACGCACTGATGAGTGCTCCTGTGGGTGATGAATCTCAGGCNAGTTTTATTCTTCAGGTTGGTGCATTTAAAAATCGAGAAAACGCAAAAGCGCTTCAAACAAAACTTGAAGTTCTCGATGTAGGACGGGTGTATTTACGTACCGAAGAATCGTTAACACGGGTATATGTTGGACCATTGCTTGATCGTGCAACAGCTGAAGCTGCCTCAAGGACAATTCAGACGGAGCTATCGCTCAAGGCGCAAATAGAACAATATGACGTGCGTGAGCACGGCCAGACATGACTGAGCAGGTCAATGTCGGCGTTGATCTGGCTCCATTTGACTGGGCTATTATAGCGTTGCTGGTGATCTCTACACTGATGAGTTTGCGTCGCGGTTTTTTCAAAGAAGCACTGAGCCTCGGTACTTGGATCGCCGCGTTCGTAGTTGCGCGCCAGTTTCACAGTCCTATGGACCAATTACTAGAAACACAAATTGTTGATTCGCTAATGCGCTCAATCGCCGCCTTCGCTGCCCTATTTGTTGGGACCTTGTTGGTAGGCGCTGCCCTTGGATTTTTCCTAAGTGCTTTAATCGATGCTACAGGCTTATCATCGACGGATCGGGTCCTGGGAATGGTTTTCGGTTTTGCACGAGGTGCATTGATTGTTACTGTGGTGATTGGGCTGTTGAATCTAACCCCATTGGTGAATGACAGTTGGTACACTACTGCATCCCTTGTGCCTCATTTTGAGACTGTGGCTCAATGGGCCTTGGAGCAACTGTCGGCCTCTGGTTTTAAACCGTCTATTAGCTGACGANAGGGATTTCTATCATGTGTGGAGTGGTTGGTATATTCGGTCGCGGTAACGTGAATCAAGCGTTATTCGATGCGCTTACTGTCCTGCAGCACCGAGGCCAAGATGCGGCCGGCATGGTGACCTCAGCCAACGGTAAATTTCATCTCCGTAAAGACAATGGTCTTGTACGTGACGTTTTTAGGATGCGTCATATGCAATACCTGGTCGGTAATATGGGAATTGGACATGTTCGCTATCCGACAGCAGGAACGAGCTCGTCTGCCGAAGCCCAGCCCTTCTATGTCAACAGTCCCTACGGAATCAGCTTGGCGCATAACGGTAACTTAACCAATACAGCAGGCCTCATGAAGGAGCTGTTTGAGGAGGATATGCGTCACATCAACACCGACAGCGACTCTGAGGTGTTGCTTAATATTTTTGCGCATGAGCTCGAAGAACGCGGGAATTTTAAGCCAACACCAGATGACTTTTTTGTAGCCGTTGAGGGCGTTCATCGGCGGTGTCGGGGTGCGTATGGCGTGGTTGCTCTGATTAATGGTCACGGGATTTTAGGATTCCGTGATCCACACGGTATTCGGCCTATCTGTATCGGACAGCGTAAGACTGATCAGGGCGTCGAATACATGATTTCTAGTGAATCAGTGGCGCTTGATTGTGCGGGCTTTGTGTTGATTGACGATCTCGCGCCGGGAGAGGCAGCTTTTATAGATAGCGAGGGGCATCTGCATCGCAAACTATGCGCTGGTAATCAAGAGTCGCATCCCTGTCTTTTTGAATACGTATATCTGTCGCGTCCTGACTCTGTCATAGACGGGGTGTCTGTGTATAAAGCTCGAATCAATATGGGCCGTAAGCTAGCTGATAAGATCCTGAAGGAAATGCCGTATCATGATATTGATGTGGTGATCCCTATTCCAGACACGAGCCGGACAAGCGCGCTTGAAGTTGCTCAGAAGTTGGGGGTTTTGTTCCGTGAAGGGTTTATAAAAAATCGTTATATTGGTCGAACATTTATCATGCCTGGTCAGACTGAACGTCAAAAATCCGTTCGACAGAAGCTGAATCCAGTCGTCCAGGAGTTTAAGGACCGGAACGTTTTGCTTGTGGACGACTCCATAGTGCGCGGGACGACGTGCCATCAAATCGTTGAAATGGCCCGTGATGCTGGCGCGAAAAAAGTTTACTTTGCATCGGCCGCGCCCGCTGTGGTATCTCCAAACGTTTACGGTATTGATATGCCGGCAGCTAGCGAATTGATTGCGCACGGTCGGAGTGCGCAAGAGATCAATCAACTAATAGGTGCTGATGGTTTAATTTACCAGGATCTGGATGATCTGGTTGATGCGGTCCGCGAACTGAATCCTGATCTGAAATCATTCGAGGATTCCGTCTTCTCCGCTTGCTACATCACTAAAGAGATCGATGACGCATATCTTGAGGCGCTTGCGGAAAGGCGCAATGACGTTGCTAGGCGAGAAGCACAAACAGATTCAGAAGATGCCTGCTTGGATCTTCGGGCTGATGCCTCGTGATGGATCGCGATCAACGACTNGCCACGCTTGTTTCTGAACTTTCTGAAGAGACTCGAGCCATCCGCATAGGTTTAGATCGGACAGCTGAACGCGAGCATTCGGAACCCATCTTTACGACCTCAAGTTTTGTATTCCCCGACGCCGCGACCATGGCGGATGCCTTTGTAAACAACTCAGGACTCTCAGTTTATGCGCGAGTAGATAACCCAACCGTTGACGGCTTTTGTAGGCGTCTGGCCGTGCTTGAGGGTGCTGAATCATGTGAAGCTGCGGCCTCCGGTATGGGGGCAATACTTTCAACGTTGATGGCACATTGTCAGGCAGGTGACCGTGTATTGATTTCGACTGGTGTCTTCGGGGCGACTCTTAATCTGGTGAAGAATTTTTTCATCAAATATGGCCTCGAGATCGAACTTGTCTCCATAACTGATTTGGATGCCTGGGAAAAAGCGTTGGCACGGCCCGCGAGGCTCGCCTACTGTGAAACGCCATCGAATCCGACGATTGAAATCATTGATATCCAAGCCTTATCAGATCTATGCCGCGCACACGATTGTCTGTTTGTAGTTGATAACTGCTTCATGACGCCGGTTTTGCAGAAACCACTTAGCCTCGGCGCCGATTTAGTAATCCACTCGGCGACGAAATACTTAGATGGTCAGGGTCGTGTTCTTGGTGGTGCAGTATTAGGCCGGGCCGATTTAATTGAACCTGTTACGTCATTCATTCGCTCAGGCGGCGTTACCATGAGTGCTTTTAATGCGTGGATTTTTTCGAAAGGCCTTGAGACCCTTGATATTCGTATGAAAGCGCATAGCGAGAAGGCTCTTTTGCTTGCCAAGTGGCTTGAACAGCAGCCGCAAATCGAGCGGGTGAATTATGCCGGGTTAAATTCTCATCCTCAGAAGCAGTTGGTCGACCTTCAAATGAAGGCAGGCGGTGGCGTATTGAGCTTCACATTGAAAGATGGTTCTCGCGATGATGCGTGGTCGTTCTTAAACGCGACCTGTGTCATGTCGTTAACTGCAAATCTGGGTGATGTGAAAACGACAGTATGTCATCCCGCGACGAGCACGCACGGTCGACTCGATCAAGCTGACCGTAAACTAATGGGTATTCCTGAAAACATGATTCGAATCGCTGTTGGGCTTGAGTCTGTTGATGATCTGATCCAAGACTGTGAGCGCGGTCTCTCCGCGCTCACTTGCTAACTCAATAGCGGGCAGCTTTAAGCGCATTGATGCGCTCTTCTAGAGGAGGGTGTGTCGTGAACAAGCGCATCATGCTGTTACCCCCGGTGCGGATTCCAAAAGCCACCATGGAATCTGGCAGCTCTGATGGAGCCCCTTGCTCAGCACGTAATCTCTCTAGCGCGCCAATCATTGCTGGGGCTCCGGCTAACTGCGCACCGGCTGCATCTGCTCTAAATTCTCTCTGACGTGAAAACCAGAATACAATCATCGACGCCAGTACGCCCAGAATAATTTCAGCCACAAAGGTTGTGATATAGAAGGCAAGACCATGACCACGCTCGGTCTTGAAGACAACGCGATCAATGGTATGTCCGATAACACGAGAGAAGAACATAACAAAGGTATTCACAACGCCCTGGATCAGGGCGAGAGTGATCATGTCCCCGTTCGCGACGTGGCCAATTTCATGGGCCATTACAGCCCGCGCCTCATCACGACTGAAACGACTCAACAGCCCTGTGCTAACAGCCACCAACGCGTTATTCCGATTCCATCCTGTNGCGAACGCGTTACTGGCTTGACTCTNGAAAATTCCAACCTCGGGCATCCCAATCCCTGCATCTCTGGCGAGTTCGGTGACCGTTTCAATCAGCCACTTCTCGTCTGCGTTCCTTGGCTGTTCAATAATTTGTGTACCCGTGCCCATCTTTGCCATTTTCTTCGACAGGAGAAGGCTGACTACGCTACCGGCCATACCAAAAACAAAACAGAACACTAAAAGGCTTGAGAGGTTTAAATCCACACCATTCGCTGCCAGATATCCTTCAAAGCCAAGAAGGCTGAGGGTGATGCTCGCTACAATCACAATGGCGAGGTTAGTCAGAAGGAATAACGCTATCCGTAACATATAGGCCTCTCTTAGCGCAGTTTCAGTTTAGTAGAGAATATTGGTTTTCATTGGGACTTCAAGTTGTGAATGCACGAAAAAAGGTAAAAAAATCGGACGCAGAGTGGAAATCTCAGTTATCTAATGAGTCGTATCGGGTGACGCGTCTAAAAGGCACAGAAACACCCTTCGATAACGAGTATCACGACCTCAAAACACCTGGTGTGTATCATTGTGTTTGTTGCGATACCCCTTTATTTGACTCGGAGCATAAGTTCGATTCGGGGTCGGGTTGGCCAAGCTTTTTCCGGCCAATCAATACAGACGTGATTGGTGAACATGATGATCGTTCCATTTTCTTTATGCCGCGTACAGAAGTGACCTGTCATATATGCGACGCTCACTTAGGTCATGTTTTCAGCGATGGCCCACCACCGACAGGACTCCGTTATTGTATTAACTCTGCGAGCCTCAAGTTGAAACAGGAGGACTAAATTACCTCGGGTTCGGGCAGGGCGATGAGCCGCCAGCCTGCCCCGGCTGCCTTAACCTCAAACGGAATCTGTAGCGCTTTAAGTTCGTGAATCCGGCTAACCGAAATGAGAACCCATTGACCTTGAATTGGTGTTTTTTCAAGTGTGATAGCCCCCCGGTAAAATGAAAAGCTGGGCATCCGCACCCCTTGGGATACAACGTCGGCCTGGGCCTCTTTGGCAATCAGTGCAGCCTCTTTTAACGGCCGCTGTCTCGCCTCCGAGAGGATAGGTAACACAATTAGCGCGATACACGCGAATTGAACGCCACCCAGGGCAACCAGTCGTTGGCTTAAGCTCCACCACGGGATAAGCAGAGCAACTATAGATAAGAGGCTAAGGCTGACCGCCGAAAATGTGAGAGGTAACCACCAATGATTAATCAGTTGGACCAGCAGAAGTAGTTGTTCCTGGTCTCTAAGATGATTCGGTTCTGGGATCCATTGATCGAGCAGGCTAAGCCCGAGAATTAGCGCGGGGATAAATAGTCCAGGTAGGGCCCAAACCCGCGAAGATAATGATGGAAGAATCCGGGCATACAGGACAAAGAGTGGAGCCGTCGAGTACAGAATATAATGCGGTAGCTGTGTTCCAGAGAATGAGACTAAAAACACCACGAATCCGATCCAAATGAGGCCGAACCGGTTAACCGGGCATGTCCAAAACTCACGAATTCTCCACAGAATCGCCAAAACGAGACCGCTATACGGCAGAAGGACCAGGGGCATCACAAATACATAATACAGCGGGTACCCGCCGTGTCCGTGTAAGTTTCCAGAAAAGCGTTCAATGTTATGGTGCACAATAAAATTTTCGAAAAAAGCAATGCCTTGCGCATCATAGACCCCCAGTAGCCATGGTGTCAGTAAGGCAGCAAGCAATACCCACGCACGCCACGATGCGAGCGCTTGCCAAAGAACGTGCCACTGGTTGGATACCAAAACCCACAAGAAAAATGCACCGGCTGGGATTAAGACAGCCACAGGGCCCTTTGTCAGGATCCCAAGACCTAGCCACAAGAAGACTCGCAGCCTGATCGAGTCACGTGGTTTCTGGATATAACGAGCAATGTCTGTGAAAAGAAGTGCGAGCCACAGATTTAAAATTGCATCTGCGGTTGCCGCTCGTGCGATGACTAAAGTACCGAGGGTGGTTGCTAGAGCGAAGGCGACAAAAACACCGAGTACCGGCTTCTTAGAAATTTCCGCGCTGAACCGACCAAGGACTACAGCCCACAGTGCTCCGGCCGTTACTGACGGGAGCCGACCAATCATTTCAACAGGGATAACGGGACTTAGCCAACCAAAGGCCTTGAGAGAGAGCGCCTGGAGCCAGTATGAAAGGATTGGCTTATCGTATCGCGGTTCGCCGTCTAGGGTTGTCGCGGCCCAATGACCACCACTTAACAGCTCACGGGTAGCCTCAAGGAACGCGCCCTCATCAAGATCGAAGAGTGGGACCCAGGTTCCTACGAGTCCTAGGGCTAAAAGGCAGAGGAATAATCGCCAGTCGAGCTTATCCAGAGCGATCATTAGATCCTTTAGTCCAACTCACGTCATTAGTATGCTTGGTCAGCGGCGGCTGTGAGCGACTTCTCAAGCGGGTGAGCATTTCTGCGACTAACCCGGTGGTGATCAATTGGAGCCCAGCCAACGCGAGTAACACGCCCGTAATAAGTAACGGACGATTTCCAATATCCACCCCAAAAAGTTTTATGACCGCAAGATAGGCAAGAGCTATCCCTCCGAGTCCGCCGGTGATCAAACCAGCAACACCAAAGAAGTGTCCCGGTCGCTCTTTGAATCGCAGGAAGAACCATGCAGCTAATAAATCAAGAATGACGCGGGGTGTTCTAGAGATACCATATTTGGAGGTCCCGGCAACCCTTGCGCGGTGATTCACCGGGATTTCCGCGATACGGCTAGGATGGGTCAGGTTGGCAACCCAAAGCGGAATGAATCGATGCATCTCACCGCGGAGGTCGAGTCCCTCCAGTACATCCCGTCGCCCAACCTTTAGGCTGCATCCATAGTCGTGTAGGGCAACGCCAGAAACACGTCCAATGAGCCAATTAGCAACACGCGATGGAAGTGTACGGTCGAGGGTGTCCTGACGATTTTTTCTCCAACCACACAAGAGATCTAGGTGATCTGTTTCGAGTTTTTCGACCATTGCTGGGATATCGGCCGGATCGTTTTGCAGATCGCCATCCATAAACGCGATGACGTCTCCACGGGCGGCTTGAAGACCAGTTTGCATAGCCTGCGTCTGACCAAGATTGCGTCGGTGTGAGATCACCATGATGTGCTCTCCACGATGGGTCCGCGCATCAAGTAGCCTTTCGCGAGTGCGATCTGTGCTGCCATCGTCGACTAAGACTAATTCGAACTCGCCTGGATAGGTCTCAAGCACGGTGTGCAATTCAGTGACCAGATGTTCGACGTTGTCTTCTTCCTTGTATAGGGGAATGACAACTGACAGACGGGGCAAGGTGTTAGCCATTTAAAGTCCGTTTCAAAAGCAATGAGCACCCGAGTATACCGAAGACGGCGGTCAGACTCAGTACGTAAATATGTAGCTGAATTGTCATTTCTAGAGCAATGATTGGTGGAACTCCCGTGAGAGCCGAGCCGATTACACCGCCCGCCTCATAGCTACCTGCTCCAGCGAGCCCATGGATAGGTAGGATGGACGATAATTCTGCGCCCAAAATGGTTGTGATCACATCGGCCACAGGGATACCCGAAAGAGTAGCGAGCAGTACACACATCCCCAAAATTTTTGATAGCCAGGCGAGAATCGTCAGTCGCCATAAGCGGTGCAGGCGGGTTCCCGCTTGTGCCTCATATATTAACTGATCACGAGCCTGTTCAAGAATCTGGGGCAATCGGATCTGCTGTGTTCTAGGAATGACGATAGCGATCAGCAGCGGTACGAGAAACACGAAGGCGGCGAGTAATGCGAGCATGATAGCCCCGGTGGTTGGCAGAAAAATGATGCAAATACTGATTCCAACAAGACTAATCAGATCTAAGAATCGCACCCAGAGAAGACTGGTCAGCCCGACTGAAAATTCAACATTCCCGAGCCAGCGCGCGAGTATTGGAAGCGCTAGCTCGCCGAGCCGCATCGGTGCGAGGTTATTCGCGGTGTTATGTACAAAGCTCACACCGAGTGCTTCCTTCAACGACAGTTGTTCGAATAACATCCACGTACGCAGCCCGCGTAAGACCCAACTGGTGGCTCCTAGCGAGAAAACCACAACCGCGGTCTGCGCTGGGAGGGAAGCAAGTGCAGCGACCACGCCTGAGAGGTCTAAAAAATGTGCCGCGATCCAGGTTGTGGCTACCATTGCAGTAGTCGCGACGAGCAATTTCCCGCAAATTATTTTAGATTTATTGTTTTCTTCCAAAGGGACCATAGGTATTAGGGCATCATTTCGTCCGTGAGCTTGGAATGGTACCCGGTTATTCCTTGAAATGCTGACGGCCTAAATAAAAAAGTGGAGACCCCATGATTGATTCACTGACTGAATCCTACCGTAACGCGATCGTAGCCATTGGTGAAGATCCTGAGCGGGAAGGGCTTCTGGATACTCCAAAGCGCGCCGCAAAAGCGCTTGAATTTCTGACCTCAGGTTATCGGCAGGATCTCGAAACTGTCGTGAACAGAGCCGTATTTGAGTCTGAGAACGATGAAATGGTCGTTGTTCGGGACGTCGAGTTGTACTCCATGTGTGAACATCACATGTTACCGTTTGCGGGGCGGTGCCATATCGGCTATTTACCCAACGGTAAAGTGCTGGGGCTGTCAAAGTTCGCCCGTATTGCTGATATGTTCGCCAGACGTTTACAGATTCAGGAGAACCTGACACGGGAGATAGCGCTTGCTATTCAAGAGGTGACGGGTGCGCGTGGCGTGGGTGTCGTTATCGAGGCACGGCATTTTTGTATGATGATGCGCGGTGTTGAGAAGCAAAATTCAACCATGGCCTCGTCAGTGATGCTGGGTGATTTTAGGGAACACCAAGCGACGCGTAGTGAGTTCTTGCGTTTGATCGGTAAATCATGATGAAAGAATTTCACCGGGAACAAGTCGCAAAAATCCACATCCAAGACCTGAGGCTGCGAACTTACATCGGGATAAACGATGATGAAAAGAAGAATCAGCAAGATGTAGTTATTAATATCCGGATCCATTACCACGCTGAAAAAGCGGTATCATTCAACGACATCGATGAAGCCCTAAACTACCGAACTATTACTAAAAAAGTCATCCAGCACGTGGAATCGAATCGGTTCCTGCTGCTTGAGAGGATGACAGACGAGCTTCTTTCGTTGGTGATGGAAGACCCTCAGGTGATGTGGGCAGATGTAACCGTCGATAAGCCACGCGCATTACGCTTTTCAGACTCAGTATCGATTACCCTATCGGCACGCCGCGACGGCTATGCGGGCGCAGAACACCCGCATTGATTCGTCAGAGAGCGTCCTCAATCACTCGTGCGATCCGCCGAGATGTAGGACCAGTGAACGAGCCAAAGCTGCCAACCAGCTGTCCGTCACGATCGAGAATATATTTGTGAAAGTTCCAAGACGGATAATCACCGTCGGCAGCTTCTGCGAGCCCCCTAAATAGTGGGCTTGCTTTACCTTTCTTAGCATGCGTCGTGGCATACATCGGAAATTGGACACCGTAAGTTAGCCGGCAAAAATCCGCGGTCTCTGCCTCGGTCCCGTACTCTTGATTTCCAAAATCTTGTGAAGGAAAACCGAGTACAGTAAAACCCTGATCTCTATAGTTTTTGTACAAAGCCTCAAGACCATCAAATTGAGGAGTAAAACCACATTTCGATGCGGTGTTAACAATCATCACCACCTGACCTTGATAGACCTCGCACAAGCGATCGGTTCGGTCTCCGGCAAGTTGCCGAACCGAATGGTCGAGGAGAGATGCGCAGTTCGCGTTGGCCTTTAAAGTCGTCATGCTGATCACCACTGTTAAGCAATGGATGCTGAGTTTCTTGAGGTTCATGGATGTCACCCTCGTTGTTACAGGAGTACATCTTTGGCTCGTTGTTGCCTCGTCCTTGGAGACCAGTTATCAGACAGCTTGTCGTCACTGAACCTTCTTGAGCCTGAAGACGTTGTTCTAATGGCAGAGGTTTGGTCGGAGGCTTCATATGTCAAGCACCACAAGCAAAAAATTACTCTCGTCTTCAGTGCGATGCGTCATTTCGCTGAAGCCTTAACCCGCTCAGGGCGTCGCGTGAGCTACGTCAAACTCAACGATCCCGCAAATACCCAAAGCCTGGTCTCTGAGGTTCATCGAGCTCAAGATAAATATCAATTCGATGCTTGGTACGTGACCGAGCCCGGTGAATGGCGGCTGGAACAGGACCTTGAATCGTTAGTCGCTCAGATGACGGTACCGTTTGAGCTCGTGCCAGATGATCGATTCCTGTGTTCTCGAAAAGAGTTTGAGGACTTCCTGAATGGCCGGAAACAGCCGCGGATGGAGCACTTTTATCGGAAGATCCGACAATCGACCGGTCTCTTGATGGAAGGAAAAGATCCTGTGGGCGGGCAGTGGAACTTCGATCATGATAATCGAAAGCCTCTTGATCAAAGACAGACACCGCGGCCTCCTTCGTGGTCTCTGGACCCGATTACGCAAGAAGTTATTGAGCTTGTAAATGACCGGTTTCCTGATCATTTTGGGGATTTGGATGCAGATCGCTTTATGTGGCCAGTGACCCGGGAACAAGCGCTCACGATGCTCGACCACTTTATTAACGAGCGTCTCGCGTCTTTTGGAGACTTTCAGGACGCGATGGTCCGCGGCAAGGATACTTTATTTCATAGCCTAGTTTCGACAAGTCTCAATCTAGGCCTTCTAAGTCCGATGGAGGTCTGTCGTGCCGCCGAAGATGCGTTTCAAAGGGGTTGCGCGCCAATCAACGCAGTCGAAGGTTTTATCCGACAGATCATTGGGTGGCGCGAGTATGTACGTGGTTTGTATTGGGCCTATATGCCTGGCTACAAAGAGCGTAATGCGCTAGACGCTCGATGGCCGCTGCCGGCGTTTTATTGGGATGAAACAAAGACAGATATGGTCTGTCTGTCCGAGGCAATTCGCAATACACGGGAGAACGCCTACGCCCATCATATTCAGCGTTTGATGGTGACGGGCAACTTTGCGTTGATCGCCGGGTGTGCGGTTGAAGAGGTCTGCGATTGGTACCTGTCAGTATACGCCGACGCGTATGAGTGGGTCGAATTACCCAACACTTTAGGGATGGCCTTATTCGCCGACAACGGAGTTATGGCATCAAAGCCCTACTGTGCGAGCGGTAAGTATATTGATCGGATGAGCGACTATTGTAAGGATTGTCGCTACAACGTGAAGGAAACAGAGACTGAGAATGCTTGTCCTTTTAACTATCTTTATTGGGATTTTTTAAACCGTCACCGCGATCGGTTCAGTAATAATCCTCGGATGGCAATGATCCTGAGAAATCTTGATCGATTTGGAGACGATAAGCTGCAAGCGATTCGGACTCGGGCTGCCTCTCTCCGGGATCGAGTCCAGGCAGATGGAGGCGATGCTGCGAAACCATCGCAGGAGCAATTGCTTTGAAGCGCGGCAGTAAAACAGTAAAGAAAGGTGATTTACCGGTTAAAAACTGTCCCGTATGCGCGCGTCCTTTTAGTTGGCGCAAGAAGTGGGAGCGTGATTGGGACTCGGTAGTGTATTGCGGTGAGCGTTGTCGACGTCAGGGAATTCCTGATGAGGCCTGAGATCGTGATCTGGCTGGTCCGAGACACGTGCCGTGTAGATGATAATCCGGGCCTGAAACGGGCAACCACACTTGCCTTCGAGCGCGGTGCTAGTGTCATTCCGCTTGCGTGTCTCGAGCCGCGCCGTTGGAGTCATCAGCAATTTGGCATGCCCCGGAACGGTTTGCATTGGGCGAGATTTCGCTCTGAGAGCCTACGAGCGTTGAGAAGCGAACTGGTCGCCCGTGGGAATGGCCTGTGGGTGAGTGCCGATGAGCCTGCCAGCGCATTAAATCGTGCACGACAGAGTCTGAATATCGTCAGCGTGGTCTGCGACCGTCCGGTCGCAACCGAAGAACGTTTAGAAAACGAGCGGATCGAAGCAGAAGGATATTCGGTTGTCGTCAGTGACGTGGATGACCTATTTCGTGCTGAGCAGCTACCGTTTGGGCTCGATGAGCTTCCTGGGACTTTTTCAAAGTTCAGGAAGGTGGTGGAAAAGAAACCAGGAATAGAGCCTGATACACCATCTTTTACCGATGCATTAACGTCGTTTATCAACCAGCCTTGGCCAGATCCAGTTGAATGGACCGAAACCGCTGACTATGCGTCGTCTTCTTGGACAGAAGTCCGGACGAGCGGTGGAGAGAGTCAGGCCAAAACGCATTGGGGGAGTTATTTAGACGCAAAAGCATTATCGCATTACAAACATACTCGGAACGCGTTTTGTGGTCCGATGCAATCGAGCCACCTATCGGCCTGGCTGTCTCACGGGTGCATTTCTGCTCGACAAATTTGGTCTGATACGTTGGAGTACGAGGCTCGCGAGGGCGCCAACGAGTCGATCTACTGGCTTCGTTTTGAACTCCTGTGGCGTGAGTATTTCCGCTGGTACTCAAGGGCATCCGATTGGACTCTTTTCCGACACCGTGGCCCGAACGACCGAGAACCGTCGGGTGACCAGAATAAAACTCGTTTTGAGGCCTGGAAAACTGGACACACCAGCTGCGATATTGTGGACGCAGCTATGCGTGAGCTTAACGAGACCGGCTGGATGAGGAACCGCGGGCGGCAGCTAGTCGCAAGCCACTTGATCTATGAATTGAATCTCGATTGGAGGCTTGGGGCATCCTATTTTGAGAGCCAGTTGGTGGATTTTGATGTTGCAAGTAATTGGGGAAACTGGGCTTACATCGCAGGTGTAGGACCCGATCCAAGGGGTGGTCGTATTTTCAATTTAAATGATCAGGCCGACCGATATGATCCCGATCATTCGTATCGGAGTCGCTGGTTACCATGACCGCTCCGGTCCTTGTTTGGTTCAAGCGAGATCTCCGCGTCGTTGATCATGAGGCCCTCAGTGCCGGCGTACGTGAAGGTCCGATCATTCCGCTTTACGTCGTTGAACCAGACTACTGGGCGACTGAGTTTACCTCCGGCAGACAGTGGTCTTTTCTCAAGGATTCTGTTCTGTCTTTAGAAAATGAGCTAGCTGATCGGGGTCAGCCGTTGTGGGTAGAAATTGGTCACGTAGAGGAGATATTGGAGCATCTCTACCAACGATTCCGGTTTTGTAAAATAGTCTCGCACCAAGAAACAGGCCCAGACTGGACATTCCAGCGTGATCTGCGAGTCAAACGTTGGTGTGAAGACCGTGGTGTGGTTTGGGATGAATACCGTCAGCATGGCGTGGCTCGAGGCCTTCGAGAAAGGCAGGGTTGGGCAGCCCAGTGGGCATCCTTAATGAACAGCGCCCAACCTGAATTACCACCAACATTCGAGGGTATAGGTACACCTCCGAGGCGTGCTTCGGATGTCTTGGATGATTTTTCAATACCCGATGAAGCGCTGATATCAGGCCAAAAAGGCGGGCGCCAGGAGGGGCTCGAACTTTTGAGTAGTTTTCTTGGTAACCGATGTGAGACGTATCGAGGAGGCATGTCGAGCCCTCTAACAGGAGAGGTCGTGTGTTCACGTTTGTCGGCTCATCTATCGCTCGGAACAGTTAGTCTCCGCGAGGTTTGGCAGCGGACCACGGATCGAAGGGCTGAGTTAAAGGGCGAGAAGGGACGGGGTCGTTCGCTCCGCAGTCTAAAATCATTTCAATCGCGGCAGCATTGGCATTGTCATTTTATGCAGAAGCTAGAGTCTGAGCCACGACTCGAGTTTGAGGAATTGCATCGTGGATTTATTGGTTTAAGGAACCCTGCCCACGAACTTGAATCTGAGAGATTCGAACGTTTCCAGAGAGGGCTTCTTGGTTGGCCATTTGTCGATGCGTGTTTGCGGTGTCTTGCCTCAACCGGGTGGTTGAATTTTCGAATGCGGGCAATGCTTGTCTCGATCGCGAGCTATCATTTGTGGATCGATTGGCGGAAAACAGGTAGTCAAATGGCTCGATGGTTTACCGATTTCGAGGCGGGCATTCACTGGTCACAGATCCAGATGCAGTCGGGAACCACAGGCATCAATGCGAACCGAATGTACTCACCAATCAAACAGTCGCAGGATCAGGACCCGGATGGAGTATTTATTAGACGTTGGATCCCTGAATTAGATAGCGTTCCGACCGAATGGATCCATCAACCCTGGCGGATGTCCCAGAGCCTGCAGCAAAAGTATGGATGCCAAATCGGCCTACAATACCCGGAGCCTATCGGTGATCCCCAGCAGCTCGCACGAGAGGCACGTAACAAGCTTAAATTTTGGATAGACACTCATGATATGAGACCTGAGGCCCAGCGTGTATTGAAAGCGCATGGTAGCCGCTTGAGACAGGCGCGCCCGCGTTATGGTAGAAAGGCATCTTCTTTACAGATGGCGTTAGATTTCGAATGACAACAGACGACGATCAGGCTCGAACCGAGACTGTAGGTGTCCGGCTAGGATATTTGGGTCTTGTCCCCTTTGTCGCGGGCGCTGTAGCCGCGTTGCTTTCAAATGAATTGGCATCCGTCGTGTTTCAGGCTTTTGTGCTTTATTCACTCGCTATCTTGTCATTTATGGGTGGGGTTCATTGGGGACTGGCGCTCATCACAGGCACTCGTCAGAGCGCACGGTTATTGATTTCTGTGGTCCCCGTGATCGCGGCATGGATCTGTTTGATAACGCTTCCAGCGTACCTAACTTTGGCTGTGCTCGGGGGTGGATTTATTGCCCAGTGGTTTATTGATCGTCCGATTTTGGCCGAGTTACCAATCCCATCTTGGTATCTTGAGATGCGTCCGCGTCTGGCCTATACCGTCGCCGGCTGTCACCTATTTATGCTGTTCCGTTTGATGGGCTAGCTATTGCGGAAGAGAGCGAATCTCCGGAATAAATAGAACCGGATCGACGGAGACCCCGTTGAGAATTACTCCGAGGTGGAGATGCGCTCCGGTCACTCGGCCCGTCGCGCCCACCGTTCCGATCGGTTGCCCTTGAGTAACCACTTGACCTTCTCTGACATCAACTCGATCCATGTGGTTGTACATGGTTTTCAGGCCCTCTCCATGATCGATAACGACAAGACGTCCGTTAAAGAAGAAGTCACCGATCAGACCGACGCGTCCGGTTGCCGCCGCCTTAATTGGGGTACCGGTTGGGGCCGCGATATCTGTTCCTGAATGTGGTCGGCGGGGCTGGTCGTTAAAAAAACGGCGTTTCCCGAACGGCCCAGAAATTGGACCTTTGACCGGTAATATCATTTGTATCGAGTCGAGATTCCCGTCAAAGGCGTCGAGGGCTCCACGTTGTTTTTGTGATTCGCCTTTGATTCGGTCTAGGTCGAGTGTGTCGGGCGTCACGTGTCTTTTGTTTTCGAGATAAATTCTTTGTTCGAGGTATTTCTTTGGGTGGACTTGAAAGAGTATCTGCTTACCCATGTGCTGAAGCATGTGCTCGCCCGGCTCAAGCGCTAGCGCTAGCCCAACCACAGCGACATGTTGGCCGTCGTCTTGAATTGTTAAAACCGGTTTTCCGTTAAACGTCGGGCGCGCCTCGGAATCGATCGGAATAACGGCGACTCCGCCTGGTACGCGCAGGTCTTCAATCGCGGCCGCTGGAGTTATTAAACACAGTGAAACTAGAGCAAATAGAAGTAGTCTCATGGTGGATCCTTCACGATATGATCGACGGTGGCGTTGAGCTTGCCATCTTTGAGTCGGATTTCAACCGGCGTCTGCTCCACTACATCCTCAACGGAGCCGATCGAACGATTAGTCTTTGTATCGCCTCTCAATACGATGCCGTACCCACGACCGAGAGTCGCGAGCGGACTTAGGGTGCTGAGCTGGGCAGAGAGATGCACAAGAGTGGACTGCGAGCTCTTCATTGCCTGATCGGTGGCGTGTGATAAGCGCTTCGCGAGGTAGGCTACGTCGTGTCGTTTCAAGGCGATGTATTCGGTGGGGGCAACTAACTTGTTTTCCAGTTGCCTCAAGCGTTCACGCGACTGGTGTGTTTGTCGGTTGACGGTCGTTGATAGTTTGTATGCCGTCAGCTCAAGCCGCTGCTGCGCCAGCGAAATTAGTGTATCCGCACGTGACGTGAGTCGGTGCTCATATTGCGAGAGTTGTCTTACGATATCCGCCATGTCGGGGGTCGCCATTTCTGCGGCTTGTGACGGTGTCGCCGCACGAACGTCGGCTACCAGATCTGTCAGACCAGAATCTGTCTCGTGACCCACCGCAGAGATGATAGGGATTTGACATGCAGCGATTGCACGACACAGTTGTTCATCATTGAACGCGCTCAGATCCTCGGATGCGCCACCACCACGACCGATGATTAATACATCAGACATACGATCAGCGCATGCTCGCTCCAGGGCGTTTGTTAATTCTTCTGCCGCGGCGTCGCCTTGAACCGCAGACGAGTATAAGCGAATGGATGCGAGGGGCCACCGACGCCGCAGTATCGTAACCATGTCTTGGATGACTGCACCTTTGGGTGACGTAATCAACCCAATGTCTCGAGGGGTTGCTGGGAGCGGTTTTTTTCGGTTGAGATCGGTAAGCCCTTCCGAGATCAATTTGGCTTTCAGTACCTCAAGCTTGGCTTTCTGGTCACCGACACCAGCCTCGGCCATATGCTTGACGATCAGTTGAAGCCGTCCGTTGGGTGGATAAAAATTCACCTCGCACCGGACTCTTACCTTGAGTCCGTCCCGTGCAATGAGTCGAACTAATCTGTTCGCACCTTTGAACATCACTGCGCTAAGTGACGAATCGCCGTCCGTGAGCGAGAAGTACCAGTGGCCGGATGGGTAGGTCTTAAAATTGGTGATTTCTGCGTCCAGAGTAACGGCCTTCGGGAAGAATTCGGACAGTGCTTGAGTGAGTAGTGCCGCGAGTGTGGATACCGTTAACGCGTTTTCGCTCTGGTTCACTTGTTCCGACACCCCTTAACTCCTTAAACTATGCGACCATCCGCCACCTCCAAGGACTTATTCATGTTACGGATTGCCGAAGACGCCTTGACCTTTGATGATGTGCTGCTCGTTCCGGGTTATTCAAACATCATTCCAGCGAACGTCAGTCTGAAAACTCAAATCACGCGCAATATCGAGCTTAACATGCCGTTGCTGTCAGCGGCGATGGATACGGTGACTGAAGCATCGTTAGCGATCGCGATGGCGCAAGAGGGCGGTCTCGGTGTTCTGCACAAAAACATGACGATCGAGCTACAGGCCCAGGAAGTCAGGAAGGTTAAAAAGTTTGAGACGGGGATTATCCAGGATCCCGTGACCTGCTCCCCTAGCATCACTGTTCGTGATCTCCTTGGGATCACAAGCCATCACAATATCAGTGGGGTCCCTGTCGTCGAGGGTGACAACCTTGTTGGTATCGTGACCGGACGAGATATTCGTTTCGTTCCGGATCTTGATGTTCAGGTACGTGAGGTGATGACCCCGAAAGATCGCTTAGTGACCGTCGCTGAGGGAGCAAGTCATCAGGAAATCCAAATGAAATTACATAAGCACCGGATTGAGAAGGTACTTATTGTAGACGATGACTTCCGATTAAAGGGTCTGGTGACCGTTAAAGACATGATCAAGGCAGAGAGTCATCCTGATGCGGCAAAAGATGCGGCTAAGCGCTTGTTGGCCGCCGCGGCAGTCGGTACCGGTGCCGAGGGTGAGGATCGTGTGAGTGCGCTTGTCGAAGCAGGGGTCGACATTTTGGTTGTCGATACCGCGCATGGTCACTCCCAAGGCGTTTTAGATCGGGTCGCGTGGATCAAGCAAACGTTTCCGCAGGTGGAAGTTATTGGTGGAAATATCGCGACCGGCGAGGCTGCAAAAGCTTTGGTCGAAGTCGGTGCGGATGCTGTAAAGGTTGGTATCGGTCCCGGGTCTATCTGTACTACACGGATTGTAGCTGGGGTTGGTATCCCTCAGGTCTCTGCGATCGCGAACGTGGCTTCAGCACTCATGGGATCTGGTATCCCTTTAATCGCAGACGGTGGTATCCGCTATTCGGGTGATATTGCAAAAGCAATCGCTGCCGGCGCTTCCACCGTGATGGTCGGTTCTCTTCTGGCCGGAACAGATGAGGCACCAGGTGAGGTCGAGTTATTCCAAGGGCGGGCCTACAAGTCCTACCGCGGAATGGGTTCGTTGAGTGCGATGGCCCAACGAGAGGGATCCTCTGACCGCTATTTTCAAGACGCTAGTTCGGGTACCGAAAAATTAGTACCAGAAGGTGTCGAGGGACGCGTCCCTTGTAAAGGTCCTCTGTCAGGACTTGTTCATCAGATGATGGGTGGTTTACGAGCGGCCATGGGTTATACGGGATGCGGCACAATCGATGAGATGAGGAATCGGCCAGGTTTCGTGAAAATCTCCGGTGCGGGTGTCAAAGAGTCGCATGTTCATGACGTGACGATCACTAAAGAAGCACCGAACTACCGGGTGAAATAGTGATGGATATTCACGCCGACCGACTCCTGATTCTCGATTTCGGTTCTCAGTACACCCAGCTAATCGCGCGTCGTGTTCGTGAACATGGTGTGTACTCAGAAATATTACCCTGCGACGTCGATCCCAAGCGTATCGTAGAGCTCGCCCCGAGAGGTATTGTCTTGTCTGGTGGTCCGGAGTCGACGACGGATAGTGGCGGCTGGAGGATCCCGAAAGAGGTATATGACCTTGACGTTCCAATTCTTGGTATTTGTTATGGAATGCAAGCGTTAGCTCAGGAGCTTGGGGGCCGCGTCGAGTCAAGTGACTTGCGAGAGTTCGGGCACGCTGATCTCGTTATTGAAAATGATGAGTCATTACTTGAGGGCTTATCTGATACCAGATCCTTGTCTGTTTGGATGAGTCACGGCGATCGCGTGACCGAGTTACCACCGGGATTCGCTGTCATTGGATCCAGTGCACATGCCCCGATCGCTGCTATGGCGAACGAGGAACGGCGGATTTATGGTCTGCAATTCCACCCAGAAGTCACGCACTCTGAGGGCGGCTCAGAAATACTCGCGAAATTTGCGCATACGATTTGTGGGTGCGGTAGAGATTGGACGCCGGAAAACATCATCGACGATGCGATCAGACAAGTCCGCGAGCAGGTCGGCGACGGGAAAGTACTTCTTGGACTCTCTGGCGGTGTGGACTCATCCGTCGTCGCTGCGTTGTTAAATAAGGCGATTGGAGACCAGTTGGTCTGCGTCTTTGTTGATAATGGGTTGTTGCGTCTGAACGAGGGCGCCCAAGTGATGGATACGTTCGCCAAAAATTTGGGTGTTCGGGTGATTCGCGCTAACGCTGAGGAGCGATTTCTGGCCGCGTTAGGGGGAGAGGCTGAGCCTGAGGAAAAGCGCAAAATAATTGGCTGGACCTTTATCGAGGTTTTTGAGGAAGAGGCGGCAAAGCTGTCTGGTGTCCGATTCTTAGCACAGGGTACCATTTATCCAGACGTCATCGAGTCAGCAGGAGCGGCCTCGGGTAAAGCTCACGTGATCAAGAGCCACCACAACGTCGGTGGGCTCCCTGATAATATGCGGATGGGCCTCGTCGAGCCCTTGCGCGAGTTGTTTAAGGATGAAGTACGCGTCTTGGGTGTCACCCTAGGCCTGCCGGCGTCGATGGTGTATCGCCATCCGTTCCCTGGCCCGGGCCTCGGTGTTCGAATTCTGGGCGAGGTCGATAAGACCTCCGCGGAAATTCTCAGAAAAGCGGACCATATTTTTATAGAAGAACTTCGAACGGCTGATCTCTACGACAAAGTATCTCAAGCATTCGCGGTATTTTTGCCAGTCAACTCGGTTGGGGTTGTGGGCGACCAGCGGCGATACGCGCCTGTGATCGCGCTACGCGCTGTTGAAACAGTTGATTTTATGACCGCTCGGTGGGCCCGTCTGCCGCACGATTTCATCGAAAGGGTGTCGAGCCGAATCATCAATGAGATCGAAGATGTCAGCCGCGTCGTATATGACGTGAGCTCCAAACCCCCGGCAACTATTGAGTGGGAATAAGAGAGTTTCCAGACATGCCAGACCTCATCCTGCATCATTATTGGCCATCACCGTTTGCGCACAAAATACGACTTGCCCTAGGGTTATCGGGCACTTCATGGAAGTCTGTAGAGATACCTCGGGTGCCGCCGAAGCCCTTATTGATGCCATTGACAGCGGGTTATCGGAGAACTCCAGTTCTGCAGAGCGGGGCGGATGTGTATTGCGATACTCAGAATATTGTGCGTGCGCTCTCTGATTTAACGGGCGACAAACGATTGCTACCTGATGAAACGCGCGGACGGATCCTTGCATTCACTGACTGGGCCGATGGCCCGATTTTCAATCTAGCTGCTAGGGTGGTTCTGACCTCAGCCCTCGATACCGCTCCCCCGGAGTTCATACGGGACCGCGCTGGTCTATATTTCGGCCCGAACTGGACTCCCGAGGGACTCAAATCTCAGTTGCAGGGAGTGATTCTGCAACTCTCGGCACATCTTAGTTTGATCGAGCAAGGTTTGGGCGATCGGGGAGGTTTTTTATCGGATGATCTATCGTACGCGGATGTCACAATCTCGTATCTCGCATGGTTTATCCGTGGTCGGTGGGACCAGGGCCCTGAGTTCCTCCGGCAGTTTGTAAATATTGAGCGCATCGAGCGTGAGATTCATGAGGCCGTCCGCGACGAATATGAGGATCTGTCAGGGGAGGATGCGCTTGTGATAGCGAAACGTTCGCGTTCTACTTCACCGTCAGGAGTCTCCGATCAGCGAGGCTTAGCACCACTGAAGCAAGGGGTACGCGTTACGGTCAAACCACAAGCTGAGACATCCGACCCTCCGTTCATCGGATGGTTGCGCTACCTGGACCGTTTTCGGGTCTCACTTGACCATCATTCAACCGAGGTTGGGGACGTGGTCGTCCATCTGCCAATCGCTGGCTATCAGATCCAGCCCTGTGAGTAAGCAAGCCACTGCCCGAGAAAACCTACACTGCATTCTGTTCATGACCGCTGCGATGGCTGGTTTTGCTGTAGAGGATGCCGTCATAAAACAGCTGTCGTACTCGATGCCCATTTCGCAAGTATTGATGCTGATCGGGTGTGGTGGGCTGTTGAGCTTCGGTGTGGCCGCGGCACTGGCGCGTCTGCCCTTACTAACACCTGAAGTCATAACACCTTGGTTCGTGGTGAGGACAGTGTCGGAACTAGCGTCGGCAATTCTGTTTGTGATTGCTATTGTCTACGCCTCACTTTCAACATCCTCCGCTATTCTGCAGGCAACGCCCCTCGCGGTGTCACTGGCGGCCGCGCTCTTTCTGAAGCAGCACGTAAGCGTAAGGCAGTGGATCCTTATTATGATTGGGTTCATTGGCGTCTTGTGCGTTATTCAGCCCGGGTTGGCCGGATTTAAGCCGGCCGCATTGTTTGCCGTCTTGGGGGTCATATTTCTGGCGTTACGTGATGCGATCACGCGGTCTATTTCTGTCTCGATACCGGCAATTACTGTCTCTTTTTGGGCTTTTTTTGCGTTGTTTATGGCGGGCGTTGTTACCGTCCCCTTCTTTGGGGACTTCGCCCCGATTACATTACAAAATCTAGGTTTACTATTGATCTCAACGGTTGCGGGGACAGGGGCATACGTCAGTGTTGTGATGGCTACGCGCGGCGGTGATGTCGCGGTGGTCGCCCCCTTTCGCTACACGCGTTTGTTGTTCGCTCTCGGACTGGCCGTTATCCTCTTCGATGAGGAAGTGAACGCGATGATGATGTTTGGTAGTAGCCTGATTATCGGATCAGGCATAATAATGATGGTGTCTGGTGGGTCACGCAGGAAGCAAATCCACTAAAGCCTTAACAAGAGCTGCGTTGTGTTCTGCGATCTCCCCGTCGGGTAACCAGATTCCATTTTCAAAGCCAACACGTACATCGATACCCTCAGAGGCTGCCCTTAAAAGGCAAGGGATTTGTCCCCGACCAAACGCACAGATCATTTCGTGTGCAGGTCTCAAGTGCGAGGACAACTGGTCTCTGAAAGCCAGAAACGGGTCAAGCTGATCCGGTGTACTCTCCTGGTTTGCAGAATATTTACCGAGAACATAAAGCACTTCGAGTGACTTTGTTTGAATAATGTTCCGATCAATCAGTGACGCCAGTAATTGGTAATCGTCGGCGTCATAGAGAATGAACTGCACTCGGCTTTTACCCAGTAGTTGCTCGAAAAATGGTTCAAGCGCTCTCGGATCTTGAGACCTGAGGATCTCTCGGATCGCAACAGATACCCAGGGTACTTTGATTCGCGAGAGCAGGTCGATTTGCGCGTCCGATTCGTAAATACCAGCCGCCTCGGATGTGACTTGTACCTCGAGGTTTGGTATACGATCGGCTAGGGTTTCTATCAAGCACTCGTAGCGTTCGACATCCAGTAGATGAGTAGTTTCCGCTGTACGAATGTGCGCGTGGAGGCCACGCGCACCCGCATTAAAACAAGTAACAGCGGTCTCCACTAGTTCCGCTTCAGTGACCGGGACAGCAGGGTGATCCTGTGTCGTTTTGCGCGCACCGTTTGGTGCGACCATGATAAATGTCATGCTGCGTGGTCCTTATACCCACTGACATCGCAGAATACGAGAGATAGTTTCTCGGTGATCAAGTGGATGTCAGAAGCTTAGATATTGAGTACTCTATTAAGCCTGTTTTCAGGCTGAAGGATAGAAGATCGCGTCGAGAACTCAAGCATTTTAGGGGCCGTGTGGAGAAACTACCCGGATATTAATCCACTGACTCCGTGCAGGATAGGCAGAACGTGAACCGGGAAGGTGAGGTGTGACGAGTTATTTCTTTTTGGGCGGTGCTATTGTCTGCGAGGTGGTTGGAACGCTGTTGCTTCCCGCGACTCAGAATTTTACTCGGATCGTGCCGACTGTAACCATGATTGGTTGCTACGCGGTCGCATTTTATTGTCTCACGTTTGCTATCAGAGATATTCCGATTGCAATCGTTTATGCGATCTGGAGCGGCATTGGAGTGTTCTTGATTGCTGTATTTAGTGCGTTCTTTTATAGCCAACTTCTGCAATGGCAAGCCATTGTCGGACTCGCGTTGATCATTGCGGGAGTGGTCCTTGTAAATTTATTCAGTTCGCCGTACTCGGGTTAAACGATTTTTCTAAGTGCGTTATCCAGAATCGAGACAGTGCGGTCAATATTCATCAATTTATCCATCCCAAATAGGCCGATTCGAAAGGTTTGAAAATCAGCAGATTCACCGCATTCAAGGGGAACGCCGGCTGCGCTCTGAAGCCCGACATTCGCAAATGCGCTACCGTTTTTTAGGTCAGCTCGGTCCGTATGAGAGACAATTACTGTTGGTGATTTGAATCCTTCTGCCGCGAGACTCTTAAATCCATGGCCTTCCATGGATTGGCGAACTTGACGACCCAGCTCGATCTGTCGGATTTTGAGTTCGTCAAAGCCAACGTCTGCCATTTCGTTGTAGGTCTCATGGAAACCCGCGAGGCCGTCGGTCGGCATCGTCGCATGGTATGCATGGCTACCACCTAGGTAGGTACCCATTACGCTGTGCCATTTTTTGAGATCCAGCGCAAAGCTGTCAGATGCAGAGGTTTCCAGCCGTGTCAGTGCACGCTCTGACAACATCACGATCCCGGCACACGGAGTCGAGGTCCAGCCTTTTTGTGGTGCCGTGATCAGAACATCAATACCCAATGCCTCCATATCCGCCCACAAGGCGCCAGCCGCGACACAGTCGAGAACGACTAGAGCGCCAACCTCATGGGCCGCCACTGCCAATGCTTCAATGTAGCTATCCGGCAACAGCATCCCGGCTGATGTCTCGACCTGTGGAGCAATCACAAGATCGGGCCTCTCCACCCGAATCTGTGCGCAGACCTCTTCAGCGGGTACCGGTGAAAATTGTTGATCAACCGCCGCCGTATCGGGACATGCTTTTGCGACCTCGGCATGCGCGGGCGACACTCCTTGATCGAAAATTTGAGTCCAACGGAAACTAAACCAGCCGTTTCTGACGACGAGAACCTTTTGGTCTTTGGCGAATTGGCGCGCTACAGATTCCATCGCAAATGTTCCTCCACCGGGAACTATGACACAGGACGGTGCCTTGTAGACCGATACCAGGCCCTCATGCAGCCCGCGCATTACATCTTGAAATGGCTGGGACATGTGATTCATTGAGCGATCGCTGAACACGACTGAATATTCGAGTAATCCGTCTGGGTCGATCTTTGGATATATTGTCGACATCGTTTGATATCCTGTGTCTCGCGCGGGTAGCCAGAGTTTGCAGGAAACCCGATTTAAAAGAGGTCGTCAACCGACTGGTCGTCGAGGAGCCCGATGATGCTGAGTAATTTTAGCGAAGAAGATCTGAGCTTTATGCGTAGGGCGCTGCAGCTAGCCGAGCACGCGGCACGGCTTGGCGAAGTACCCGTTGGTGCTGTTTTAGTAAAGAACGGATTGATTATCGGGGAGGGCTGGAACGCACCGATTTGTAACCATGACGCGAGCCATCATGCGGAGGTTGCAGCAATCCGCGATGCCTGTAGGGCGGTTCACAACTATCGGCTTCCTGACACAACTCTTTATGTCACCCTGGAGCCATGTACTATGTGCTTCGGTGCGATCCTCCATGCCCGCATTGGACGCATTATATTTGCGACAAAAGAACCGAGAGCAGGGGTTTTGGAGTCACAGTTACAACTGCCTAAGGCCTCGTTCTATAACCATCACATTAAAGTTCAAGGTGGCTTGTGCGCTGATGAATCGGCCACACTTCTAACACAATTCTTCCGAGCTCGACGGGGAACTTCGTCGGCAGTCCCCGAGTAAAAAACCCACCGAAGACTCCGGAGACGCGGCCGGCTCTGCTAAACTCTCGTTTTTGAATTTTCGATCGAATCAAGGACCGATTGACATGCTCATTCTGCAGGGAGGACGTGCCCTCTCCCCGTTCCGTATTCAGTCACTCATCAATCGCGCGAAAGCTGTTGGAATCGATATTCAAGACTTGGTCTGCACGTATCTTTTTTTCGTGATCGGCGAAGTCAGAGATACAGATAAATTGAAGCAATTGCTTGATGCCATGCCACTGTCGCTGAGATCAGGTCGGGTCATTTTGCCGCGGTCAGGTACGACATCGCCATGGAGCTCAAAAGCTACCGAGATCGCCAAGAACTGTGGTTTTGATGATGTGACGCGGATCGAGCGGGGCGTCCATATGATGGCTTCCGGTTCGGTATCAGATGCTGAGCGAGTAATTCTCAATGGACTAATTTCAGATCCGATGATGGAAGACGTTCTGGATCATCTACCCACAGATACCTTTTTTAACTCGGGTGAGCCGGCGCCTTTGGGAATCGTGACCTTGGGGTCGGATCCAATTGGCGCGTTGAAAAACGCAAACGCTGCGTATGGTTTGGCTTTATCGGATGATGAAATTGAGTATCTGAAGAATGCGTATGCCAGGCTTGGTCGTGATCCAACTGATGTAGAGTTAATGATGTTTGCCCAGGCAAACTCGGAGCATTGCCGGCACAAGATATTCAATGCCTCTTGGACACTTGACGGGGAAGATCAGCCAAAAAGTTTGTTTCAGTGGATTAGGAACACACACGAGACCGCGCCATATGGGGTTCTGTCAGCGTATTCTGATAATGCTGCTGTAGTGCAAGGTCCGACTGTAGAACGTTTTTTAGTGAATCCAAACACGCATCGTTACCAACCTGTGAAGGAACCAGTCCATCTCGTGATGAAGGTCGAGACACATAACCACCCAACCGCGGTTTCTCCGAACCCAGGGGCGTCCACTGGGGCCGGTGGTGAAATTCGAGACGAGGGGGCGACAGGCCGGGGTGCCAAGCCAAAAGCTGGTTTGACCGGGTTTAGTGTTAATTATCTGCGAATCCCGGGGTTTGAAATGCCGTGGGAACGGGACCTGCCAATGCCGAGCAAATTGGCAACGTCTCTGCAGATTATGCTCGAGGGTCCCATTGGTGGGGCCGCGTTCAACAACGAGTTTGGGCGTCCTAATCTGAATGGCTATTTCAGATCCTACGAGGCGTTCGAGGAGACGGCGATCGGCAAACGTCGTCGCGGTTACGTCAAGCCCATTATGATAGCTGGTGGCATCGGCTCAATCACCGAAGGGCAGGTGGAAAAAAAACCGTTTCCCGCAGGAACGCCCCTGGTAGTGCTTGGTGGCCCAGCGATGCTAATTGGTTTGGGGGGTGGGGCCGCGAGCTCGGCTGGCGAGGGTACCTCGGGCAGCGATTTGGATTACGCATCTGTCCAGCGAGCTAATCCAGAGATGGAGCGTCGCTGCCAAGAAGTTATCGACCGTTGTTGGCTCCGTGGCAAAGGCAATCCGATCGTCTTTATCCACGACGTGGGAGCGGGTGGCTTGTCAAACGCTTTACCTGAGCTGGTCAAAGATGGAGGGGTCGGGGCTAACTTCTCGATGGATTGGATCCCATCAGCGGATCCATCTTTGTCGCCATTAGCGCTGTGGTGTAACGAATCACAAGAGCGATATGTGTTGGCGGTTGACCCAGCAAAGCTCGATGAATTTGAGGCGATCTGTGCACGCGAGCGCTGTCCGCACGCGGTCGTTGGTCATGCACATGACACACCGCATTTGTCGGTCGCTAAAACAGGTGAATCGACTGCCCCAGTCGATCTGCCCGTAGATGTGCTCTTTGGCAAGCCTCCGAAGATGCATCGTGATGCCTCGACGCTCACAGTTCATTTGGAACCAGCAGCGTTCTCGAACGCTCAATTTTCAGAGTTGGCGCATAATGTCTTGCGTCATCCCACGGTGGCCTCAAAAAATTTCCTGATCACTATCGGAGATCGGACGGTCTCGGGTCTTGTCTATCAGGATCAGATGGTTGGGCCGTGGCAGGTTCCAGTGGCCGATTGCGCTGTTACACATTCTGCAATCGGCTCAGTCACAGGGGAGGCGATGGCGATGGGTGAGCGCACGCCGCTCGCTCTTGTTGATGCGGGTGCCTCGGCCCGTATGGCGGTCGCTGAAACATTAATGAACATGGCCGGCACCGCAATAGGGCCTGTCAGTCAGATCAAACTGTCCGCGAACTGGATGTGCGCGGCCGGAACCGAGGGTGAAGACGCACGTCTTTATGAGGCGGTAAAAGCCATCGGTGGTGAGTTTTGCCCAGCGCTTGGTGTATGTATCCCGGTTGGCAAAGATTCGATGTCGATGAAGACACGTTGGAGGGATGCTAAGGGTATACATGAGGTGATCGGCCCAATGTCACTCGTCTGCTCTGGATTTTCGCCTGTTAACGACGTAGAAAGAACAACAACCCCATTGTTGCGAGGACAAGATTCATCACTGGTTGTGATTGATCTCGGACAACAGCGAATGGCCGGATCCATTGCATGTGAAGTCACCTCACAGTTTGGGGATATTCCACCAGACATAACACCTCACGACCTCAGAGCGTGTTTTGATTTGATTCAAACGTTGCTAGCCGATGGACGGTTACTCGCCTATCACGATCGTTCGGATGGGGGACTGCTGGCGACGGTCTCTGAGATGCTATTTGCATCAAGGCTAGGCCTGAAAGCCCGGACGCCTGAGGATGTTAATCCAATTACGTTTTGGTTTAATGAAGAAATTGGTTGCGTGATCGAGGTCTCAAACTCAGATCTTGATGCGGTCATCAACGAGTGTGTCGGAGCAGGCCTTTCGATTCACGTTCTTGGTGAGCCAGACCCGTCAGATTTTTTGTTAATCACCCAAAACGGCCAAGTGCTACTTAACGAAAGCCGCACGGCTCTCCAACAGTCATGGTCAGCGGTCAGTTTTGCGATGGCAAGATTGCGTGATAATCCAGAGTGTGTTGATCAAGAAGCGCTCCACATCACGCGCGTGTACAAGGGCCTCAACTCTGCGGTCTTTCCTGCGATGCCTCAAATCCCACAGACACGTCGCGTAATGCAATCGCGTCCACGTGTCGCGATCTTACGTGAGCAGGGCGTTAATGGTCAAAACGAAATGGCTTATGCATTTGATCACTGTGGCTTCGAGGCTGTTGATGTACACATGTCGGATCTCTTTAGTGGCCAGCAGACTCTTGAATCCTTCGACGCTCTGGCCGCCTGCGGCGGATTTAGCTATGGCGATGTGTTAGGTGCGGGTTCAGGCTGGGCACGGTCTATTCTTTTTAACGACGAGCTGTCAGCGATGTTTAACGCATTCTTCCATCGTGAAAATACGGTATCGCTAGGTATCTGTAATGGGTGCCAGATGATGGCACAGCTCTCACCACTTATGCCTGGCGCGGATCATTTTAGACAAATGACTCAAAACGTATCGCAGCAGTTTGAAGCACGTTTGACGCTTGCTACACTTCCGCCGAGTTGCTCAGTGTTATCGAGAAATCTTGAGGGAACCCGGTTCCCGATCGCTGTTGCGCACGGTGAGGGTCGATTTCAACACACAGTCACCGAGGTCAAATCACTAGCCGAATCAGGGCTGACGAGTTTGATTTACACCGATGATCAGGGGCGTGAAGAGACACTGTATCCGGGGAATCCCAACGGGTCTGCTTCAGGTCTTGCTGGTCTTTGTTCTGAAGATGGTCGGGTCACAATTATGATGCCGCACCCTGAGCGGGTTGTTTTAAGGCCTCAGTTATCTTTCGCGCCGACCGGCACTGCGCGATTCACTCCGTGGATGGGCCTTTTTGATAACGCATGGCGTTTCGTGACGGGCGGGTGAGGTTACGATGTATTGGGTTGGTGTCGATCCACTTCAACAAGTGGTCAGTCGAGGTGAGGCGATGGATTTGATTCCATGGTTGTCGATTCGGTGGCAGACAACATGCCCCTGTTCTGGTCATTACTTCTGGTGGGATGGTGACGGATTGGCGTTGAAGTCCGCTGAATTTGATTTGCGTTCACGTGTTCATGTCGATTTTGTCCACGGATCGCAGGCGCGTCGTATCAAAGCTGCCACCGGGGAAGCATTAACACGGGCGGTGGGTTGTCAAAAAGGATTACGTCCCTCAGTTATCGACACAACCGCTGGTCTCGGCGGGGACCTGAGTGTTCTGGCAAACTTGGGCTGCAAGGTCCTCGCGATGGAGCGAGATCCAGTAGTGGCCGCGTTACTGGTAGACGCACTGCGACGTGCTGAGGAATCGGAAATCGAATGGTGTGATCGTCTCCGATTTAGGTACGCCGATAGCGCACAGGTGATCTCGTGCGTTTCACACGGTATCGTCTATCTTGATCCGATGTTTCCTAAAGAACGTAAGGCTGCTGCATCGTTGCCAATGCGGGTCTTACAGGAGCTCGATCAGACCACTTATGATCCGGATCGACTGTTGGAAGCAGCACTTGATTCTGACGCTGCACGGGTTGTCGTAAAGCGTCCCATTAGGGCAGATTTTCTGGGCGGGCGTAGGCCGTCGTCGCAACTCAAAGCTAAAACAGTACGCTTTGATCTATATCCAAAACGTAAGCTGACCATCGAAGACTGTGCGTCTTTCGAGGAGGTGATTGAGACATGATGGATTGGAGTCAGTTGCTCTCAACCGCGCGAATTGATCAGGAGGGGAAATGGGCGCCGCAGCTGTCAGGTGATGAACGCAGTCAGTGGCAGCGTGATCATGACCGATTAATTTTTTCAGGTGCATTTAGACGCTTGGCGGTTAAAACACAGGTTCACTCACTATCGGATAATGATCATGTGCATACTCGCCTGTCGCATTCTCTCGAAGTCGCGTCTGTCGGGCGATCGTTAGGCGCTAGGCTCGGGCATTGGATGCGTGATGAAGGTTTGTTATGCGAAACATACTCAGGATCTGGCGTGGGCGCGTTGGTTCAAGCAGCCTGTCTCGCTCACGACATTGGTAATCCTCCCTTCGGCCATGCCGGAGAACGAGCGATTCGTCAGTTTTTTGAGGCACACCCCGAATATCTAACCGGTTTATCCCATGCTGAGCGATCAGATCTGACCGGCTTTGAAGGGAATGCACAAGGATTCCGTTTAATTACATGCCTTGAGCGCCATTGGCTCGACGGTGGGATGCGGTTGACAGCCGCTACCCTCGGCAGTTTCATTAAGTACCCATTTGCTGCGGATTCTACCCCTGGCCAGATCAAGCAGAAGCACGGGGTGAATCAGGCTGAGTTACCTTTTATGCGGGTATTAGCCTCTCACCTCGGATTGATTGAGGTAATACCCGATGTCTGGGCACGCCATCCCCTGGTTTACGTGGTAGAGGCGGCAGATGATATTTGCTACGCGTTGATTGATCTCGAGGACGCAGTTGAACTCGGTCATCTTGACTACAAAGAAGTCTCATCGTTGATGAAGGAGCTGGTGGACCGGGGTGCGAGGCGGAATCTGTATGAACAGCTACTTGATGATTCGGAAGCAAAACTTGAGCTTCTACGTTCTGCAGCGATTGATGCTCTGGTCCATGAGGCCGAGGCACGATTCCAATCCCACTATGATGCGATCATTAGCGGAACCTTTGATGAAGAGTTACTAGACTGGCGCCGAGCGTCTGCGGGTGAGGTAATTGAGCGAGCAAAGAATTTGGCACAAGAGCGTGTGTATGTCGATCTAACCAAACAGTCTTGTGAGGGCCAGGGTGGAAGACTGTTGGATACTCTGTTGTCGCATCTAATTGACGGCGTTGAAGCGCTCGCGAATGCCGGCGGGAACGGGACCGATATCAGCCCGAAGGCCCGAGATGCGGTCGAACGGCTCGGAAAGTACAGGCCCCGGCCTAATGACTCAAAGTATCAGCGTCTCCTGCGGGTAACTGATTACGTCTCAGCCATGACCGACCGTTATCTGACTCGTCTTGTGGATGATCTCGTGCGGCTTGGTTATTTCGATAGTGCCTCCTGAAGAAAATCTCTGACATAGTCTGCGATGATAGGTTGAGCCTCTGCGGTCGGGTGGAGCCCATCGTCTTGAAAGAGTTCGCGTCGCAGCGCCACCGGCTTGAGAAAAAAAGGTAAGTAGGCGACACGCGTGTCTTCAGCGACCTGATCCTGAGCGTCTCGGAACGCGCGGACAAATGGACCGCCATAGTTTCTTGGGAGTTCAATACCTGCGTAAAGGACCTTTGCGCCGGAATTGGCCGCGAGCTTGAACATCGCTCTGAGATTATCTTGCATNGTCTTTAATGGTAGTCCCCGTAGTCCATCATTGGCGCCGAGTGCGATAAGAATAGCGTCAGGTTGATGACGCTCGAGCAGGCCGGGTAGCCGTGACAGTCCGCCAGTGGTTGTTTCGCCTGAGATCGAGGCGTTTAAAATTTGACCATTTGTCCCCAATATCCCCGTGGGGTTAGCGGCAAGATGATCGACCCAGCCTTGACCGCGGTCGAGCCCATAGCCTGCACTGAGACTGTCGCCAACGACCAGGAGCGTCGGGGCCCCTACCGCTGGCGTGATGATACTCAACCACAGGAAAATTGCTCGCAATGTCTGCACAACCAGTCCTTCATGTTCGTAATGTGTCACATGGGTTTGAAGACCAAAGTGGTCGACGTTTGTCAGTTTTGAATTCCCTCGAACTGAAGATCAACCCAGGTGATAGTGTAGCGATTGTCGGACCGTCAGGCTCGGGTAAGAGCACGTTATTATCTTTTTTGGCTGGCTTGGATATCCCTGAAACAGGCGAAATTCTGTTTAAAGGGAATGATTTTAGTTCATTGACCGAAGACGAGCGGGCGGCGATTCGTCGTGGTCGGATTGGGTTTGTTTTCCAGAGCTTTCAATTGCTGCAGGGCCTGACAGCCCTTGAAAACGTGATGCTTCCGTTAGAGCTGACGGGACTGTCTGTCGCTGACGCGAGACAGCGAGCGTTTAACTGGCTCGGGCGAGTTGGCCTCGGAGCACGGATTAATCACCGGCCCAGGATGCTGTCGGGTGGTGAGCAGCAACGCGTGGCTGTCGCCAGAGCATTCGTAAACGAGCCGGCACTCTTATTCGCCGATGAGCCCACCGGTAATCTTGATAGAGGAACCGGTGATGCTGTGTCTGAACTACTGTTTGAACTCAACAAGGAAACAGGTGCCACACTGGTCCTCGTGACCCATGACGAGCGTCTCGCTGCCCGATGTCAGCGCATGTTACATCTTGAGGATGGACAACTGAATGAGGTCGCTGCATGATCGCGCTGCGTCTTCTGTGGCGGGAGTTTGTCAGTGGTCAACTGAGCCTGCTTGCGATCGCCTTGGTTGTCTCTGTCGCTGCGATGACGACGACGGAAGTACTAACTGACCGCATCGATCGCGCCATGCGCGCAGATGCTGCGGCTCTTCTAGGTGGTGATCTAAAACTCAGAGGGCCGCGACCAATCGATCCGGACTGGTTGGCTGAAGCGGATGTTTTGGGCGTGTCGGCGACCGAGACGATTGAGTTTCCGTCGGTGATAGGCAGTCAGTCAAACTTTGAATTGACTGGATTGAAGATCGTGACAGATGGTTACCCGCTGAAAGGGAAGCTTGAAATTGCAGATAGCCGCGCGGGTACGGGATACCCGGCATCGGGAATCCCTGCGCCAGGAACTGCGTGGGCGGATCCGCAGTTGGTATCGAAGCTTGATATCGATGTGGGCGATACGGTTTCTGTTGGAGAAATCGAGCTAGAGATCACCCAGATATTAGTGTTCGAGCCAGATCGAGGTGGTTCGTTCGTTTCACTTACGCCGCGTCTTCTGATGAATCAAGCTGATCTCGCAGACTCGCAATTGATTCAGCCTGGTAGCAGGGTCCGTTACATCACATTATTTGCGGATGGTGACCTTGAGCGATTTGAGACGTTTATTGAGCCTAGGCTTGATATCAGTCAACGTCTCCGTGGCGTTGTTGATGGTCGGCCTGAGGTCGGTAGTGCGCTAGCGCGGGCGACCACTTATTTGTCATTGGCAGGTCTCCTCACTGTTTTATTATCAGGGGCCGCGATCGCCATGACAGCTAACCGTTGGGCCTCGGACCACATTGCCGATAGCGCATTGTTTCGAACTTTTGGATTGAGTGGCCTCGAAGCCTTGTTCATCTTTACGGCTGAGCTCACTACCCTTGCTGGCTTAGCGAGCGGACTGGGGGTTTTATTGGGCTACGGGCTGCAGATCGCGCTCGTTGACAGTATTGCTGGACTGTTGACGATCAGTCTTCCTGAGCCAAGCATAAAACCTGCGATTCTTGGTTTGCTGACCGGTTTCGTGACGCTCTTTGGTTTTGCAGCCCCCGCCTTGATTATGCTTGCCAACGTGCCACCGATTCGTGTTCTCAAACGTGACTACCACGTCTCGGGGCTTGGTCAATTTGGCCGTTACGGGTTCGCGTTGCTTGCGATCGGAGTCCTAGGATTTTTATATAGCGATGATTTGTTGCTGACCGGATGGGTCGTACTGGCGGTTGTAATATTGGTTGGTCTCGTCACTGTTATGGGGCGGTTGGTGATCCGAGGTCTCGGACCACTCGAGCGGTTTGGTCCTGCCTGGCGTTTTGGTATTCAGCAGCTTGCTAGAGATCCGCAGGCATCAGGCGGTCAGTTGATGGTGTTTGCTATGACAGCGCTGGCGATTGGGATGGTTGCGTTGATTCGGTTTGATTTGATTACGACTTGGGAAACACAGGTGCCTGAGGACGCCCCGAATACGTTTGCCTTGAATATTACAGATCAAGACCAGACGAGCTTTGTACAGACCGTGGTGACCCTAGGCGGTGATCTTGCTCCGTTATATCCGATCGTCCGTGGTCGCCTGGAGACGGTGAATGGAATTCCGTTGGTTGAGCACTTGGCAGGTACTGATCCTCCAGGATCAGTGCGACGCGAACTCAGTCTGACGGAGTCAGAGGTCCTTGGTCGGGACAACCAAATCGATCGTGGTCGCTTTTTCACAAAGAGCGATGGTCCGGGTTTGGTGACAGTTGAATCAAAGCTGTTCGATGAGCTCGATTTAGAACTCGGTGATGTGATTCAGTACACCATCGGCCCTGATCGCATTGCCGCGGAGGTCATTGGTTCTCGGGTTGTGCAGTGGGACTCGATGTTGCCCAACTTTTTTATGATCTTTTCTCCTGGAACTCTTGAGCCGTTTGAGTCTACGCGCCTGACCAGCATGCGGCTCCCGAACCCCTCACAGGACACAGCCGCAATTAGCAGAGCGTTCCGTCAGGTCACAATGTTGTCGGTTGACGCTATTTTGAATCAGATTCGCGGCATTTTGGATCGGGTGTCACAGGCGGTCAGTGTAGTTTTGTACTTTGTGCTTGTCGGCGGGATCCTGGTGTTGGCGGCCAGTATTCAGACATCACTTCCTGAGCGTCGAAAAGAGTCTGCGATTCTTCGAAGCCTCGGTGGTTCGGATCGACTGTTATCGCAATCACAGTGGGCCGAATTTTTGACCCTCGGCGTTATTAGTGGTTGTTTGGCAGCCGTAGGTACTGAGCTTCTCGGCTGGCTGGTATACAACAGAATTTTCAATCTAGAGTGGTCAACCAAATGGCAGATATGGGTGCTTACGCCTGTTCTGACGGGTACCCTAGTCGGTTTGGTTGGTCGTTGGTCTGCTAGACAGGCCCGTCAAATGCCGCCAGCACAGTTACTAAAAATTGCAGATACTTAGAAGGTCGTTGAATTGAAGCCTTATGTCCCATTACTTGTCGCTTGTCTGATGGCCGGCTTGGTCGCCTTTCCATTTATCCGTAACCAAACGATTGGTGAGAAAGGGATGCCAGGCGCCCAGATAGGGGGTCATTTTGTTTTGGAGACCTCTGCGGGCCCATTGGATACCTCGGTGCTTGGTAAGGATCTGATTCTGATCTATTTCGGGTACACCTACTGTCCCGACGTGTGTCCGACCGAGCTCGCACGAATGGCAAAAGTCTATGAGGGGCTAGGTCGTGACAGAAAACGCGTCTCTGGCTTGTTCGTTACGGTTGACCCCGAGCGCGACACTGTTGAGGTCGTCACAGAATATGCACAGGTGTTTGATCCATCGTTTAACGGGGTAACTGGCGATAGGGGTCAGATCGAGCAGGTGATGCGGCAGTACCAGGTCTATGCGCAAAGGGTTGGAGACGACCCTGACAACTATACGGTTGATCACTCGTCCAGGATTTATGTGATGGATGGGGATGCGAAGTTGATGGCCTTATTTTCGATGGACACAGAGATTCCCGTGATGATCGAGCAGGTCAGAAAATTTCTATGACCGACAACCTCCATCGGCAGGGTCGAGACGATTGTCGTATTGGGTGTTTCCTGTAAAACGTCGAAAATCTCGACGCGGTATTTTTTCATTGAGGTGTTTCCATGACTGATTCTAAGTTGTATTCGGTAGATCCTGCACTTGCAGCGAGCGCGTGGGTAGACGATGCGACATACGAGGCAATGTATCGCCAATCGATTGATGATCCAGATTCATTTTGGGCCGAGCAGGCGAAGCGTCTCGACTGGATCAAGTTTCCGACAAAAATCAAAAATACATCGTTTGCTCCAGGTAACGTGGACATCCGATGGTATGAAGACGGCGTTCTAAACGTCTCGGCGAACTGTCTTGACCGCCACCTGACGACTCGCGGGGATCAGACAGCGATTATTTGGGAGGGCGACGACCCAAATTCTGATGAAAAAATCACGTATCGTGATCTCTATGAACGCGTCTGTCGTTTTGCCAACGGTCTTCGGGCGCAAGGCGTTAAGAAAGGCCACGTGGTTACTTTGTACATGCCCATGATCCCCGAGGCGGCTGTCGCGATGTTGGCTTGTACCCGCATTGGTGCCGTGCACTCGATTGTATTTGGGGGGTTTTCTCCAGACGCCTTGGCTGTTCGCGTTGAAGAGTCGGGGTCGACGGTCATCATTACTGCGGACGAGGGGCGCCGCGGTGGTCGCGAGGTTGCGTTGAAAACGAACGTTGATAAAGCGCTCGCAATGGACGCGTGTAAAGGGGTTGATAAAGTCATTGTCGTGGAATGCACGGGCGCTGATGTTGATATGGGCCCTAGGGACGTTTGGTACCACGACGTGTGTGCTGGTCAGGCCACGGAATGCGAACCAGAACCAATGAATGCAGAAGATCCGTTGTTTATCCTGTATACGTCTGGTTCGACAGGTAAGCCAAAGGGTCTTAAGCATACAACCGGTGGTTACCTGGTTTATGCCTCGCTCACGCATCAGTATGTTTTTGATTACAAAGACGGTGATATCTACTGGTGTACGGCTGACGTTGGGTGGATTACGGGCCACTCATACATTGTGTACGGACCGCTGGCAAATGGCGCGACAACTTTGATGTTTGAGGGTGTCCCGACCTACCCAGATTCATCTCGCTTTGGTCGAGTCATCGAAAAGCATAAGGTCAACCAATTCTACACAGCCCCGACAGCGGTCCGTGCGTTGATGGTGAAAGGTGAAAATGTCCTTGGGGACTCCCATCTGTCATCGCTTCGGCTCTTGGGATCGGTCGGTGAGCCTATTAACCCAGAGGCATGGGAGTGGTACCACCGCGTTTTCGGAAAAGGGACTTGTCCGATTGTTGACACATGGTGGCAGACCGAAACTGGCGGAATCATGATCACACCACTACCGGGCGCGACTGCAGCGAAGCCCGGTTCGGCGACTCGTCCATTCTTCGGTGTAAAACCAGCGCTGGTTGATAATGAGGGTAATGTTCTAGAGGGGCCGGCCGACGGTAATCTGGTGCTGCTCGACTCTTGGCCCTCATCCGGCCGGAGCTGTTGGGGTGATCATGAGAGGTTTGAGCAAACCTATTTCTCAACGTTCACAAATCGGTACTTTACCGGGGACGGAGCGCGTCGTGACGAAGACGGCTATTACTGGATCACCGGTCGTGTGGATGATGTACTGAATGTGTCGGGCCACCGGATGGGTACTGCCGAAATAGAGTCTGCTATGGTCGCGCATGATGCCGTCGCAGAGGCGGCGGCGGTCGGTTATCCGCATGATATAAAGGGGGAGGGTATCTATGTATACGTTACCCTTCAGCAAGGTGTAGAGCCAACTGAAGAGTTACGCACGATGCTCCGCAATCAGGTGCGCTCTGAGATTGGACCTTTCGCTTCGCCCGATTTTATTCAGTGGGCACCTAGCCTTCCGAAGACGCGTTCAGGTAAAATCATGCGTCGAATTCTGAGGAAGATTGCGGCAAACGATTACGGTGCGCTGGGTGATACCTCAACCCTTGCGGACCCATCGGTCGTTGATGAGTTGATCGACAATCGTATGAATCACTAATATCGGAGCTATGCCATAGTAGCCGTCGAGCGCAGGCTCTGCGGCTGGTTTCTCTATAATCGTGAATAGAGGNGCTGCAGTTTTCGCAAATTCAGGAAAGTTTGGTATCGTAGATACCCTNGCTAGTGACGGATTTACGTTATGCATCACTATAAGATTGTGATCGCGGATGATCACCCGCTGTTTCGNGCGGCGTTAAAACAAGCCGTTTCTGAGGCGGCTAGGCACGTTGAGATTGTTGAGGTATCAACGATGTCTGAGTTGCAAGATAGGACATCCGAGCACAACGATGCTGATTTAGTTCTTCTTGATTTGACCATGCCTGGTGCGAGTGGATTTTCGAGCCTTGTCTACCTAAAGGGGCAGATTCCCGAGATGCCGGTCGTGGTTGTATCCGGTA
Source organism: Gammaproteobacteria bacterium (assembly GCA_002705795.1). Lineage (GTDB taxonomy): Bacteria > Pseudomonadota > Gammaproteobacteria > Pseudomonadales > Litorivicinaceae > HIMB30. Next base: position 77,215 of record PAHG01000019.1, read on the forward strand.
ACGAAGATCACAGCGTGATTCGTCGTTCGATTGAGTACGGTGCGCTTGGTTTCATTCCAAAAAGTGTGGCCCTCGAAACGATGGTTAAGGCTGTTCAGGCTGCACTCGAGGGCGAAGCTTGGATTCCCGAGGACGTCAGTCTCGATGCACCTGTGGTCGATGATAAGGAGGCCAAGGTTGCCGAGGGGATCGCGTCCCTCACACCGCAGCAGTTCCGTGTGCTCGTTATGCTGATGCAGGGGCTTTTGAATAAGCAGATCGCTTACGAGTTGGATGTGAGTGAGGCGACCGTTAAAGCGCACGTCACTGCGATTCTTCGAAAGCTCAAGGTTCATTCTCGGACACAAGCAGTGATCGCTGCACGATCATTGGATCTTGAGTCACTGGCCGGCTGAATCTTGGTGTGGATTCCATCCACCTAAATCACGCCACCGATTGACAATTTCACAAAAAAGTTGCGCTGTTAGGTCCGCGTCATATCGTGCTGAGTGTGCTTCACCATGATCAAACTTTAACCCCGCTGCGGCACAGGCGCGCGCCAGGACGGTTTGTCCGAATGCGAGCCCACCAAGCGTCGCTGTGTCAAAGCAGGAAAACGGGTGAAAGGGTGTACGTTTGATGCCCGAGCGTTTAGTCGCTTGATTCAGAAAGCCGAGATCAAAATGTGCATTGTGTCCTACCAGTACCGCGCGATTGCAGCCGTGATGCTTGATAGCATCGCGTACAGGCTTAAACATCCGTGCTAGTGCATCTTTTTCCTTCTCGGCCATCCGAAGCGGGTGGTACGGGTCAATCCCGGTGAATTCGAGTGCGGCAGGTTCTAAGTTAGCGCCTTCAAATGGTTCGATATGCGCATGGACCTGGTCCTGAATGAACAAGGTCCCGTCGTCATCCATATCGAGTATGACCATGGCGAGTTCGAGTAGGGCGTCTGTTTCCGAATTAAAACCGCCAGTTTCAAGGTCAACGACAACTGGTAAGAAGCCTCGAAATCGTTCACCCAGTCGGGTTTTCTTTTTCGATTTATGGTTTTCGTTTGAGTTGCCGTCGTCGGAGACAACATCCGGCTTTATCATGCGAGACTCCAAGCGACCGTCGAACCACCACGCAGCAGTTTCACTTCCTTGTCACCAAGAAGCCTCGTCAGTGGGATAAGCGACTCAGTTCTTAATAGCGTGATGATCTCTGTATTTCGAGCAAGGCCGTAGAAGTCAGCTCCATTGAAGCTGGCGAAAGCCTCGAGCTGATCAAGTTTGCCCTGTGCTTCGAAGACTTCTGCGTACAGCTCGAGCGCGAAGGGTGCGGTGTAGCACCCCGCACAACCACAGTCGGATTCCTTATCATCGATTGCATGTGGAGCGGAGTCTGTCCCTAAGAAAAATTGCGGGGAGCCTGAGGTAGCGGCTTCAATTAGCGCATCACGGTGCAGGCTTCGTTTTAAAATCGGTAGGCAGTAGAGATGGGGTCGAATACCACCAGCGAGCATATCATTTCGCTCGTAAATCAAGTGATGCACGGTGATTGTGGCACCCATACCCGGGTTAGCTTTTACAAAATCAACCGAGTCCTTCGTTGTGATGTGCTCAAGCACCACCTTAAGGCTCGGAAGCCGTTGCATCAGCGGACCGAGCGTTCTGTCGAGGAACACAGCCTCGCGATCGAAGATATCAATCGACCGGTCGGTGACCTCGCCATGAATTAACAGAGGCAAACCGGTATCGGTCATAGCCTCAAGTGTTGGCATGACCCGGTCAAGGCTCGCGACCCCTGCGTCCGAGTTTGTTGTGGCCCCTTGCGGGTAGAGCTTCACGCCGTGTACGTGTTCAGAAGACGCTGCTTCTTTGATAATTTCTGGTCCTAAGTCCGGTGTCAGATACAGCGTCATTAGAGGATCAAACGTCATCCCATTTGGAACCGCGGCTAATATCCGGTCACGGTATGCTATTGCCGCATCCACCGTCACGACTGGCGGTCTGAGATTGGGCATCACAATCGCCCGATGAAACGACCGTGCGGTGTCAGGAACAGTAGTCGCTAGGGCGACACCGTCTCGTAAATGTAGGTGCCAGTCGTCTGGGCGTGTGAGAGTCAGTTGCACGGATTGGTCCTTCTTCAATTCCTTAGGGTAGAGGAAAATGGCTATTCATTCATCCGTTTGAACGGAAACACTCCGCAAGTTTCGCGCGCTCTGGTATGATCCGCGGCCTGATTTTTTACTATTTATTGGGTTTCTTTCGATGTCGGATATTAAAAAGGTCGTTTTGGCGTACTCCGGAGGTCTCGACACCAGTGTGATTGTGCGTTGGCTTCAGGAAACTTATCAGTGTGAAGTAGTCACTTTTACAGCTGATTTGGGACAGGGTGAGGAAGTTGAGCCGGCTCGCGCAAAGGCTGAGGCGCTTGGCGTGAAGGAAATCTATATCGAAGATTTACGGGAGGAGTTCGTCGCCCAGTATGTATTCCCAATGTTTCGTGCCAACACGATTTACGAAGGCGAATATCTGCTTGGTACCTCGATCGCGCGCCCTTTGATTGCGAAACGCTTGGTGGAAATTGCTGAAAAGACAGGTGCCGACGCCATCAGTCATGGGGCAACAGGTAAGGGCAACGACCAGGTCCGCTTCGAGCTCGGTGCATACGCATTGAATCCAGCCGTCCAGGTGATTGCCCCATGGCGCGAATGGGATCTCACGTCACGCGAGACACTGCTTGATTATTGTGCGCAACACAATATCCCGGTTGAGCAAAAGCGTGGTAAGAAGTCGCCCTATTCGATGGACGCGAACCTACTTCATATCAGCTACGAAGGTGCGGTTTTAGAAGATCCCTGGGCTGTGCCTGAAGAATCAATGTGGCGTTGGTCTGTGTCTCCAGAAGCGGCGCCGGATCAAGCGGTAGAAATTATATTAGGTTTTAAGAACGGCGATCCCGTGAGTATCGACGGGCAAACGATGTCTCCCGCCTCTTTACTGGCTGAGTTGAATTCCATCGGTGGTCGTCACGGTATCGGTCGTTTGGATATCGTTGAAAACCGCTACATAGGAATGAAATCCCGTGGTTGCTATGAAACACCAGGCGGGACCATTATGCTGAAAGCACACCGTGCGCTTGAGTCGATCACCTTAGACCGTGAGGTGGCACACTTCAAAGATAGTTTGATCGCGAAATATGCTGATCTGGTCTACAACGGGTACTGGTGGTCCCCAGAACGCAAAATGATGCAGGCGGCGATTGATGAGTCGCAAGCCTTGGTCAACGGTGATGTCCGATTGAAGCTATACAAAGGATCGGTCGCTGTGACTGGTCGTCGTTCGGATCAGTCGTTGTTTGATGAAGCGATTGCGACCTTTGAAGATGACGCCGGCGCATATAATCAGAAAGATGCAGAAGGCTTTATCAAATTGAATGCTTTGCGTTTACGGACTGCTGCGAAAAAAGGTCGCTCGTTGCGCAAATAAATCAGAGGCTCGGTTTGCCTTTGAATTCACAGAGATCGGAGATCAGACAGGTCGTGCAGTCTGGCTTCCGAGCTTTGCAGACATAGCGTCCATGCAAAATCATCCAATGGTGCGCATCTTTTAAGAACTCTTTTGGAATCACTCTGACTAGCCGGTCCTCGACTTCACGAACGTCTTTACCGGGCGCGATGCGTGTTCGATTGGCAAGGCGGAAGATGTGCGTGTCGACGGCCATTGTTGGTTCATTAAATGCGGTATTTAAAACAACATTTGCTGTCTTACGGCCAACACCAGGTAACGCTTCCAACTCTTCACGTGTTCTAGGGATTTCTCCATTATGCTGGTCGAGCAACATGGCGCAGGTTTTCATCACATTCTCTGCCTTCGAGTTATAGAGCCCGATCGTCTTAATGCATTCTTTCACACCATCGATTCCTAGTGCCAAGATGGCTTCGGGTGTATTGGCAATTGGATAGAGTTTGCGGGTCGCGAGATTAACTGAAACATCTGTTGCTTGTGCTGACAGTAACACAGCGATCAGAAGCTCAAAGGGTGTGGCCCACTCAAGCTCTGTTGTTGGGTTCGGATTTTGATCCCGAAGACGTTTGAAGATTTCGGTTCGGATCTCTTTGTTCATGAGATATCTCCAGTCGTTCGCACGCGACGTTCTTTGGGATTGGTGATGACCCTAGCTCTTAAGTGTTTGACTTTGGATTGGATCACTTGATGCAGTGCCACCAATAATCCGAGGGCAATGAAAGCGCCCGGCGGAAGGGCCGCTAGGATAAGAGTCTCAGATGCCCACTCGCGGATAGTGCCAAGAATTATCAAGATCAAAAAGAAACCAAGTCCTTGCGCGAGTCCATCCATGGTGCTGATAAATAATGGCTCACGTCGAGCGAGTGCCTCGGCGCGCCCCAGAATCAGGCAGTTAGTCACGATCAAGGGTAAAAAGATGCCTAGCGATTGGTAGAGTGGATAGTCGAATGCCTGAACTAGGAGCTCCGCACAGGTGGTTAAGGCTGCGATGACTAAAACAAACACAGGTAAGCGGATTGCATCATCAACAAGGTTGCGGATGAGGCTGATGGACCCATTGGACAGCACCAACACAAACAGGGTCGCAAGTCCGAGTCCAATCGCGTTTTCGAGCGTATTGGAGACGGCTAATAGCGGACACAGCCCTAGTAGTTGGATCAATCCTGGGTTTCGGTCCCAGAGGCCATCTAGCCATAGTGTGACGACTTTCACTGGCTTGTCTCCAGTAGCTCTGGATGCGTATTGAGATAACTCATGGTATCTCTCAACGCCTCCACAATGGCGCGCGGTGTAATGGTCGCTCCAGTAAAGCTATCAAATCGCCCACCGTCTTTTTTGACAGCCCATTCGTTTGGGGATAGATCTTGGTAGGACAGACCATTGAACTTAAGGATCCAATCAGTTTTTTGCGTATCGATTTTGTCACCAAGCCCTGGCGTTTCTCTATGGTCAATCGCGCGTAGGCCGACGATTTTTTGATTTTTATCCAGGGCGATGAGCAGTTGGATCGTGCCGCTGTACCCTTCGGTTGATCGAAATGGGATCACGGCCCCGATCTGACCGGTTGTGTCTACGATTGGAGTTATGAGCAATGGTCTGACCAAGGACGTGGGTGCATCGCTTGGTAATTCTTTACTGATCGGAGTTTGAATGGTTCCATCGGATAGTAGGGGTTCAGCAAGCGCGTAGAGCTCCGCGATCCGGGCCTCTTCTTTGGATTCGAGGATCAAAGGTTTGGTGATGACATAAATCACCCCAACGAAGAGACTCGCTATGAGACCAAAGGACGCAAGACGCAACGTCATGACTGACCTCCCGAGCCCTTCACACTGGTTTCCCGACCCATGATGCGAGGCCTGGTATGGTGGTCGATCATTGGTGCCGCGAAATTCATTAATAAGACCGCAAACGCTATCGCATCAGGATATTGTCCATAGGTTCTAATCAGATAAGTAAGTACCCCAACTCCGATAGCAAACCACAGGCGTCCTTTGGGGCTCGTCGCGCCCGATACAGGGTCGGTCAGGATAAAGAAGGCAGCGAAGATTCCAGCGCCCGCAATTAGATGAACCCAAACCGGTGTCGCTGTGTCTGGATCAAAACTGAAAAATGCACTGATTACAGCAAGAGTTGCCAAGAGTCCCGCAGGCGTGTGCCAGGTAATCACTCGCTGATAGATCAGCCAAAGGCCTCCTGCGAGGTAGGCCAAGGCGACCCATTCATAACCATAAATGAATCCAAGATGTGCCTGACTGAACAGTGGATTGCGGGCTGCTTCAGTCGCCGTTAACGCCCGAAATTCGGTTTTATATAGATCGAGCGTGGTTGCACCGGTAACTGCATCGCTTGCTTGGCCAAGGAAGGCCGACCAGGCGGCGGCAAGATCCGGAGTCGCCAGTGGGTTGATCCACAGAGTGGTCATCGCAACAGGGGCCGATATTAACATCAGAGCATAGCCGAGCATTGCAGGATTGACCGGGTTCTGACCGAGGCCTCCGTAGAGATGCTTGCCAAGAACGATAGATGACATGCTTGCACCAACCACTAACCACCAAGGTGCCGCTTGTGGAAGTGCGAGNGCAATGAGGACACCGGTGAGGACGGCGGACATATCACGCAGTCGAGGCTGTATCTGACGCTGTCGCATGCCGAGGCATAGCGCTTCTGAGGCAACCGCCGAGAGAATCCCTGTCGCTAGATTAAATAGAACACCGAGCCCAAAAAATACAGTCATAGCGATGATGCCCGGAAGCAATGCGACCAGGACTGTACGCATCACGAGTGTTGTATCTCTGGGCGGATAGTCTGGTCTCCTGATCATGCGCTTGCTTCCCGCGCCTTACGTGCCTTTTGCAGTGCATCCGCTGTTTTGGCTTTACGAGCCGCACGCTTTGCATCTTGCTCTCGAGCGATACGCTCAAGTCGTGCATTACGCGCTTCAAAACGTTCACGGCCTTCTGCTGCTAGGCGTTGCTGGTCTGCTTTATGTCGCGCCTCAAATCGTCCAAGGCGAAACCATTCGGCGAGCGGGATTTTGCTTGGACAGACGGCGTTACAGGCTGCACATTCGATGCAGTCCATCAGGCCTTCATGGATTGCCCGGCCGAGCGAGCCACCTTTCAGCGCAAAAACCATTTGTTGTGGTTGTAGTCGGACAGGGCATGCCGACGCACAAGCGCCGCAGCGAATGCATGGCGCCTCATGCGAGATCTCGACCTCTCTCGCGAGCAGACAGTTGGTAGTTTTGGTGATCCCTGCTGTGAGCTCGCTTACTGGATATCCCATCATCGGTCCACNGACGATGACCGAATTCAGCGATGCTGGATTAGTCTCAGTTGCCTCGATTAAATGGCGGATCGGAGTCCCAATGGGTGCGATTACATTCTTTGGAGCCATCAGCGCCTCGCCAGTCAATGTAACGATCCGGTCTGTAACCGGTTTACCGTCAATTGCTCGTGATAACTCTGCCAACGTGCCCGGGTTGTGAACAATCACTCCGACCTCAACAGATCGTGATCCTGTAGGGACCTCAATACCAAGCGTTAGCCAAACCAATTGGCGAGCTGATCCTGATGGGTATTTTGTGTCGAGTAACACGATATCGAAGAAGCAGTCTGAGCGAGATTCTTTTAAAGCGCCTTCAATCGCTTCGAGTGCCTCGGTTTTATTGTCTTCGATTCCAATGACGATCGTTTTGATATCGAGGGTTCGCGCCAGCATGCACGCGCCGCGAATCATCGAATGTGTATCGATGCGCATCAGCGTATCATCGGCTGTCAAATAGGGTTCACACTCGGCGGCATTGATAATCAGCGTTTGTGTTCCATCAGACCATTTTCTAACGCTTGGGAATCCTGCACCACCAAGACCGAGAATTCCTGCCTCGATCGCTCTGTCTTTAAGTGTGTCGGCATCGAATGGCCAGACAAGTGGTTCGAGATAACACTGGTCCTTCAATCCATCCAGCTCAATGATGATTGATTGGCTCTTGTCTGTTGACGGGTGAGTGATCGCATGGTCAGTGATATCAATCACTGTGCCTGCNCGAGATGCAACATGGATGATGCCGTTTCGGCATTTGATAATGGGAGTTCCCTGAGAAACGGTGTCGCCGATTGTGACGAGTGCTTCACCGGGTCCGCCCCCGGAACAGTGAATTGGAAACACAAGCCGCTTCGGATCGTCGATAAAGAGACAAGGATCTGCAGTTGAGAGTTCCTTATGACTCTCGGGGTGAATTCCTCCCTCTAATCGGCGTTCGCATCGGCGGATTTGATACTCAGCCATGTTGCATGCCTATCTGCCCAGAGCGGTCAGAAGAGATGATATCGGGTCGCTGTGGTATCCAGTAATCAGGTGCTTTGGGCCGGGGAACCATATCGATGCAATCGACGGGACAAGGATCAACACACAAATCACATCCTGTACAGTCATCAACAATCACTGTGTGCATCAATTTCGCTGCGCCAACAATTGCATCGACTGGGCAGGCCCGGATGCATTTCGTGCAACCAATACATTCTTCCTCGATGATGACCGCAACCAGATCTTGTTCAGCGGCAGTTTCATCTGCATCTAGTGGGCGTGAGTCGATACCGAGGAGGGTTGCTAAACGATCAACCGTCTCTTGGCCACCGGGAGGGCATCGGTTAATCAATTCGCCGTTGGCGATTGCTTCAGCATAGGGCTTACAGCCTGGATGACCGCACTGGCCGCATTGGGTTTGAGGTAGCAATGCATCGATCGAATCGACCAACGGGCTACCCTCGACTTTGAACGCTTTTGATGCGTATTGCAGCAAAGCGCCGCCAACTAGGCCAATCACTGAGAGTCCTAACACACCGGCGCCGACTGTTAGAAAAGCCTCTGTCATAGCCGGATCATTCCAGTAAAGCCCATGAATGCGAGCGCCATAAATCCTGCCGTGATGAGTGCGATCGACGCTCCTTGAAAGGGTGCTGGGATGTCAGCGAGTTGCAACCTTTCGCGAATACCTGCGAAAAGGATGAGAACCAGTGAGAATCCNAGTGCCGCACCCATTCCATAAAAGGCTGATTCGGCAAGTGTCTGCGCANGGTTCGTATTAAGCAGAGCGACACCTAGAACGGCACAGTTCGTTGTGATGAGCGGAAGGTAGATTCCGAGCACGCTGTGAAGTAGTGGTGAGGTCTTTTTGATGGCCAGCTCTGTGAACTGAACGGCTACAGCGATCGCGACGATAAAGGCAAGCGTTCTTAGCCACATGACGTCGAGCGGGATCAGCAACAAACTTTGTAATAGGTAAGCTACAACCGAAGAGAGAGTCAGAACAAAGGTCGTCGCGCAAGACATACCGAGTGCACTGTCGATGCGCGATGAGACCCCCATGAATGGACATAAGCCTAGGAACTGGACTAGCACGAAGTTGTTAACCAGTGCTGCTGAAGTAATGATCAGCAACAAATCGGTCAAGTGGCTTCTCCTGAGACAGCCGATGTCATGGCTACACCTGTTACGTGGGGTTTGTGAACGGGGCATTTATCCTTAACCTCGAGCAAGCGCTGGCGTTGCTTGCTTGTGNGATTCCCGGTGAGATTGATAAGACTCTTAAGATGATAACGCTCTTCTGATGGGGTGTGCGTGACTCCAGTATTCACTGTATCGAGTGGCAACTTTGTCATGTCTGTGTGCATTTGAAGAGTCATTTTGATGCCGGAACCCAGGGCAGAGGTAAGTGGATCGAGGAGCGCTGGCTCTAGCTGTTCTTCGCCTATCAACTCAGGTTCATCCATTAAAAACGAATTACCTTTTTTTTCGACAGAGTTGTAAAACTTTGAAGACCCAGCTTCTCGAACAATTGTGTCGGTCACGTGTTNCATGAGTTCCTCTTTAACGAATCCGCTGACCCGCTTGGGCCCCTTGATCTGGTTCTAAGAGGTAAATCTCTGATCCACCGGGGCCTGCCGCGAGCACCATTCCCTCTGATACCCCAAACTTCATTTTTCGAGGTGCCAAGTTGGCAATCATGACTGTCTGACGTCCAACAAGGTCTTCTGCTTGATAAGCCGCTTTAATCCCNCTGAATACCTGGCGCGTTTCTCCGCCAAGATCGAGCGTGAGTTGAAGGAGTTTGTCAGCACCTTTGACCGCCTCGGCAGCAACAATGGTCGCGATGCGTAAATCCACCTTGGAGAAGTCGTCTAATGTACACTCCGGAGCGACTGGTTCGATATCACACGCGACCTTAGTTTTCGCTGGTTCTTTGATCTCTGTCACATCAGGTCGAATCATGGCTTTAACATCTTTCAGTTCGATGCGTGTCAAGAGCGGCGTGAAGGTCTCAATTTGATGATCGAGTAGCGTGTCATGAAGAGTGTCGTAACCTTGTGAATCGACGTTTAAGAATGCTTCTACCTTTGCGGCAAGCGTTGGCATCACAGGTTGTAAGTAGAGTGTTAGCAAACGGAAAGCGTTAATCGCTGTCGTACAGATCGGCTGAACTTGGTCGAGTGTGTCATCATTCTTTGCNAGCTGCCACGGGGCGACGTCTGCAATCCAGGCATTCACATCGTCGGCTAGCGCCATAATTTCACGTGTCGCTTTGGAGAACTCACGTTTTTCAAATGCGTCACGAATCTCCGGACCCTTGGCTCGAATCGCGTCGATGAGTTCAGGGTTGGAGAGTTCCGACGCCAGTTGCCCATCAAATTTCTTACCAATGAACCCAGCGGTTCTGCTTGCAATGTTAACGAGCTTCCCTACGAGATCTGAATTGACCTTCTGCACGAAGTCTTCAAGAGAGAGATCGATNTCCTCAACGCGAGCCGACAGCTTCGTCGCGAAGTAGTAACGCAGGTATTCGGGGTCTAAGTGATCAAGGTAGGTGCGCGCCTTGATAAATGTTCCGCGAGACTTTGACATCTTGCGTCCATCAACTGTGACAAAACCATGCACATTAACGCCAGTCGGTGTGCGGAAATTTGCTTGATTGAGCATGGCTGGCCAGAACAGACAGTGGAAGTTCACGATGTCCTTGCCGATGAAGTGATACACCTCGGCGTCACTCTCGGGCCCCCAAACAGAATCAAAATCAAAGTCGTTTGTATCACACCACTCCTTGAAGGCGCCCATGTAGCCGATCGGCGCATCGAGCCAGACATAGAAATAGATACCGGGGTGATCCGGGACCTCAAATCCGAAGTATGGCGCGTCACGAGAAATATCCCAGCTCTTGAGGCCTCCCTCTATCCATTCGGCCAGTTTATTCGCAACCTCAGGTTGCAGTCGTCCGGATCGAGTCCAGTCTTTCAGGAACTCGGTATGCCTCCCAAGCTCGAAGAACAGGTGCTCCGAATCCTTAAGAACAGGTGTCGCGCCAGATAATGTGGATTTTGGATTCTTAAGCTCGGATGCTTGATAGGTCGCGCCGCACGCTTCGCAGTTATCGCCGTACTGATCGTCGACACCACACTTAGGGCAGGTTCCTTTGACGTAGCGGTCGGCGAGAAATAATTCCTTCTCGGGATCAAAGAGCTGAGAGATTGTCCTTACGGCGATACCGCCCGCGTCTCGCACTCGAGAGTAAATCAGTTCCGAATAGCGACGGTTAGCTTCGCTGTGTGTCGACGAATAATGGTCAAAATCGATATGAAACCCATTGAAGTCAGCTTCATGCTCCGCCCTGACGTCCGCAATCAATTCTTCTGGCGTTATCCCAAGCGTTTCCGCGCGGAGCATGATCGCGGTACCGTGAGCATCGTCCGCGCAAACATAGACACATTGATGGCCAGACTGCTTCTGATAGCGAACCCAGATATCGGTTTGAATATACTCAAGCATGTGGCCTAGGTGAATTGAACCGTTGGCATAGGGCAGCGCGCTCGTGACTAAAATGGTGCGTCTGTCTGTCGGCACAGAATTAATTCCTTGTCGTGATGCCAGTGGAGCCCCAGTATACCGGTACTAGCCGGGTTTTGGCCGACTCTCGATGAAAACGGAGATGATTTTGTCGACTTCTATCCATGATCACGTGATTGAGATTCTTTCCGGGCATGACGATCCCTATTGTGAGGCCAATCTTGGCCGCAGTGGCGTCTTAACGCGGTGCGAGCTGAGAGATAANGAGCTTGATATCGAGCTGACATTTAATTATCCGCTTGTTGGGATGACTCGTTCCCTCGTCACGCAGTTAAAACCAAAGCTTGAGGAGCTCAAACAAGTTAAAGAGGTCTTTATTCGTGTGCGTCACGAAGTCCCAGTGACGCCAGCGCGGGAGGGCACCGAGTCGATCTCGGGTGTTCGTCAGGTCATCTGTGTGGCCTCAGGCAAAGGCGGCGTTGGAAAATCGACGACCGCCGTAAACCTAGCTCTCGCCTTGCAATTGGAGGGCGCTCGGGTTGGTCTTTTGGACGCAGATATTTACGGACCATCTCAGGGCCTAATGCTCGGAGTACAGGGTCAACGCCCAGAGACGCCGGACGGTAAGTCATTTAACCCTGTTATCGCTCACGGCATTCCAGTGATGTCGATGGCATTTCTTTTGACAGAGCGCNCGCCAACAATCTGGCGTGGACCGATGGTCAGTGGTGCCTTTACCCAAATGCTTCGCCAGACCAACTGGGGTAACCTCGACTACCTTGTGATCGATCTGCCACCGGGGACGGGTGACATTCAACTTACCCTGAGTCAGCAAGTGCCTGTTAATGGAGCTGTCGTTGTGACCACGCCGCAAGACGTCGCTTTGATTGACGCACGCCGAGGTATTGAGATGTTTAGGCGAGTGGATGTCCCTGTTCTCGGGGTCATTGAGAACATGTCACTACACCGTTGTTCGCAGTGCGGCCACACGGAAAATATATTTGGTGAGGGCGGTGGCGATAAAATTGCGGCAGACTATGANACCGAATTGCTTGGTGCTTTACCTCTCGATTTGAGCATCCGGCAGCAGACAGACGTTGGAAAGCCGACCGTGATAAGTGATCCAGATGGCATAATAGCGCAGTCCTATCGTGACATTGCCAGACGCACTGGCGCGCGACTTGCACTTTTTGCTAAGCGCGACGGGGCAGTCAGTTTAATTACTAAAACCCAAGGGATCGAAGAGTAACCCATGACCATTAAATCCGACCGCTGGATTCAGCAAATGGCTGAAGCCCGAGACATGATTTCACCATTCGAAGCTAGCCAAATACGCGATCGTGGCGGACAGAGGCTAATCTCCTACGGCACATCGAGCTACGGCTACGACGTTCGCTGCGCTGACGAATTCAAGGTATTTACCAACATCCACTCGGCGGTGGTCGATCCCAAGAATTTTGATGAGAAGAGCTTCGTTGATATCAAATCAGACGTCTGCGTTGTCCCACCTAATTCGTTCGCCCTTGCTCGGACAGTTGAATACTTTAAGATCCCCGAAGACGTGCTGACGATCTGCCTGGGTAAGTCTACCTACGCACGTTGTGGGATCATCGTAAACGTCACTCCACTTGAACCCGAGTGGGAGGGTCACGTCACACTTGAGTTTTCGAATACGACCAACCTTCCTGCGAAAATTTACGCAAACGAAGGCGTTGCGCAAATGCTATTTTTCCAATCCGATGAGCGTTGCCTGACCACATATCGCGATCGGGGAGGCAAATACCAAGGACAAACTGGGGTCACACTTCCCAAAGCCTAAGGATAGGAATGAATACAGAAGAACGTTATCTGCTCCGGATCACGTGTCCAGGACGGACGGGGTTGGTTGCCGCGATTACCGGTTTTTTGGCCGACCATGAATGTTTCATTACCGAGCTCTCGCAGTTTGACGACATTCAGACCGGTCGATTTTTTTGTCGTGCTGAATTTTTTAAGCCTGAGTCTGGTTTAACACCGGATGCACTCCCTGTTCTATTTTCAGAGATTGGTTCGCGTTTTGAGATGGAGTGGAAGTTTATCTGTCGATCAATTCCTCATCGAACACTGATTTTGGTATCGAAGTTTGACCATTGTTTGAATGACCTGCTTTACCGAAAGCAGACCGGTGAGTTGAATATCGAGGTCACGACAGTCGCGTCAAACCATCCAGATCTCGAGCCATTGGCGAAGTTCCATGGGGCGCCCTATGAAGTCCTCCCTACGGGGAAGTCGAAGCTTGCGACCAAGGCAGCGCAAGAAGATCGCATCCGCCAGCTGATTGATGAGCAGAACGTTGATCTAGTCATTCTCGCACGCTACATGCAGGTCTTATCTGATGAGTTGTGTCAGGATCTGGCTGGGTGCTGTATCAATATCCATCACTCTTTTCTGCCAAGTTTTAAAGGCGCACGTCCATACCATCAAGCTTTTGAGCGAGGCGTAAAAGCGATCGGTGCGACGGCGCACTACGTGACGACCGACTTAGATGAGGGGCCGATCATTGATCAGGAGGTCGCCCGCGTTGACCATACGTTTGGACCGGAGCAGCTGTTAGCGACAGGCCGAAATATGGAAAACTATGCACTCGCTCGAGCTGTGAAGGCGCACAGTGAGCATCGCATTTTCCTAAACGGACATAAGACGGTGGTATTGAAATGACGGTAACTNGAATCGATGGGAAAGCGTTGGCAGAACAATTACGTGAAGACGTCGCTGAAGGTGTGAAAGCGTTAAAAGCAGCGCACGGAATCACCCCAGGATTAGCCGTGGTATTAGTGGGTGAGGATCCAGCAAGCCAGGTATATGTTCGGAATAAAGTGAAGCAGACAGAAGCCTGCGGGATGAGATCGTTCCACCATGTAATGGAGGTCACGACTTCTCGAGACGCACTGATCTCGTTAATTGAAATATTAAATAATGATCCGGAGGTACACGGTATTTTGGTCCAGTTACCACTGCCAGACCACCTCGACTCTCAGGACGTGATTGAGGCGATTGACCCGACGAAGGATGTTGATGGGTTCCATACCAGCAATGTCGGCGAGTTGTGGACAGGTGGTAGGCCTTTTGTTCCTTGTACTCCNCTTGGTTGTCTCAAGCTTTTGAAGTCAGTAGACCCAGATATCGCGGGGAAGAACGCGGTCGTAATAGGTCGCTCAAATATCGTCGGTCGTCCGATGGCTGCGCTTTTGTTGAATGAATCGGCGACAGTGACCATTGCACATTCGAAAACAAGGGACCTCCCGGCGCTCTGTAGTCAGGCAGATATTTTGGTTGTAGCAGTTGGCTACCCTAATTTGGTTAAGGCGGACTGGATCAAGCCAGGCGCAATTGTGTTGGATGTTGGTATCAACCGAACTGAGACGGAGGATGGGAATACTCGGCTCGTCGGTGACGTCGATTTTGATGATGCATCGCGAGTAGCGGGAGCCATCACCCCTGTCCCTGGTGGGCCAGGCCCAATGACTATTGCGTGTCTTTTAGCCAATACGCTTGAGGCGGCCAGGCGCACAGTTCCCTAGGCCAGCCGAGTTCCCNGTAAACTCGCGTCCCGTAAAGAGTTAGTGTGACAGACCCTGTAGCGCTCTAGCTTTNTGGTATGCGTGATAGACGACACTACTGGCTATGAATGCGACTGCCCAGTATGCAGAGCTTGAGAACGTGGCCGGTGCATATTCGAGTTCACGGCTCAAAAATTCACTGAGGGTTGGCTCAAAGTTCCCGGACCAAAGATAAAAACTACCGCTGGAGATAAGTTCACAGAAAGCGGTCCCGAGCATCGCGAATCCAAAGAATACCGCGAAGCCCGCAACCTCACCTGTCAAATAAAATTTTGATAGTCGACCAGCAACCCACATCGAGAAGTATGCCGGGATGAGCATACCGTAGGCAAATGATAGACACGTACCAGGCACGCCGCCAAAAGTAAACGCATAGGCATCAATAAGGACAGCGAGAGACATGAACCAGGCTAATGTCCATAGAGGGAGCAGAGCCCCGGCAATCATGAAGGTCATCCAGGAAGCTTCGGGCAAGGCGTCGAATCCAGAGAAGTGACTACCTCTGGTCAGGCCCATTACCAGCGTGAGCGTTAGTATTAGACAGATGCTTTGACGAGTACGATTCATAAGGATCAGAGGCTAGCAGAAATTTCAATGACTAGCGACCGGGGCGCCGCGGGTGTCCTGAATAAGTTTGCACCTGACCTGAGATGGTAAGAGTCATATTCTTTACCAAATAAGTTCCCGATCGTTACCCTAGAAGAAAAAAATTTCCCTGCGTGACTCACATTTAAATTAGTAACAGAGTACGCGTTTTGCCTGCCGTACGCATTGGACCAATCATTAATCGAGTACTGAGCTGACTGGTAACGACTCAGCATACCGACCGACCATTGATCGGAAAAAGTTTTTACGAGTTCAAGAGCGCCGAGATACCTTGATGTCGAGGGAACATGGGACCCGTCGTAGGCATCATCGTCGAATTTGGCGTATATGTACGAGCCACTAATTGACGCTTTGATAGAGCTCGTTACACTCGCATCCGTGCTAAAAGATCCTCCGTATCTCTTAGTTTCATCCACGGTTGTGTTAATAAAACTAGCCGGGTCGTAGTAGATCTCATCACTANTTTTTAAGTAGTAAATCGTTGCTTGGGTCGCGCCCGACTTCCAGCCTAATTCAACAGTATTACCTTTCTGGGGAGCGATTGGGGTATCCGTCGCTGAGAAAGCTGGAGCTGGATACGTGACCTGTTCATCAAGCGTGGCTATCCGAAAATTCTGGTCTAGACGAAGGGAAAAAATTTGGTCGTCCGCTAATTTTTCGAGACCTAGTTCGACTGCCATTACATCGTTGTTTACCTTCGCTCCGTTTAGAAGTTTGTTCGTGTTGTGCGTCATTCGCGCACCCAGAATGGCGTCTAGTTGCTCGGCCATGGTAATTTTTGCTCGACCAAAAAACGAGCCGATCTCTTGTGTCCTGACGTTTGAGTTTCCGGTGAGGTATTGGCTTTGGGAGAGATCTATCCCAAAGACATAGTCAGTGGGCTTCGAGTTGAGGNAGGTTTGCCCCAGAACCTTCGGCGATAATGAGTTGACTCGAAGAATCTGATCGATGCTTGTACCGCTCAGGTAGCGCCCCTCTTGACGCGAGAGCCGTCTCCCGGCGTCGATTTGAAATATACCTCCAGTGTCTAGGGTGTTCTCNAGCTTCGTCCAGATCGTTTGTCGTATGCTACGTTTCTTCTGTACGCTTGTTGTTCTATATGTTCTTCGGTTTGCTGTGACTGCACTGTCTGCTACGACACCGGAAAGATATCCATCTGTCCTCGACTGGTCGAGTCCGAAGCTCACATCGCCATCCAAAAAAGGCAGAGAGTAACTGACTGCCCCGTACGATTTCGTATTTTCGGTGTGGTCTCGATACCCATCTGTTGAGCCTACAGACGCAGCAGNATGGAGATGTCTGCCCGCCTCCAAGGAGCGTGAGAGATNAGTTGCAACCTCAAAAGTGCCGAACGACCCGGCCTTAAATTTTGACTCCGAATACTCTCGTTTCACCGTCTGATCGGAGATAATGTTGACTACACCACCGACGGCACCATTCCCATAAAGGACACCGGCCGAGGCGTTCAATATTTCCACTCTGGAAATTTCATCCAACGGGATCGTTGACAAGTCAGGTCCCTCCAGAGTTGCATTATTGAGTGGTCTCCCGTTAAGTAAGATGAGTATATTTTGGGCGGCTCGTTCACCGAAGCCTCTTAGATCGGGTGACCCACCGGCGTCGTATCCACTAGACGCACCACTTATNTGTAATAGGCCGGAGNCGGCCAATACTTCGCTCAATGACTGATAGCCAGAACGTGCTATATCCGCTCGCGTGATNACCTTCGAAAAAGCAGAGGCCTCATTGATCGGCGTGGGCGACCTGCTATCAATCTCGATGATAATATCANCTTCGTTTGCGTAACAAGACAAGGAAAAGAGACACAGCGCATACGCGCCGTAGCTTCGACGTAGACTCATTTGTACCTCCAAACGAGCCCACCGCTCGCCGTAAGCGTGTAGCACGTTAGGTAGGTCTCCGGGCTTATTCAGGGCAATTCCATTTGCCAAATCACACACACCTTCCCATCAAAAGTGACAGTGGTATTCGTGTGGACTCAGGACTGAACATACCGTTGCGGGGGCAGCTTCGGACTTGGCTAAGCCTTACCGAATTCCCTGTTATGCCGATCGCTCGGCCACCCAACGCGTAATGGTGANAGTGTACCGCCGGGGAATTCAAATGTAACTCTTTTCTGGCTAGACAGCCGTAATGACGAGTGCTGCGACCGCCCATAATAATAGTGATCTTTCAGCGAGTGACTGTGTTTCTTCGATATGATAGCGCGCGGCGTCATCCCCATCACCCGCNAAGGGTTCCTGTTTGATAATACCCTGCACGCATCGCGACCCACCGAGTTTGACTCGAAGCGCTCCGGCTGTTGCCGCAACTAATACGCCTACCTCTGGATCTGAGAAATCGTTCGATTGACGAATCCATGTTGCGCGTGACCGTTCGCGATCACCCATGAATCCGAGCGTCAAAGCCATCAACCGAATGGGAACCCAATTGAGTAAAGACAACCATCGCTCAGACGTTTCACCTGAACCACGACGCTGCGCAATCACTGTAGATGTCCAATAGAGAAGGATGCCCGGAAGGCCGCCAAGGGCGAACCAAGCCAAAGGAATAAAAACTTTCTGGGCAAGTTTTAATACTTGGGTCTCAACCGAGATGCGGGCGACTCCATTCTCATCGAGCTGACTGGCGTCGGTCCCAGAGAACTCAGTGAGCTTGATTTGCGCCTGTGAAAATGAACCGCTTCGGAGCTCGGTCAGGATTGCTTTAGAGTCTTCTGTAACTCGTCCGTATTCGATGATGAGTACCAAAGCAAAAAACGTAATTACAGTACCAATCAGTGGCATGTAGGCAATGATTGCGCCGAGTGTTACTGAGCCACCAACGATGACCGGGAGGCGTAATGTATTTGGGAGCGCATCAGTTGCTTTTTCGATCGTGCTGATAGCATGCAGACGATATGGCTCAATACGATCAGATGCGACAAGGCGGCTGAAAAGAAGAGCGGCCACCGCCAAAATCAGTGCGTTCATTAAAATTCCTTTAAAGTTTTAGAAACTGTAGCATGAAGCCAGTTACACTTGCGTTATGTATACTCCGTTATCTGTTTGCATTGGTCTTCGGTACACCCGCGCTAGGCGCCGAAATCATTTTATTTCGTTTATCTCCGCAGTCTCAATAGCTGGATTAACCCTAGGCGTTGCGGTTCTTATTCTTGTGCTTTCGGTACTGAACGGATTCGACCGTGAACTACGTAACCGTATCCTTGGTACTGTTCCCCACGCCTTGCTCGAGTTCGAAGATGCGCGTACGGATCTTGACCCGGTGGTGGATAGACTGCTCACCAATCGATCGATCGCTGGCGTCGCACCACTGAATCAAGGTGAGGGTCTGTTGGTTGCCAATGGGCAAACGGCGTCTGTTGCTGTTCTAGGAGTTGATCCAGAGAAAGAGGCGCAAGTTTCGATCCTCCCGGGCCATATGACACAAGGCGAATTCATTGATCTAAGTGCCCGTCGGTTTTCGACAATCTTAGGATCTGGCATTGCGGCAAATCTTGGCGTGGTCCCTGGAGATCAGGTGACACTCCTTATTCCAGACGCGACAGTCAGTCTGGCCGGTGTAACACCGCGTATGAAGCGGCTTGAGGTCGCCGGTATTTTTGAGGTCGGTGCACAGCTAGATAACCAGCTGATATTTGTCCGACTGTCTGACGCGGCACGATTGTTTAAGTTAGGCGAGGGTGTTGCGGCGCTTCGATTGCAATTTGATAACCTGTTCGATGCGCCTCAACTTATTCGTCCGATCGCACAAGAAGTAAGCTCTTCACTGGGTCTGCCGATTCGCTACCAGGACTGGACCAGAACGCAAGGTAACCTGTTCGAGGCCATCCAGCTCGAAAAGACCATGATCGCGCTGTTGCTGACTCTAATTATCGCTGTCGCTGCGTTCAATATCGTGTCGACACTCGTGATGGTTGTGACGGATAAGCGTGCTGACATCGCTATATTAAAAACAATAGGCCTATCTCCACGTGGGGTCATGGGGGTGTTTGTTGTTCAAGGAACACTTGTTGGTGTTGTGGGTACTGTCCTCGGTGTGATCTTGGGAGTCCCGCTCGCACTGACGATCACGGGAATTCTTGATTTTTTGGAGTCTGTGTTTGGGTTCTATCTCTTTAACCCGAGTGCGTATTTTATTTCCGATTTGCCATCAGAACTTCGGTGGTCAGATGTCGGGCTGGTGGCCGTTTTGAGCATTGGCCTATCGTTGGTCGCGACCCTCTATCCCGCACTGAAAGCCAGTCGAATTGTTCCCGCGGAGATTTTGAACCATGAGCGGTAGTCCCGTACTGGAGCTGCAGGATGTGAGCTTCGGCTACGGTGAGGGCGAGGATCGTGTTTCTGTTCTGGAGAATGTTAACTTTTCCGTTGAATCAGGGCGGCGCTTGGCACTCCTCGGACGGAGTGGTTCCGGGAAGAGTACGCTCATGAATATCTTGGCAGGATTGTTACTACCCGAGCGAGGCTCTGTGATTTGGCAAGGGTCTGATATCACTCGATTGAGCGATGCAGAGCGAGTCTCATTGCGTCGTCAAACGATCGGCGTTGTTTATCAGTTTCACCATTTGTTACCTGAGTTTTCAGCGGGGGAGAATGTTATGTTGCCCGCGATGCTCGGTGGTCAAACTGTGGCCACATCAACTCGCCTGGCGTGCAAGCTTCTTGAACAAGTGGGTCTCGAGCATCGAGTTGGTCATAGGCCAGGAGAGTTATCTGGTGGAGAGCGGCAGCGTGTTGCAATTGCCCGCGCACTTGCCGGTGGCCCGAAGGTATTGTTGATGGATGAACCGACCGGTAACTTGGATGAGTCGACAGCTGATCGAGTGCTGTCGATGCTTGTTGATTTGTCGAAGACGACTCAGACAAGCCTCGTTATTGTGACTCACGACCGCCGGGTTGCTGCTCAGACAGAGCAGCTATTTGAGTTGTGTCACGGCCAACTGACAAACTTCCAGTAGATTTGGTTGACTGGCGGCGTTTCTTCCAATCGTGATTCACTTTCCAGCGCCACCATATACGAAGACTAAATAGTCCGAGTATTCCGGTACCGATGCCGATTAGAAGAGAACCCGTAAGTAACGGGAGCCAAATCAATGACAGCTGCTCTCGTATCCAGCTTTGAGTGACGCTGTCGGGGAGAGATAAAGGCTCCGCGCTCAGTACCCAGGCTCCCAGCGCATAGGCGATGGCGAAGTACGGCGGCATAGTGATTGGGTTCGTTAACCAGCAGAGCCCTACCGAGATGGGTACGTTGCACCTGAGTATCAGCGCACTAATTGCTGCGCCGACCATTTGAAAAGGCATGGGCATACAGGCCCAGAAAATCCCATTCAGAAAGGCGTAGCCGACTGTTTTTCTGTTTAAGTACCACAGATCGTTTGCGAATAATTTTTTGCCGAGGTAGCCCCAGCTGCGCATATGCTCGAGGCGCTGTGCGGAGGGCATAATTTTGGAAACTAATTTCTTCGGCATCTGCAAACGTTTATCAATTTTGAGCAGTGTTATACATTGATCATANATTATTTCAATTAGTTTGACCTAAAGCGTGTTAAGACTTTGTGAATCAGAGATATTTTTTCGTAAAATGACGACAATTTTTCTCAGTAAGTCGCTACGCCGTCTCGCAAAGAAATAGTGCGGTCAATTGACAGCAGGGTCTCTGGCTGGTGACTAATGATAAGTGTCGTCCGATTAGCTTTTAAGTTCTCGAGGCCTTTGAGAACCTCTTCACGGCTCGCGTGGTCAAGCGCACTTGTCGGTTCATCGAGCAGCAAGATCGGCGCGTCTTTGATGAATGCACGAGCGATTGCAATGCGCTGCCTTTGACCGCCCGATAACCGACTTCCGAGGGGACCAATCTGGGTATCAAACCCATCTGGCAGTGCCTCAATGAACTCCAATGCGTTCGCTCGCCGCGCCGCTTTCCGCACCTCTGCATCTGACGCATCTGGCAACCCAAGTCGGATGTTCTCTGCGACGGATGCGTCAAATAGGTTCACTTGTTGCCCAACGAGCGAGAGCTGTCGTCGACGTTTGGCGAGGGGCCATTCTGCGAGAGATTCATCGTTAATACGAATTTCACCGTCATCGGGGTCTAGAAAACCTGCGATCAGTGCGATCAGAGATGATTTACCAGAGCCCGATGGACCGACAAGTGCAACACTTTCTCCGGGACGTACGTCGAATGAGACGGAGTTAAGTGCAAGACTCTCCGCGTCGGGATAGCTGAATGAGATACCGTTGATCGCGAGTGACGCTTCTGGAAGCGCCTCGTGACTTCTCGAGTGACCGCGTTGATTATCGAGAGTCTGATCAAAAATTTCATAAATTGATTCAGCGGCCGCAAGACCACGTTGAATAGTTGCATTGACTCCGGTGAGCCTTCGAACTGGATCAAAAATCATTCCCATCGCTGTGATGTAAGCAACAAACTCGCCTGGGCTTAGGAGATCNCGCGAACTCATTTGTGTCCCAATAAGAATCACAATACCGATCGTGATGGCGGCTAAAATCTGAACCAATGGAACGTTGAGTGATTGAATTTTTACGACGCGCATCTGCTCGTGACGCAAACGTTTGTTGATGTCGTCAAAACGTTCCTGTTGGTTATCGTGTCCACCAAAGATTTTGATGTCCTTTACCGCCAACAATGATTCTTCAATCAGCCCCGTGAGTCGACCCGTCCACGTCTGTAAATCTTGGTTCGAGCGACGCATCTTGANACTCGCTTTTTTGACTACAAATGAGACGACGGGGGCCGCTAACAGAAGGGCTACAGACATTTGCCAGGAGGTGTAAATGAGAAACCCAAGCAGGCCCAGGATCATCAGCGTGTCTTTAATGATGACCATCCACGCGGTCGATACTGCTTCGCCGACTTGGGCAACATCGTAGGTAATCCTAGACAAGAGTCGACCGCCTTCCTCAGAGTCGTGATCCTTCATCGGGAGATCGAGTTGAACGGCGAAGACCTCAGATCGGATATCAGCAACCGTTCGGTTGGCAACGTATTGGCTTGAGACCGACGCGACGTATTCTGAGATTCCTTTTAAAACGAACACGGCCACGATTAGGAGTGGAATTTGGATCAACGCATTCGGATCTCTATCGATCAGTGAATCGTCTATTAACGGCGCCATCAGGGCTGGCAACATTGGCTCCATAGCAGCTGTCGTGGCCATCGTAAGCATGGCTAAGACAGCAATTTTCCAGTACGGCAGCGCTTCTCGTATCAGGCGGCCATAGGTGCGCATATCACCTTTCATTCGCGTCTTACGATCCAGTCAATCCAAAAGTTTGCGAAACCACGTGGTTTAAACTCTTTTTCCAATGTTTCGCGATCATATTCTGAGTTTACCCACTCCAGAAAAGTAGGGCTGGTTTTGTTTCGGTGGGTCTCTTTGTACTGATCACGGTATCGTATATATGACTCAAAGAAATGATCCAAGATGCCGGTCTTGGCGCTCCTAAAGTGTCCGTATGTCCAGTGGAGTTGATCTTTGGCGTCGTCTATCNGCTGGCCTAGCCGGAAGTGACAGTACAAGACTGCAAAAATCCCAGCGCGGTCTGCGCCCGACTTGCAGTGCGCGAGGGCTGGAGTCTCAAACCCTTCAACTAATTCTTTCAGCAGATTGATTTGCTCTGCTGTTGGCAGGCCCCGAGAGTGCACTCGCGTATTTATGAGAGTGATACCTGCGTCTTCACAGGCCTTGGCTTCTAACTGATACCTGCCTTGTGTCGGGTTATAACCACGAAGATTGATGATAGTCTTCAGGCCGAGCTCCCGTCTGTAACGATGGATCTGTGCGACGCTCGGTTGATTGCTTCGGTACAACGGGCCAGGAAGGCAGAAACGGTTGGAATAGAGCGATCTCAGGAAGCCGTGGTCCACGAGCCACAAATCCAGATTTGCTTTGATTAATTTCCACAAACTGAGTGGTGTGGATGGTGGCGCTTTACCCCAACCTTCAATAGACACGGATCATCCTTTTACTTTGAAGTAGCGCGGAGCATACTCAATTCATAAGTATCCTGCACAGAATAGGAG
Source organism: Gammaproteobacteria bacterium (assembly GCA_002705795.1). GTDB lineage: Bacteria > Pseudomonadota > Gammaproteobacteria > Pseudomonadales > Litorivicinaceae > HIMB30. The sequence continues at coordinate 100,823 of PAHG01000019.1, forward strand.
GGAATTAGTGCATGAGATTCCGCTTCGAGAGTTTAAAGGGCCTCCACGGGTGGCCTCAGCGCTGGTTGAAACCTGCGACAGCGTTGAGTCGCTCATTGAGACCGATAGTCGCCTCCTGGATGCACAGAAAGCGCAGAAAAATCGAGAACGCACCGAGGGTCTCTAGTGAGGTTCCTGTCGTTTGCGTCGGAAATATTATTGTTGGCGGCTCCGGAAAATCACCCTTGGTGGTTAGCCTCGCTCTACGACTTGAGGAAGCAGGGTTCAGGCCCGGAATTGTAAGTCGTGGCTATGGTGGACATGTGAAAAATCTACCTGTAGAGGTCTCTGAGACGAGCCACCCACAGAACGTCGGAGACGAACCGTTGATGCTAAAAAAGCGAACGGGTTGTCCAGTGATTGTTTGTCGGGATCGACTGAAGGCTGTCGAACGGCTGCTATTCCATCATCCGGTCAATGTCGTTTTATCAGATGACGGATTGCAGAATACACGCATGTGGCGGGACTTTTCGGTCTGTGTTTTTAGCAAATATCAGGGTATTGGTAATGGCCTCGAGATGCCGTTTGGTCCTCTGAGGGAGCCCTTATCTGTGCTTGAACAGATGGATGCAATCATTGTCCGGGAGACAGAGTATCCAAAAGAAATNTTGATCGAAATGGGTATAGAAACAAATACGCCTGTGTTTGGCTCTATTGGTGAGATGGCTTATGCCTATTGCTCAGATTCACCCGATCAGCATTATNCAATCAGCGATCTTGTTCATCATGGTGATTTTGATGCTGTGTCTGGCATTGCAACACCGAGCCGCTTTTTTGAGGGTCTGGAACAGGTCGGGTTATCGATAGAAAAATACGCATTCCCAGATCATCATGCATTTACCGCATCTGACGTATCTGGGCTGAACCGAGTGATAACGACTGAGAAAGATGCTGTGAAATTGGTACACTTGCTCACGAAACCATTCTGGGTGGTCGGGCTTCAAAGCCGCCAACCAGAATTCGAAAGTTGGCTCATCGATCGTCTGAAAGAGTGGAGAAGAGTATGAGTTTGGCGCCTCAGCTAAAGAATTTTTTGGTCTGCCCCCTGTGTAAGGGAGACGTTGAGATCCGCGAGGGTGATCAGGAGATTTGGTGTCGCGCCGATGGCCTTGCCTTTCCCATCCGTGACGATATTCCGGTGATGCTCGCCGACGAGGCGCGCACACTGACTGGTGACGAGCGGACTGACCGTTAATGAGTTTTATTGCGGTGATCCCCGCTCGCTTCGGATCGACGCGCCTCCAGGGCAAACCGCTTCTGGATATTGGTGGTCAACCCATGATTCAGCACGTCTACACCCGAGCTCATTCGTCTCGCGCCGAGCGGGTCCTTGTGGCGACAGACGACCAGCGGATTTATGACGCCGTCACGGGTTTTGGTGGTGAGTGTTTGATGACCGCACCGGATCATCCAACCGGAACCGATCGCTTGGCTGAAGTGGTAGATATTTTGGAGTTGGATGCCAAGGCGATTATTGTCAATGTCCAGGGGGACGAGCCATTAATACCAGCGTCTGCGATCCATCAGGTCGCAGACATGTTGATTGCGCATCCGGAGGCATCGATCGCGACCCTATGTGAGCCGATCCATGACTTATCGGATATCCAAAACCCTCATCAAGTGAAGGTTGTGAAGAGTCAGTCGGGTCGGGCGCTATATTTCTCGCGAGTTAGTATTCCAGCGTATTCAAAGCCCAATCCTGGTATGCATTATCGGCACATAGGACTTTACGCCTATCGCGCAGATTTNCTCCGTGATTTCCGAACTTGGGAGCCTACACCACTCGAGCAGTTTGAGCGCTTAGAACAGCTGCGGGCCCTAGAACATGATCGTCTGATCCAAGTTGATGTGGCGTTAGATTTGATCCCGCCGGGCGTGGACACCGAACATGATCTAGATGTCGTTCGAAAATATTTGGAGAGTCCAAGTGTTTGATTTAACACAGTTAACGACATTGAAGCTGCCATTTTACGCTGCCTCAGTTCTCAAGCTCTCATCGATTGATAATGTCTGCGTATCCATGCCAGAGCTCGGAACCGCTCCCCGGCTAATCTTAGGTGGTGGGAGTAATCTTGTCGTTTTGGAACCAGAGTTCGATGGTGTTGTTTTAAGACCCGAAATCAAATTTTTTGAAGTAAAAGAAATTGGAACTGACATATTCCTTGAGGTCGGGGCGGGCCATCAGTGGCATGAGACCGTGATGCAGTCTCTAGAGCACGGATGGTTTGGCCTTGAGAATCTGGCATTAATACCAGGCTGGATGGGTGCTGCCCCGGTCCAGAATATCGGTGCTTATGGTGTCGAGCTCAAGGATCACTGCCATCGCGTTAAACTTTATGACTTCGCAGAGCAGGCAGTCATTGAACTCGATGCATCAGAGCTTAATTTTGGATATCGCCACTCGGTCTTGAAGGAGACACCAGAACGTTTTCTAGTGTTAACGGTTACCTTAAGGCTTTCAACAGAACCTAATCCACGGATCGGGTATGGTGCGGTTGCAGAGGAAATAGATAGGAAAGGCCTCAGTCCGTCTAATCCACGTGATATCGCGAAAGCTGTTATGTCAATACGACAATCAAAGTTACCGGACCCGTCAGTCGTTCCAAACGTTGGATCATTTTTTAAGAACCCAATGGTTGGTAAAGAGATCGCGGAACGACTGAAAGCAAACTTTCCGCAAATGCCAACGTATCCAGCCGGATCCCAAACAAAATTGGCTGCTGCTTGGTTAATCGATCACCTGGGTCTCAAGGGTTACAAGGTTGGCGGCTTCTCCGTGCATGATCGGCAGGCGTTGGTTTTAACTAATGACGGGACTGGGAATGCTGATGATTTGAGAGAAATCGTGGCTTTGATTCGTTCATCGATCAAAGCCACTTTTGGCTTGAGTTTGGCGGTTGAGCCAACCCGTTTGGGCGAACTCAAGTTAACCTGACTTACCTTATTCCGGCTGGTTGAATATCTTGGCAGAAGGATCTGCCACTTCCGCATCGGTTTCCACCTTACGAGGGCGCCCGCGTCCACGACCGCGCTTCGGTTTCTCTGATGTTTCCGTTGCTGCCGGGGAGCCGGTTTCCGCTCCGTCATCAAGCAATTGTGTTTTAAGATCAGAGGCTGATGGCGCAGAAGTATTCTCAACCGTTGCCTCCGGTGCTCTACGACGGCCACGACCGCGACTACGTTTTTGTTTATCCGCGTCACCTTCGATTGCTTCATCAGGAGATTTCTCAGGTGCTGGCTCTTCGGGGATAGTCCCTGATGTTAATTCTGGAGTCTCCTCTAGAGGTACTTCATCAGCCTTCGCCTTTGGTTTACGACCGCGACGAGCCGGCTTCTTCTTCGACTCTTCAGCGGCTTCGCTTATCTCTGTCGCTGGTGTACTTTCCTGCTGTTCCTCAACCACAGTGTCGACTGGCGCTGTTACTGCAACTTCAACTTCAACTTCAATTAAATTGTCCCCCACAGCTGCTTCGGATTTACGAGGACGACCTCTACCAAGACGAGTGGGTCGCGGTTTGTCTTCGGTTGGTGCGTCCGCAGGTTTCGGTTCCATTGTTGGACCACTCTGCGGAGCCGTGCTTTCTGTAGTTACTTTGCTAGGTGCTGTCACGTTTTCGGGAGATATCGCTTTAGGTGTCTCATTTGACCCACTGGCCTGGCGAGATCCATGACGTCCACGACGGGGGCGCTTTGGTTTCTCAGACTCGGACATGAGACCCTCGTTCAACACTGGTGCATCATCAATTGTTGTCTCACCCGACGTGGTTGTATGCGTCTCGAGCCTAGCTTCATGGCTCGCAATCGCATTCTCACCGCGCTGTTTTCTCTCGGCGCGCTTAGGACGCGGCGCGAGGTCTTCCTCGTGCGCTTTTAACTCGGCCTCCTGTTCTTGGGAGACCTGTGTTTGAGGTGTTTGAACCTCGGCCTTCATTATCTCAGGATTATCTGCGCGGTTTTTGCTTCGCCGCCGCCGCCGGCGCCGCCCACCTTGTTCTCCATCTGCTGTGCGCTCGGTTTCCTGTATTCTAGGTCCTCGATTATTCGGTGACTGTTGGTTCTGACTTCTTTTAGGGCGGTCAAGACGTGCCCGATCGCCACGGGAGCGATTCTGACTCGGGCGGTTATTTGTCTGCGGTTCCTCAGCGTCACCAAATAGGAATCCAACTACGCGAGTTATCAGAGATTGTTGAGGCTTACTTTGGCGCCGTCGCTGGCTATCTGGACGCTTCTTCCGGCCGATCCCTTCGTCCTGATCATCATATGTATTGACTGCGCTTTCTGGCGTGCGCTCTGGAGCTGGTGTTTTTGGCTTGATGTCGGTAACCAGCGCTTGTTCACGCATTTCGGCTTGTCTTGCTCTCACGACCTCCGGTTCGGGTGCCGGAGTTGATGCTTGGACATCGATAGAAAGTTCGAGGCTAGCTACTTGTGGGTCGTCATCACGAAGGCGCTCCAGATCATAGTTTGGTGTTTCCATATTTGGATTTGGAATGATCAGTACCCGCACATTGTGGCGACGTTGGATGGATTCAAGCTGCTGACGTTTTTCATTCAGTAGGAAAGTGCCCACTGGTACGGGAACTTGAACGCGTACCTCGCCTGTGCGTTCTTTGACTGTTTCGTCTTCCAATAATCGAAGGATTTGAAGAGCAAGAGATTGCACATCACGAATGCTGCCTTGGCCGTGGCAACGCGGGCACACTACGCCGCTTGTTTCACCCAGTGACGGGCGGAGACGCTGGCGGCTCATCTCCAGCAGACCAAAGCGTGAAATACGTCCGATTTGGACCCGCGCACGGTCAGATTTCAAAGCCTCCTTGAGGCGGTTTTCGACAGCTTTTTGGTTTTTGTTGGCCGACATATCTATGAAATCGATGACGATCAAGCCACCCATGTCACGGAGGCGGAGCTGCCGGGCAATTTCGTCGGCGGCTTCTAGATTGGTGCATAGAGCTGTTTCTTCAATATCTCCACCCTTGGTCGCGCGGGCGGAGTTGATGTCGATTGAAACCAGTGCTTCAGTCGGATCAATAACGATTGATCCGCCCGACGGAAGACGTACTTCACGCTGGAATGCTGACTCGATTTGGCCCTCGATCTGAAAGCGATTGAAAAGGGGTGTTTCATCCTGGTAGCGTTTGATCTTGCTTCCATAGGACGGCATCACCTGTTGAACGAGATCCTTTACTTTTTCGAAGACCTGCTCACTATCCACAAGTACTTCACCAATATCTTGGCGCAGGTAGTCGCGGATTGCGCGGGCAATAACGTTTGACTCTTGATAGATCAGAAACGGAGCAACACCAGAGAGGGCTGCTTGTTTGATGGCTTGCCATGCTGTGTCGAGATAGTCGAGGTCCCACTGTAATTCTTCAACGGTCCGTCCAACACCCGCGGTACGGATGATAACACCGGCGCCTTGGGTGATTGTGAGGTTGACGAGCTTATCGCGGAGTTCAGCACGATCATCNCCCTCAATACGGCGGGATATACCGCCCGCCTCTGGATTATTCGGCATGAGGACCAGGTAGCGACCAGCCAATGAGATATATGTTGTGAGAGCCGCTCCTTTGGTCCCACGCTCTTCTTTTTCAACTTGGACGATAAGCTCTTGGCCTTCTTTCAGGACCCTGTCGATTTTTGTTCGCTCACCCTCGGTGGGTGTGTTGTAGAAATATTCGGGAGAGATTTCTTTTAGTGGTAAGAAGCCATGACGCTCACTACCAAAGTCGATGAATGCAGCTTCTAGACTTGGTTCAATCCGCGAGATCTTCGCGCGATAAATATTTCCTTTTTTCTGTTCACGATCTGAAGATTCGATGTCGAGGTCGTAGAGTTTCTGGCCGTCGACCATTGCGACNCGCGTTTCTTCCGCTTGTAGGGCATTGATTAGTATACGCTTCATGTGTGTGGCAAACCTTATGATTTAATCGCCACGATCTTAGGAGGCTAGTTTTTACACTAACCAGGGCCCAACCGAGGAAACGGTCGGATGACAATACACACTATGGTGGGCTCGACCGTTCTGTCGGGAGCCCCGAATTTCTTTGTTACGACAGGCTTGCCTGCCGACACATTGAGACGTGTTTGTCCCAGACTTGCTGGCCCGCCAAGATCGGGCGGGGNTTATTTCATCTCCGGNTGTACCGGAGGTCTTGTTTAGCGTTGGGGAGTCTTGACTCAACCCAATTCACTAGAGAGCATAACAGGGCAACTCTTTAGCGGCAATGCATCACGGAGAAAGTGAGTGGAAAAGAAAGTCCGATGGGCGACTGTAGACGCTGCCAAGGAAGGGCAGCGACTTGATAATTTTTTATCAGGTCAGCTGAAAGGGGTGCCAAAGGGCCGCATTTATAAAATGATTCGGACTGGTGAAGTTCGGATCAATAAGAAACGCTGTAAGCCTGACTCACGCGTTTCCGGCGGTGATGTGGTTCGCATTCCCCCGGTTGATTTAGAAGTACCTAGGGAGCAGATTGCCCATCGCGGCATTCAGATGAAGCTGTCTGAAGCCCTGATTTACGAAGACGAAGATGTCTTGGTGTTAGATAAACCCGCCGGCTTGGCCGTACATGGTGGCTCTGGACTGTCAACAGGTTTAATCGAGCAGTTACGTCTAGCACGGCCTGATGAGAAATTCTTAGAACTTGTCCATCGCTTGGACCGAGAAACCAGTGGCTGTTTATTGGTTGCGCGCAGACCATCGGCTCTACGACGCCTGCACAAGCAATTGCGTGACCAGGATAAAACGTTACGAAAACGATATGTGGCTTTAGTTGCTGGAAAGTGGCCACATTATTTCGTTGACGTCGAAGCGCCGCTTGAAAAGTTTCAGCGTGGCGGGGAACGGGTCGTTCGGGTAACTGAAAATGGCAAGCAATCGCACACTCGGGTCTGCGTTCTCGAGCAACTAGACGGTTGCACACTTATCGAGGCGGAACCTGTAACAGGAAGAACGCATCAAATCCGTGCGCATGCCGCGTATTATAGACACGCCGTATTGGGAGATCCTAAGTATCAGCATGATGGTTCGCGTGATCAATGGCGAGCGAGAGGCATCAATGGGCTCTGTTTACACAGCCGATCAATCGGTTTTAAAGGAGCGACAGGGCACCAGTTGACGGTAGTCGCCCGCATCCCTGACCCGATGCATAGGTTTTTAGTGAAATCTGGGTGCGACCCAGATGTTTATTAGAGAGGTTTTGAGTGGCAGAGAATCCTTGGACCGAGGGCAGTGAGCCCATTAAAGATCCTTACCAGAGCCAAGAAACGGATCGTTTATGGTCTGTGCTTGAAAGGACATTGGCGCAATCGACGACAGAACAGCGGCGGGCGAGACGCTGGGGGATCTTTTTTAAAACGATTACCCTAGGTTACGTCATCGGTCTGAGTGTTTTCTTGATTAATCAATCAGAACTCCCGATTGATGCGATGGGCTCTCACAGTCATACCGCGGTGGTGCCGATTGATGGCATGATTGCCCCTAGTGAGAGCGCCAATGCTTATGACATCCAACAGAATTTAGAGGCCGCTTTTGAAGCCCCTGGCTCCAAAGGCGTGATGCTCGAGATTAATTCGCCAGGTGGCAGCCCTGTGCAATCGGAGTATGTCTACCGAGCGATCTTGGATTTGAAGGCGCAGCATCCTGGAAAGGCCGTGCATGCGGTGATCGGGGATATCGGAGCGAGTGGTGCGTATTATATCGCGGCCGCGGCCGATACGATTCATGCGGCTCCAGCATCAATAGTTGGTTCGATCGGGGTTGTCGCCTCAGGTTTTGGGTTCAACGATCTTATGGAAAAACTGGGTGTAGATCGTCGCGTGATTGCGGCAGGAGAAAATAAAGCTATGCTTGATCCGTTCTCGCCTGAGTCCGAGGCCGACAAGAAACATCTGCAGAGCCTTCTGGATGCCACCCATCAGCAGTTCATTGCGCGTGTGCGGGAGGGTCGCGGTGAGCGTCTGACGCCGGGCGGCGAGGATATTTTCGACGGAAGGGTCTGGAGTGGAGAGCAAGCTCTGATTCTCGGCTTGGTCGATTCGCTGGCTGGTCCGGTTGAAGTTGCCCGCGAGTGGATCGGTGCAGAAGAGCGGGTCTATTACGTTCAAGATGAGCCGCTTCTGAATCAATTTTCTCGGGAATTTGGCTTCGGTGTGGGTACAGCACTGGCTTGGTTAGGTCGTCAGGGAATTTTGAACCCGTGGTCTCTAAGCCACTGACAGAGTCTTATTAAAGGGAGGCCCTCAAGTGCCGTGGGATCCTCACTTTTTACCGATGTGAATAGGCTGATACCTAGACTCTCGACTTTGAAACTGCCTGCACAATCCAATGGTTTATCTTTCTTAAGGTAGCGCTCAATCTCTTGGTCATCGAGCTCTCGGAGTGTGACGAAGACTTCTTCGGTGTGGATCAGGCAGGTTTGATTCGGAGCGATAACACCAACTGACGTGAAAAAAGAAATCGATTCCCCAGAGAGCTTTTGCAACATCGAACGTGCGTTTTCGATTGTAGCAGGCTTACCCAAAATGACACCATGTACCTCTGCTGATTGGTCGGTGCTAATCACTATTGCGTCTGGGTATCGTGCGGCGATTTTTTCGGCCTTGCGTTGCGCTAATCGACTACTCAGCGCCCGAGCTGACTCACCCGGTCTCGGGGTTTCATTGATCGCTGGAGCTTCGGTTGAAAACGCGATCTCAAGTCGTTCCAGGATGTTTTTTTTGTACTGGCTCTCGCTAGCCAGGATTAGTGCTGGATTCATCGTTAAATTTCAGCGCTTTAGTCTTTGACAGGGGCCCTGCGCATCTCTAAACTCCCCGGCCTATGTTTTCAGACACCCTGCCTGAGCATCTGAACGCAAATCGCTTCATCGATGCGGCGGACGAGATATCTGGTCCTCTAGAGCCTCAACATTACAAGAGGTTTTCAGAGATGGCGACCTTGTTGCCTGGTGGACGGGCAAGAATTCGTGGATCCAGAGAGCAGTATGGTCCGCGAGTGGTGTCTGGGGAGCTTCAGTGCGAAGCGAGCATGACCTGTCGGCGTTGTTTGCAACCGGTTACTGTGGCGCTTGAAGGATCGATTTACTGGGGGCTGGTATTTTCCGAGAGTGAAATGCAGAGCCTCGATCAGGATTTGGATCCAATCCTGATAGAAGAGGGGCAACTTTTTCTAAGGCAGGCGATTGAAGACGAGATGGTTTTGTTATTGCCGATTATGCCGATGCATGAGTCGTGTGATATCGGATGGACACCGGATCCGAAACCCGGGGATGTTTCGGAAAAAGAGAGCCCATTTACGGTACTCGCTGCGTTAAAAAATGAACAGGGATCCTGAAAGGAGATCATTATGGCCGTTCAACAGAACAAAAAATCTCGCTCGCGTCGCGGTATGCGTCGTGCGCATGATTCACTATCGGGACCAACCCTTACAACTGACGCGATGACGGGTGAAATCCACCGTCGTCACCATGTGAGCCCGGACGGGTTCTATCGCGGTCGTCAGGTTGTGACACCACGTCAAGAAGAAGTTGCAGACGACGACGAATAAGTCGATGGCTTTGATAGCCCTCTTTCCGGGGCAGGGCTCCCAGGCAGTCGGAATGTTGGCCGATTTTGAGGCCGAATTCCCGGTAGTCAAAGACACCTTCACAGAGGCTTCTGACGCACTTGGCTACGATCTCTGGGTTTTAGCTCAAGAGGGTCCGGCTGAGCAATTATCTCTGACTGAAATCACGCAACCGCTCATGCTGACCGCGGGGGTAGCGCTATACCGTGCTTGGAGTCAGGCAGGTGGGCAGAGCTCGTCCTACATGGCCGGCCACAGTTTAGGCGAATACACCGCATTGACTGCTGCTGGCAGCATGCGGCTTGCAGACGCTGTGCAGCTTGTGCAAGCGCGTGGCCAATTTATGCAAGACGCTGTTCCTCAGGGGACAGGAGCGATGGCTGCCGTAATTGGTCTTGACGATGACAAGATCGAGGCGGTTTGCGCGCGAGTTGCAACAGATACAGGTTATGTGCTTGAAGCTGTTAACTACAACGCTCCGGGGCAATTGGTGATTGCTGGTCATGTAGAAGCGGTTGAGGCATCCCTCCCATTAATGAAACAGGCCGGCGCCAAGCGTGCATTAACCTTGCCGGTGAGCGCTCCATTTCATTGTGCGCTGATGAAGCCTGCCGCAGAACGTTTGCATGAAAAGCTTGACATGATTGAGGTACAGATACCCTCAGTTCCAGTGATCCAGAATGTGAGTATGAAACCAGAGTCGGATGTTGTCGTGATTCGAGAACAGCTTATCAAGCAGACATTTTCACCTGTACGCTGGACTCAGACGGTACAGAACTTTGAAACGCTTGGGATTCAGGCTGCCGCAGAATTCGGTCCAGGTGCTGTGCTCTCTGGTCTGGCAAAGAGAATTCAAACAGGGGCTCAGCACCTCCCTTTGGGAACATGTGAGCTGTTTACCCGAGCATTACAGGAAATTAACGGATGACAGGTGCACTAGTCACAGGCGCAAGTCGCGGAATCGGACAAGCAATCGCCGAGCGGCTGGTTAAACAGGGATTTTATGTAATCGGAACAGCGACTACTGAGGGTGGCGCACAGGGGATCTCAGACCGTTTAGGCTCCAATGGGGAAGGACGTGTACTGGATGTGACTGATGCTTCCATGGTGGATGAACTCGCGCAGTCTTTGGTAGACGCTGACAAAAGCCCGCTTGTTTTAGTTAACAATGCTGGGATTACCAAAGATACGCTCATGCTTCGAATGAAGCCGCACGATTGGCAGACTGTCATTGATACCAATCTGACATCAATTTATACCGTCGTATCGGCATTTATGAAGCCGATGACCAAAGCGCGGAAGGGGCGTATTATCAATATAAGTTCTGTTGTAGGGTCGATGGGCAACGCGGGGCAGGTCAATTATGCTGCCGCTAAAGCGGGCCTCGAGGGAATGACTCGCGCGATGGCGCGCGAATTTGGAAGCCGTGCGATTACAGTGAATGCTGTCGCACCTGGCTTTATTGAAACAGACATGACACACGTGCTCCCGGAGTCTCAGAGAGAAGCATTGTTGTCGCAGGTTCCGTTGGGTCGTCTCGGCTCAGTAGAAGAGGTTGCTGGAACCGTAGCTTTCCTCGCAAGTGAAGAGGCAAGCTACGTGACTGGCGCTACGTTACACGTCAACGGCGGCATGTATATGGCCTAAGTCTGATGTTCTGGTGCTTGTAATATTTCGAACATCAGTAATAATGACGCCACGTTGGACCGTGGCAGCAACATCATTAGGAGTATTCTGAACGATGAGTAATATCGAAGAACGCGTCAAAAAAATTGTTTGTGAACAACTTGGCGTCAAAGAAGAAGAAGTAACCACCGAATCCTCGTTTGTTAATGACCTGGGTGCTGATTCATTGGATACAGTTGAATTGGTGATGGCGTTGGAGGAGGAATTCGAAACAGAGATTCCTGACGAAGAAGCTGAAAAAATCACGACAGTTCAGCAAGCAATCACATACATCGAAGCAAACCTGTAATAGGTTAGAGGCCGCCGTATAGATATTCAAAAAAGCCGCGTTTTGCGCGGCTTTTTCGTATTGATTGTTGAGAGAGGAGCTATGTCAAAGCGTCGTGTCGTAGTCACAGCAACAGGAATGTTGAGTCCTTGTGGCATTACAGTCGAAGAGTCGTGGAAGGCAATTTTAGACGGACACAGTGGGATTTCTGCGATTACAGAATTTGACACTACAGACTATCCAACGAAATTTGCCGGGTTAGTTCCTGAATTTGATTTAGACCAATATATGTCCGTTAAAGACGCCCGAAAGATGGACCTATTTATCCAATACGGGATGGTCAGCGCAATCCAAGCAGTTGAACAGTCCGGCTTGATGGAATCTTCTTTTGATCCGACGCGGGTTGGAGTTTCTATTGGTTCTGGTATCGGTGGCTTAACGCTAATCGAGGATACTACTTTACTTCTTAATAAGCGTGGACCACGCAAGGTATCACCATTCTTCGTTCCTGGTTCGATTATCAATATGATCGCCGGGAATCTCGCAATCAAATATGGATTCCAGGGCCCAAACATCGCAATCACGACAGCGTGTACGACCTCGACACACTGTATCGGGTTTGGAGCGCGCATGATTGCGTATGGTGATGCTGACGTTGTGATTGCAGGAGGTGCTGAGAAAGCATCAACTCAGCTAGGTATCGCAGGATTCTCCGCGGCACGTGCCTTGTCGACACGTAACGAGAATCCGGCTGCCGCTAGCCGACCGTGGGATAAGGATCGTGATGGCTTTGTTCTCGCTGACGGCGCGGCAACGATGGTCCTCGAAGAGTATGAGTCAGCCAAAGCACGCGGAGCGGACATCATTTGTGAATTGGTTGGCTTTGGTATGAGTGATGACGCGTATCACATGACAGCCCCCTTAGACGATGGTCGTGGCGCGTGTGCTGCGATGTCAAATGCGCTCAAGGATGCAGGCTTGTCTGTTGATGAAGTTGATTATGTAAATGCTCATGGTACGTCTACCCCACTAGGCGATGTTGCCGAGTCGCAGGCTATCGAAACCTTGATGGGCGCGCATGCATCGAAAATTGCTGTCAGTTCAACGAAGTCGATGACGGGCCACGCTCTTGGTGCTGCCGGTGCTCTCGAGGCATGCTTCAGTGCTCTTGCGATTCGTGATCAGGTGTTACCGCCAACGATCAACTTAGATTCAGTTGGGGATGGTTGCCGTTTGGATTACGTTCCAAACATAGCACGTGATTCAAAGATTGATGTCGCTTTATCCAACAGTTTTGGATTTGGTGGCACCAACGGAACCTTGATCTTCAAGCGAGTATAATGCTCGCGTTCTGCCGCCTCGGACTTCTTGGCCTCGTTGCCATTAGTTGTTTGTTGGTGATGGGGCGTCTTTGGGTCGAATCTCTTCGCTCTGAACCTGTTGCTGTCGAGGTGATTACAGTGCCACCAGGCTCAACTGCGAGTGATGTTTTAAAAGCATTGCACCCGTCTTTATCTGCTCGAGAACGATCACTTGTTTTTTCTCTATATCCGGAGCTCGTATATGTTCAATATGGGAAATATGCATTCCCTCACGACACGACCGTACTCTCCGCGATGGGCCAGATTCATAGAGGTGATTCAGTTATCGAGCGGATTACGATACCTGAGGGAATTACTGCTTCCGAGCTTTTTGCACGTTTATCAGCGCACGATGCTTTAGGGGGTGAACTGACCTTTGCCGATGGCGTTTGGGCAGGTTTAAGTGGCAACAGATTCTCGCACGAAGGCGCGTTTTTGGCTGAAACATATTTTTGGCAACAGGATTTGTCTAAAGATGCGCTTTTAGACAGGGCACATCAAGCCCTCCTCGAGTCTCTTGAGCTTGCGTGGACAAATGCTAACCCAAGTGTGAGGTCTATTATAAAATCGTCCTACGAGTTACTTATACTTGCCTCCATTGTTGAAAAAGAGAGCGCGATCGCTATCGAACGGCCACGGATTGCAGGAGTTTTTCTTGAACGGCTGAAGCGGAAGATGCGACTGCAGACCGATCCAACTGTAATTTACGGTCTTGGCGAGCGGTTTGATGGCAATCTGACACGACGGCATCTCAGAGAGAAAACACCGTATAATACGTATCGAATTGATGGTCTCCCACCAACACCGATTGCACTGGTCGGGCCAGATGCGCTCAGAGCCGTTGCGCATCCTGAAATCACTGGTGATTTGTATTTTGTCGCCGATGGAAGCGGCGGACACGTATTCTCGCGTACTCTAGAGGCGCATAATGCCAATGTTCGAAAATATCAGTTAAAGAGATGAGCGTTCCAAAGCCCCAGTTTATAACACTCGAAGGTATCGAAGGTGCCGGTAAAAGCACCCAAAAAGGGGCTCTATGTCGTTTATTGGACGCTAATGGAATTACTTATATTGAGACCCGTGAACCGGGCGGAACGCCTTATGCAGAGTCAATTCGGCAGTTATTACTCACTCGGTCTGAAGACGCGCCTTCCGCGAAAACTGAACTACTACTGATGTTTGCNGCGCGCGCACAGCATCTTGAGACTAAAATAATACCTGCTCTTGAGGCAGGTGCATGGGTAGTTTGTGATCGCTTTACTGATGCGACATACGCTTACCAAGGTGGCGGTCGACAGTTACCTGTAGATTGGATTCAGTCCTTGGAAACCCTGGTTCAAGGCTTAAAACGTCCTGATTTGACATTGATCTTCGATATACCTGTGGAGATGGGTCTTGCGCGGGCAGATCTTCGCGGAGCCTTAGATCGAATCGAATCAGAGGATATTGCGTTCTTTGAGCGTGTCAGGGCGATGTACCAGGAGATAGCGAGTCGAGATACGGAACGCGTCGTGACTTTAGATGCGACGGCCGACATTGATACTGTGACTGAATCGATGATTACTTTATTGATGACGCGTTGGAATTTATCATGTCGCCCTGGCTAGCCTCCTCATGGCGCCTTGTACTGGAGGGCTTGCAATCCAAAGCTGCTCCGCATGCTTGGTGCATCGTTCATCCACCTGGAGTGATTGCATCTGAACTGACAGATCGACTGGTCCGTTTGCTGTTATGCCTAAACCCGATAAATCATGAGCCTTGTGACCAATGTGCTTCATGTCAGATTCGGGAAACACATCCCGATTTAGTGCTTATTGAACCTGAGGGCGCCGCCGGTATGATTAGGGTAGATTCGATTCGTAATTCAATTCATATTGCCTACACGACAGCCTCGATGGGCGGCCAACGCGTGGTGTTTGTGCGGCCAGCTGATTGTCTGAATCAGGCCTCAAGTAACGCTCTGTTGAAGGTAGTGGAAGAGCCACCGTCCGGCACTGTCTTTATATTTCAAACAGCACTTCCCGGTAAACTACTTCCCACGCTTGTCAGCCGTCTGCGTATGGTCAAAGTACCGTCGCCAACGCTAGAGATCCTCGAAAAAACATCGCAAAGCCTGGGTATCTCTTTAGATGATATGATGCTAGCCGAGACGCTCTTGGTCGAACCAATGGCCGTTAAGACAGATCCTGAAAAGTTTGCTCTTGCACGTGACGTCTTAACCGCAATGGCTCGAATTCGAAATGGAGAGGATTCACAGATGGTCGTGAAATCATTCGCGAAAACCGACGCACTGATCGCCTCGGTTGTGATGGAGCGGGTGTGTGAAAAACTGATCCGTGCACAGTTTGACGATGCATCCAATCCAGTGACTGCAACATTAGCTGGACCATATCCATCGGTGGCGCTTCTCTACCAGTTCAAGGAACGGATTGCTGAAGTGAAAAAGCAAGCACAAGCCGGAATTGCTGTGAATGTTGGATTGGCACTCGGCTCATTGTTCGCGGCCTGGGGATTCATTTGTACAAAGGTACAAGGGTGAATAGTTGTCTGACGAGGCTGTTATGCTTCTGGTCTAGCCTGGGCTCCACCTCAAAGCCGTCACTGATCAAGAATAAATGAGGCATGATATTTGTTTGCGCGCAGGCTCAGCGGATTGACTTTGAGGTGTTTCGGTATGTTGATTGCTTGTGTGATCGATTCGCTTCATAGTGGGCCCGCCGTGTCGCTGATACTCACTCATGTAGTGTGATTTGACTCTCTGAAAATACTCTCGATTCGGAGTTCTAAAAAACGGAGAGTTCGCTGTTATAATACNGCCCGGAGGAAATTCATGATCGATTCGCATTGTCACCTCGACTGTATTGATGTGTCCGAGCGCGAGGGCGGTGTTCAGTCTGTTTTAGATTTAGCACGTGAGCACGGCGTCGATCGGATGCTATGTATTTCGATTACCCTCGGAAACGACGGGCCAAGACAGCTCGCCAAAGCCTATCAGCCAGTGTGGGCGACCGTGGGTATTCATCCATGTCACGCACATGAGGAACCGGGAGTGACGGCNGAACATCTACTTGCGCTCGCTAAGGCCGATTCGGTCATAGGGCTTGGGGAGACAGGGCTCGATGGATTCCACGATCCTGTGAGTGATGTTCAACGTGAGAGTTTCATTACACACCTTGAGGCTGGTAGAAAATCAGGTCTGCCAATCGTGGTGCATACACGTGATGCGCAAGACGAAACGATCGACTTAATTAGAGAATACGGCTCTACTCAGGTTGCTGGGGTCCTACATTGCTTTACGGAATCCTGGGAAATGGCTAAAAAGGCGATTGACCTTGGGTACTACATTTCAATGTCTGGAATTGTGAGCTTTCCGAAAGCGACGAACGTGCATGAGGTCTGCCGACAAATCCCTGCGGACCGTCTGTTGATCGAGACGGATGCCCCATGGCTCGCGCCAGTTCCTCATCGTGGTAGACCAAACGAGCCAGCCTTTGTAAGCCATGTTGCCGAAGCGGTTGCAGTGATTCGCGGTACGAGCCCCGAATCGATAGCTGAGCAAACAACAGAGAACTTTTATCGACTATTTCGGGCTGCAAACGCGTGAGTTTGCTCGAAGATGTTCGTCTCGAGAGAGATAAACGTAAGCGGCAAGCATTCGTGCGTCGTGAACAAGATATTTTGTCAGCNTGCGAGAGTTTGATGACTGAGAAGGGCATACGTCGCGTCTCAGTTGATACAATTGCTGCACGGACCGGAATCGGCAAAGGCACAATTTACAAGCACTTTGATAGTAAGCGTGATCTGTTGCTCGCGATAGCAGAACGTTACTTTGAGATGCTGACAGAGTTACTCGGTCGCTCAAATGATCCCTCACGCGCGGTATCAGACTGGATTGAGGCGCAGTTGTATGTCGCGAGGCGCTCACTACTGATCCGCGAACTAGTCAACACACTGTCGGACGACGCGAGAGCTATCGNTAAAATCCAGGACGCTCAGTATCAAATGCGTAAACGTTTAGCCCAGGTCTTGTCTGGATCACCGAGCAAACGTGGTCAACCCTTTGAGCGAGCAATGTGGTTGGACGCAATTGTTCAAGGGGCGCTTGTCGAGATCGAATCAGTATTGAAGTTTGAATCCTTTGACGAAGACGAGTGGATTGAGTCGATTACTCGGATTGTTCCGCTTCTGATGGATCAGTCGAAACAAAAATCGAAGGATCAGAGGCTAACCTACCTCTAATCGAAGATGATGATTTGGTCGCCTTCGAAGACCTCGCTTTCGTCGAGTGAGCGTAAAAATAGCCCACAGACATCCGTATTGAGTTGTTGGTCCAGCCGTTCTAAAAAATCCGATGTGCGAGTNCCGTGCCAATCACATTCAGTTGTGCGACAACGTACGATTGGCTCGATAACTTCAAATGTTGCCTTGCCTATCTGCAACTTATTCCCGACCCATGAGAGCTCTTCAAACGGACGTACTCCGTCGATCAGCAAATTACCCCGGTAACGTTCATGGTGATCACTTGTATCTGTGGCCTCAGCAATTGCTGTGACNGTGGAGCGGTTCAACAAAGAGACATAAGCTTCAGATTCGTCAGTAAAGCCTGTTGAGAGCATCTCAAGGGTTAATTGACCAATATCGGGGCTCAGGGAACTTATCCATTGGATCAATGTGTCGCTATCGAAAGGGTCTCGACTGATTTCTAATGCGTCCCCGCGATACTCGAAACGAACCGTCTCTGATGTCCAATCCACCCAGATTTGGGAGCACAGATCCGTTTGTACCGATTGCATAAAGAATTTCTTAGGCCGCCAGCCCTCTGCATTTGGTAGGACACGATCCGCGTACTGAAGTGCATATTGGCGATCACCTTGGAGTGTTTTGGAGCGATGTGTAGACGCCTTTTCAAGCCGCTCTCCAGCAAATCCTTTGAGTGGATAACGGGTTATTGACTGAAGCTGCATTAATGACCCGCCGTCGGATGTTCGCAGAGTTCCAGCAAGACACCTTCGGTATCTTTGGGATGAACAAAGGCCACTTTAGTGCCATGCGCACCCGGAACCGGCGATTCATTGATCAGGGTGTAGCCTTCAGCTTTGAGGCGTGCGAGTTCTGCTTCAATGTCTGTAACGGTGATTGCCAGTTGCTGCAGACCGCCTTTACCAGCATTTTTCTCGATGAATTTTGCGATGGGGCTATCAGGCTCAGTTGCGGCGATCAGTTCGATGCATGACTCACCGATCTGGAAAAAGGCTGTCTCTACCTTCTGCGACTCCACACGATCGCGACCGGTAAGTCTAAACCCAAGCCCTTGGTATGTTCGAATGGCGTCTTCAATATCGGTGACCGCAATCCCGACGTGGTCGATTTTATGCAACATACCTGTTGTTCTCCGATGTCTTAGAAGTATTCTAACCCGTAACCATATAAGAAAAAGGATGTCGCAATGTTTAGATCTATAGTAGTGGATGACTTTATGACCACACATTTAGCAACAGCAACGCCCGGCATGGATTTACTTTCTCTGGTTGATTTATTACTCATTCAAGGCATCTCAGGTGCGCCAGTTGTAGATGAAGACGGTAGGTTAGTCGGTATGATTTCCGAGCAGGATTGCCTCAGAGCGATCCTGGTAGGAACGTATCAAGGCGACATTGGTGGACGGGTCGGCGATGTGATGAGTAGTCCAGTTGAGACAATCCAATTAGGTTCAAATATTGTTGAGGTGGCTGAGCGCATGCTACAAACAAATCGACGGCGTTTCCCCGTGATTGATTCAGACGGAAATTTAAGGGGCCAAATTTCTAGAAGGGACCTTCTTCGGGCTGTACGGGCCTATGAAATTCCCAGCATCTAGGTAATCTTATATCGCTCCTATAGGTATTTCCTGAGTAATTCTGTACATCTCAGTGAAGCTTGGGTTGGTGATAATTCGCCTCGAGCTACTAGGTCTTTCTGTTTTTTATAAAGCCCTGCCCAGGTNGTATTTGCGTTAAGAAGGTCGGTGATGCCGTCATTTAATAATCGCTCAAACCATTGACTGGCTTGGGTAGCCCGTCGCTCTGGGATTGCTTCCGATCCATCATTGCAGTAAGCCTCCATTCGCTCCCATAATGTATCGATCCCGCGCGGCTGCAGAGAGCTGACAGATAGGACTTCTGGTGTCCAGAATCCCTGATGGTTCAAGAAGCCCATTGCGTTTTTGTAGTGCACAACGGATTGATTGGCTAGGCGCTCGGCATCACCGTCTGCTTTATTTACGACGATAAAATCAGCGAGCTCGAGAATGCCTTTTTTAATTCCTTGAAGCTCGTCGCCAGCGCCCGGCTGCATGAGGACAAGAAACAGGTCGGTCATCGAGTGCACTTCGTATTCACTTTGTCCAACACCCACGGTTTCGACCAAAATGACATCAAACCCGGCAGATTCTGCAACTAAAATAGCTTCACGGGTTCTGTTCGCGACGCCACCCAAAGAGCGGCCAGCTGGTGAGGGCCTAACAAAGGCGCTCTCTTCGCGAGACAGCTTCTCCATCCGCGTCTTGTCGCCTAAAATGGAACCGCCATGAAGAGGAGAAGAGGGATCGACTGCGAGTACACCGACGCGCTTCCCAAGACCGATTAAGAANAGGCCAAATGCTTCGATAAAGGTTGATTTACCGACCCCGGGAACGCCTGAAATACCGATNCGTAGGCTGCTACCTGAGTGCGGCAGGCATCGCTCGAGGAGTGCAACAGCCTCTCTACGATGAGTAGGATTGGTCGACTCGATGAGCGTAATTGCCTTGGCCAGCGCGCGTCGCTTACCCTGGCGTAACGCATCAAAATCGATCTCAGGCACCTGCACTCTCAATCGCATCGAGCACAGATTTCGCGCATCCTGGAATCTTTGTTCCTGGGCCAAAGATCGCTGCGACGCCATGATCATAAAGTGCTTGGTAATCTTTTCTTGGAATCACGCCACCCACAAACACTACAATGTCAGCCGCGCCCTCGGCTACGAGCGCTGCTTTGAGTTCAGGAATCAGGGTCAAATGACCTGCTGCCAGTGAACTGACACCGATCGCATGCACGTCGTTTTCAATTGCCTGACGAGCGACTTCCTCTGGCGTTGAGAACATGGGGCTTAGATCAACGTCGAATCCGAGATCTGCAAACGCTGTCGCGACAACTTTTGCTCCACGGTCGTGACCATCTTGTCCCATTTTTGCGACTAAGATTCGAGGACGACGTCCGTTACCGGTTTGGAAATCGGAAATTCGTATCGTCAGAGCCGCCCATTCGGCATCATCTTTAAAGTGGCTGCCATACACGCCTGAAACACTCCGGTGCGTTGCTTGGAATCGTTTAAATACGATCTCCATTGCATCAGAGATTTCTCCTACTGTACACCATGCGCGTGTCGCTTGGATGGCGAGATTAAGCAGATTGCCCGGTCCACCTGAGGCGCAGTCAGTAATAGCTTTGAGGCAAGCCCTAGCTCGCGCCGTGTCACGGGATGCTTTGACAGATTTAAGACGTTCGATTTGTGCGTCACGAACTTTTTCGTTGTCGATAGAGAGGACTTCGAAGTCGTCCTCTACTCCCTCGGGGAGATTGTATTTATTAACGCCCACGATGACATCTTCGCCGCGGTCAATACGCGCTTGTTTATTCGTCGCTGATTCTTCGATTCGAAGTTTTGGAAGACCTGCCTCGATCGCTTTGGCCATGCCACCTTCTTTTTCTACCTCAGCGATTAATTCACGTGCACGCTCTGTCAGTTCATTAGTTAGTGATTCCATCATATAAGAACCACCCCATGGGTCCACAACCTGGCGAATTCCAGTCTCTTCCTGAAGGATCAGCTGTGTATTTCGTGCGATACGCGCACTGAATTCTGTTGGCAGTGCGATGGCTTCATCAAACGAGTTGGTGTGCAGTGATTGGGTTCCACCGAACACCGCCGCCATGGCCTCAATGGTTGTTCTTACAACGTTGTTGTATGGATCTTGTTCCGTCAGCGACCAGCCTGAGGTTTGGCAATGTGTCCGTAGAACAGTCGAACGATCTGACTTCGGATTGAACTCATTTACAATCTCGTTCCACAAAAGACGTGCAGCTCTCAGCTTTGCGATTTCCATGTAGAAGTTCATCCCGATACCGAAGAAGAACGACAAACGTGGCGTAAACTGGTCAATGTCTAGTCCGGCTGCGAGCGCGGTGCGGATGTACTCCTTCCCGTCGGCAAGCGTATAGGCAAGCTCGAGGGCCGCATCGGCACCTGCTTCCTGGATGTGGTATCCGGAGATGGAGATCGTATTGAACTTCGGCATGTTGTCAGAACAATAACCGATGATATCTCCAATGATCCGCATCGATGGTTCTGGTGGGTAGATGTATGTGTTCCGAACCATAAACTCTTTCAAAATATCGTTCTGGATGGTTCCTGACAGCTTTTCTTGGGATACGCCTTGTTCTTCGGCGGCGACAATGTAGCCCGCTAAGACAGGAAGCACGGCGCCATTCATGGTCATTGATACGGAGACTTGGTCGAGCGGAATTCCGTCAAATAGGATCTTCATATCCTCAACCGAGTCGATGGCGACTCCAGCTTTACCAACATCGCCTGAGACGCGTGGATGATCTGAGTCGTAACCACGGTGTGTTGCCAAATCAAACGCAACAGATATTCCCTGACCACCTGCAGCCAGTGCTTTTCTGTAAAAAGTATTGGATTCTTCTGCGGTCGAGAAGCCCGCGTATTGTCGGATTGTCCAAGGACGGCCAGCGTACATTGTTGCTTTTGGACCGCGCATAAACGGCGCCATACCGGGCATACTCTTTCGTGCATCAAGCTCTTTGACATCATCTTCTGTGTACAGAATCTTGAGCCCGATACCTTCTGGTGTGAACCAAGTCATTTCGTCTGAGGAGAGGCCTTTTGACTCTTTGGCAACGAGTTCTTCCCACTGCTGTTTCTTTGTCATGCTGTCCTCACAACGCACTCAGTTGTTCGACTGTGTGAGANAGGCGTGCTTCGGTGAGAGCTTCCTCGTCGCTCTCTTCGGCGACTTCATCGGGATCGATGCGATACAAAGTCTCGCCTTTCCTAACAATCACCCCATCTCCGTTCTCAATCAGTGCTTCGGTTACAGTGCCTGAAAATTCAGCATACACCTTATTAAACATCTTCATGACTTCTATGATGTAGAGCGGATCACCCACCTCAAAGTGTGTTCCTACTTCTAGGAAGGACGGGGCGCCTGGGGTTTCTTGTGCATAGAACATACCACCCGAGACGGCAACGATTTCATTCGCAGAGGCAACAGGTGGTGGCATGAGAATCTNCCGCGCACGTTCTGTGAGCTTGGAATCTTTCAGTCGATCTGGAATCATGACTGTCAGGTCATCATTGACTCTTAGGTCGTCAAAGCCGACAGTGAGGGCTGACTTAGCGACAGCAGCCATCAATTCCAAGCCTGCCTGGAATCCCGCGTGAGCCGCCTGAATATCACCCCAAATCGCTGCATCAATTCCCTCCGGAGCTTTATCGGCTGAGAGGATCTTTACCCATTTGCTCCAACTATGCACCCCGAGTCGATCTTTAAGGTCTTGATAGAAACTGAGACCTTGCTCAAGGATGACTTGATCGTGATCCCAAATGACTTCAAGAGCGGGAGCCGCCTCCACAAAGTCCATATTGAGGTAGTGGTAGAGATTAGCTAACACATAAAAAGGATTCGTTTTCCAAGCAAACCGATCTGCCTCGACTGACCAATCCTGACGGACCTTTGAAATCCAGCCGATCAGTAAATGAGGATTGGTCAGAAGTTGTTTTAAAGGACGCGTCACGAGTGTTTGCTTACGCGCGAACACCTCGGGATAGTCGGACTGATTCTTAAGATGGGTAAACCCAGCATCCAAATCGAGTTTCTTGGCTTCGTCGAACAGCAATCCCGTCAACGTCAGATATGGCTGGATGAACGCTGTTGTTGATTTTGCGAATGGATTCTGGGCCAAGAACCAATGGACAAGGCCATAATGAAACTCGAGATTAGTTTGAACATCCTGACCGTCAATCGTCATTTTTCTTAAGACCTCGGTCATTCGCTGATAGCTGGTTACGCGATCTTTATCTACGGTTAGGAGAAGCGCAATGTTCGAGTCATAAGCACCCGTTAGGGTGTATTTCATGAACGCGCCGGTGTCTGGATTTTTGACACAGATCCCCTGGTCATCACGGATTTCACCGTCGATCGGTGCCGACCAATATTCGATGACACCACCCGCATGTGGAGCAAGGCCAGCGTTGGTCGCGTTGAGACGGACTTCAACTGACGCCGTGACGCGTGGCACGCGCGTTGGCTTTGGCAATCTTTGTTTATGCCAAGCGATGATTACCATGGCTTCCACCAGGGAATTGACGACAAAGGCGTCTGATGGATCGTTTGGATTTTCAAAACGGAGCCCGTAACACAGTTCACTGACACGATGCTCGACCTGAATCCGGGTATTCATTTCCATGAAGAAATGCTGATCGGCGTCGACGATACACTCAAATGTTGAGACCGAATCCAGGCCGACAGCGGTACCGAAGCGTGTCGCTTCGTCTTCCATTTTTTCAAGTATTGTCAGGTCAGTCTGAAGCGCTATCTTTTGTGATGGTTTGTTTCTAGACGCATCGATCGCTTGCTGGAGGCTTTCAACGGTGGTTGAGACTTCAAGCAATTTCTGTTCGTGCATCTGTAATGAACAGTCACGACCCCCAAGTGTCAGACACCAGTCACCATTGCCAATAACCTGGATTTCTTGGTGACGTGTGGTTTCGATATTCGATTCAATTAATACGTTTTTATTGTCACCACGGCCTGTAGCTTTGACTTCGTTCAGTACTTCGCGAAGAAGTGCTGGGACTTTCGCTGAGGCGTCTTTGACCTGGGTGGCGTGGTCACCGGCGTAGTCTTTTGGTGCAACCAAAATTCTTTGACCTTTACCGCCGCCACCGCCGATGGCTTTCAAGCGGATTCGGTTATTTGGTTGTTGATCAAACAGCTTCGCAACTTCAATCTCAGCCTGTGCTGCTATCTCGTCAATTGTGATGACATCAATCAAGTTATCGTAGCTCGATGCAAGTAATACTTCGGCTTTATCTGCATCAGTCGACCCTTGTGGTGCTTCAAGCTTGTGTACTTTGGCGACTATGTCGAGCCCGCCTTCACGCTCTGCTTTTGCCAGTAATGTGCGTACGGTGAGATCGTCAACGCCGGGAACGACGGAGACGTTTGCTGCTAGTGCTGTTCGCTTTGCCTCATCTTTGAGTCCGGCCTGGCACACGGTGCGAGAGCATGGGCCGATGAATGTGAGCCCAGACTTTTCAACTGCGCGCACAAGACTCTCGTCTTCAGCCATGAATCCGTAACCGGCAAAGACAGAGTTATGACCATTATCTTTTGCGATCTGAATGATTTGTTGAATGCGCTGATCGCGTTCTTGTCTATTCGTACCTGTATAGTCAGGAACCCGATGAATACGGGTTGGATCTGAAACCAGACGAAGTTCAGGTGCAAGCGCATTTTGATAGGTAATCGAGTCTTTTTCAGACAACAAAATACCGAAATTGGCGCCCATTTCGGTTAGGACATCCATCACTTCTTTGCGAATCGGTCCGCGACATATGATTAAGCAGTCAATGTCATTGCAGGCAAATTGCTTGACCCAGTCAGAGTTTGACTGAGATAGCCGACGTTTTTGGTGAGTCAACTCATGGCCCATCAGTGGAACTCCCTCTGGGTTGCGGACATCGGTCTAGGCTGGTAGGCCTTGATGTAACGGATGAAGTTCTCACCAAGTGTTTGGCGTAAATCCTGCGGCATCACGATTTGACTAATCGAACCCAAAGAGAGTGCCTCTTTTGGGTTCATCAACTCGGCTTCGTAGCGCTGACTGAGAAGAGTTTCTTGTTCTTTAAGCCAGTTCTGGACTTCGGTATCACCTCTGACGGCCTTGTTCTCGGCTTCAAGGCGCATGGCTTTCAGATCATCTTTGTAGACAAATTCTTTCCCTGCAGGTCCCATCACGGCCAGCCGTGTTGTGGGTAACGCGAATACCATATCCGCTCCCAGCTTGTAGTTATTGAATGCGGCATACGCACCGCCAAAGGCGTTGCGGACGATAAGCAGGAAACGCGGTACGCGTAGATCTATGATTGCGTCGAGCATGGCACGACCGGCCTGAACGATCCCTCGGCTCTCCTGGCTNCGGCCTGGTAAGAAGCCGGTGGTGTCTTCCAAAAACAACATTGGAATGTTGTACAGATTACAGAAGCGAATAAAACGGGCGTTTTTCAGCGCTGCATCAATATCAATTTGACCAGATGAGACAGCGGAATTATTAGCGCAAAATCCGATGACGTGTCCGGCGATACGGCCAAATGCACAGATCGTATTGCGCGCACGATTTGGTTGGAATTCGTAGAAATCACCGTGATCGCAGATTTGCTGGATCATGATTGTGACATCCAGCGGCGTATTGAAGCCACTGGGTGAATTAAACGCTCGTTTCAGCAGAATATCTGCATCCCAAGTCTTGCGTGATATTGGATCCGATGTTGGTTGGAATGGAGCCATGGTTTCATTATTCGATGGCAAGAACCGAAGCAATCGACGCACTTTACGGATCGCTTGAACTTCATCTTCAACGACATAATCAGTCACGCCTGTTTGGCTATGGACATTGGGTCCGCCGAGCTCATCAGGCGTGACATTTTCACCTAGCACACTTTTGATGACCGATGGGCCTGTGAGGCCAAAAAATGTCTCATTGGGCTGGATGACAAAAGAACCTTGGCGCGGCAGATAAGACCCACCGCCTGCATTGAACCCAAACATACACATGATCGATGGTACGCGCCCCGAAATTTCCCGCAGTGCACGGAAAGCTTCCGCATAGCCATCAAGACCACCTACCCCGGCAGGAACATATGCGCCGGCAGAGTCATTGAATCCAATTACCGGGATTCCGAGCTTGCCTGCGGTTTCGAAGAGCTGCGCAAGTTTAGAGCCATTGGTCGCATCCATTGAACCTGCGCGGACAGTAAAGTCATGACCATAGATGGCAACATCACGACCACCGACTTTGGCGAGCCCGGTGACGAGGCCTGCGCCGTCGAGGTTCGGCCCCCAGTTTTGAAAGAGGATCGTTGGCTCGTCATCGACCAATAGGGTAATGCGTTCCCAAACATTCATTCGGTTTTTCTGATGCTGGCGTTCAATGGCAGCCACAGGNACATTTGCCGGGCGTTGCTGGAGTTCCCAGCCAGCCTTTAGTGCGTCTTCATAGGCACCCGGTTCACGGGCTATCTCTCCTGGGATCTCGAATCGCTTTTCTTTTGGTGCTTGAAAAGGATTGGTGAGACGGGCGCTTTTAGCGGATCCAGCCATGGTTAAATAGTCCTTATGTTTCTATAGGCTTATTCAGTCAATCGGCTATCATGATGCATTGCAAATAAGTTGTGCAAAGTGACTTTCGTAGAACAGGTCAAGGCGCATCTGATGTACCGAGAATTAATTGAACGTGTGCGACTCAATCGTGCGCCTCGAATTGTTGCCGACACGCGTCATTTACTCCCGCTACTCGACAGTGATCCACACCGGGCAGTGATCCGATGGTCTTTCCATCGCCCGCAGCTGGTAGTCGATTCCACAACCTGTCATTCGTTCTATTAGTGGTTTAGATACCAGGATGTGATCGATACGGAGACCGCGTTTCGGATCATCTTCAAAGCCTCGAGAGCGGTAATCAAACCAGCTATATTGATCGTCGACATCTGGATTGACGGCTCGCCAACTATCGATCAAGCCCCAGTCAGTAAGGCGCTGGAACCACTCGCGTTCTTCTGGAAGAAACGACGTCTTACCCGTGCGTAACCATCGCTGCTTGGCGTCATCGGTGATCCCAATATCTTTATCGAGGGGCGCTACATTAAAGTCGCCCATTACCACAACATAATCATTCGGTGTGTGCTCGGTCTGGAGTGTGGTCAATAAGTCTTGGTAGAACGCCTCTTTCGCGGGAAACTTAAAGGGATGATCGCGTGATTCGCCCTGCGGAAAGTAGCCATTGAAGATCGTGACTTCTGTCCCGTCAGCTAATGCATACTCGCCCCGGATCATTCTCCGCTGAGCATCGTCTGTGTCAGACGCGTAGCCTCGGAGAATCTTGAGAGGTTCAGGCTTGGATGCTAGAGCAACCCCGTAGTGTCCTTTTTGGCCATGCGTATCGAAGCGATAGTTTAGAAATTCGAGATCCTCATAGGGAAACTGCTCATCAGAGACCTTAACCTCCTGAAGTCCGATAATGTCCGGATCTAAGTATTGTTTGAGTGCTTCTAGTTGATGAACTCGTGCTCGGATTCCGTTGATGTTGAATGAAACGATTTTCATAGGTTCTTTTCTGCTCTGGTTTGGCCGCATACTATCAGACCTTAGGAGAGGCTCAATGAACATCATCTTAATGCGCCATGGTGAAGCGGTTCCATTCGCACCCAAAGATGCTGACCGCATGCTGACGCCGAAAGGGAAGGCAGAGGCATCGAACATAGGAACACAACTTAAGAAGGACGATTGGATGCCACAGGCACTTTTTTGCTCGACGCGAAATCGAGCGCAGGAGACTCTGCAACTCGTGATCTCAGCTCTGGGTTCAGTTGGTGATCCCATGGTGGTCGATGGGATTGCGCCTGAGGATGATTGGACTGCGGCGATTGCGATTATTGAGCAAAAGGCGGTCGATAAAAGTCTGTTCGTGTTTCATCAACCGATCTTGACGCAAATTATTGGGTATCTGACAGAGGCGGATGCAAACTTTGATGTCTATCCTCGAGCGGCAACGGCCACGGCTTATATGCTCACATTAGATGCATTTTTGCCGGGTGCGGCGACGCTCGTGGGGGCCTATCAACCTCGATGATTGAATCAATCCGTTTTCAGATCGATGGGTTAACGGTACAGGGATTGTGCTTTGGTCCCACCGATGGGATTCCAGTTCTTGCACTACATGGGTGGCTCGATAACGCTGCATCGTTTACTCGACTTGGACCGCGGTTATCGGGCTGTCGTATGGTCGCAATTGATCAACGTGGTCATGGATTAACCGATCATCTCAATCGCCCTTACCACATTTGGGACGGTGTTCCCGACGTAATCGGAGTGTTAGATGCGTTGGGTTGGGACCAAGCGATCCTCTTAGGGCACTCGATGGGTGCTGCTGTGGCAACGCTCGTTGGGAGCGCTTATCCCGATCGAATCCGCGAATTGTGGTTGCTTGAGGGGTTGGGCCCGTGGACCTATCCAGATGTTGAGGCGCCTGAATCATTGAGAGTGGCCACGGACCGACTGCAGCGGGTGAGGGAACGACAGAAACCCGTATACGCCTCAATTGATGCAGCTATAGATGCGCGTGTTCGAGGAGGGGTAGTGCCGCTTACCCGCGAAGCTGCAGAACCAGTTGTGCGACGTGGTATCATAAGAAGTCATGACGGTTGGACTTGGGGCTCTGATCAGTATTTAACGTTGCCACCACTATTTCGGTTGGACGAAGAACAGATCCGGGTGTTCATCCGGCGCCTCGAAATGCCCATCTCATTAGTCTTAGGGGATCAAGGGTTTTTTAAAGAGCCTTTATTCCTGTGCGACCGGATAAAACTTTGTCGTGATATTAGGGTGGAAACTTTTGAAGGTGGGCACCATCTCCATCTAGAGGGCGCAGAGGGCGCGATCGCGAAATGGTTACTAAANAGGCACTTAACGGTATGAAGACGTGGATTTTGTTGTGTTTGATGTTGCTCTCGCACTGGTCGATAGCCGCCGATACTCCCGGATCCTCCGATCTATCTGAAGTACAGCGACCACTGGGCTCGGAAATTATTCGTTACAGCGAAGGTGTCCAGTCTGCTATTCGCTTTCCATTAGAGCGTGTCGAGCGGGTGAATAATCGGCTCGTTATAGATAACGAGCTAGACATCGAGGGCCACGTCATTGATATCACATATGAGCTTGGACCGCGTGAGGACTACCGGTCATACATGACTGTCATTGAGAGGGCATTGACGGAGCAAAATGCANAAATTTTGTTTTCCTGCGAAAGCCGTGGTTGTGGGGTGAGCGGGTTATGGGCAAACTCGTTGTTCAAGGTCCGTGAGCTCTATGGCCCGAACGGTAACCAGGTGTACTTTGCCGCGAAGCTAGCAGGCACTGCAGATCAATATTTATCTGCGTACGGTATCGAGCGTGGTAATCGTCGTCAGTATGTGCATATCCGTCTGGTTGAGCCTGGTGCTGACCAATCGCGATTCCAGGGTGCGCAGAGTCTGCTGTCGGAGGGTCGCGTGATTCTTCCTGTTGAGTTTGCAGGAAATCGGGTGAGCCCTGAAAGTCGGTCAGCGATTACAGCCATCGGATCGGATCTAAAGTCCCTGCCCGCTAGTGAGTTGGCGATCGTCGTATACCGCGCGGTCACACCCGGTGGATCACTTGATGACGCAATAAGACAGTCGACGGCTCGTGCTGAGCATGTCAAAACGCTTCTACGTGATGCTGGTCTCGTGATTGAGAACGCATATGGTTTGGGTCCATTGGTTGCTCCATCTGGGTCCTCGCCTAACCGTGTCGAGATCGTAAAGTTTCGTTGATTTGCAGACCAGCTTTACTGAGGAACTCGTGAATAGACTTCTACTATGACAATTGAATAGATGGATATTGTGGTGTCGAGCCAAGTNGCTCGCCAGGTCCTCGATTATTGGTTTACCGAATATGCCGCTGGAGATCTTGCTAAAAAGCAGGATAAGCGTTGGTTCTCAGGCGGCAAGCTTGTTGATCAAGAGATTGGGCAACGGTTTGGCCATCGTGTTGAACTTGCGCTCGCGGGTGGACTCAAGGACTGGGAAAGTGAGCCAGAGAGTCGTCTGGCTCTGATCATTTTGCTGGACCAATTCACCCGCAATATTTTTCGTGGGACGAGTCGCGCGTTTTCTGGTGATCCGCGGGCGGTGAAACTTGCTCGCCGTGGCCAGGCTCTGGGGATGTTCGACGACTTACCGCTTCTCAAGCAAGTTTTTGCACTGATGCCTCTGGAGCATAGTGAGCTGTTATCTGATCAGGCACTGTGTGTCCGTGGGATGACTCGCCTACTCGAACTTGCTAATGATGAGGATAAACCACGTTTTCAGTTATTCTTGGATTACGCGCTCGAGCACAAATCAATTATTGAGCGTTTTGGTCGATTCCCGCATCGAAATGTGGTGCTTGATCGTGCCTCGACAGAGAACGAGAGATTCTTCTTGGCTGATGCCAAAACTTATGGACAGAATAAGCCTGTCCGGTGAAATTTTTCCAAGAATCGCTACCCTGCTGATGATTAGGCGCTAGATGAGTAGTAACAACACTCCGGTGGTTCCAGAGGGATGCGTACCTCACCTTCAGGGATTTCAGTAATTAAAGTACTCGCGCCGCGTGTAGACGCATAACAACACAGCCTCGGTGTTAGCCAAGCAGCCTCATCGTCTGATAGCCTCAAGAGATTGATTCGCATCTCACCATCAGAATAACGTGGCTCAATTGCGACCAGCAGCGTTGGCGTNTCGAAACGCAAAGATTCACCATCTAATGGCATTAAAGTTTTACTGGGATCACCTGTGATTGTCATGGTTCGATGCGGGATCCCTGCATCATCAAATACCGGACCCTCTGGCAAGAAACCATGATTGGCATAGAAACCCATTGCGTTGATCTGCGCACCGAGCGTGGGGGTATTCCCCGCCTCTTGGATTATCGTGATNGCCGCCCTCAATAATTTGCTACCAATATTTTTGTGGCGCATATCTTTTAAAACCGCCATGCGGCCTATTTTTCTTTGATCTGTGACCCGTGCGCAGCCGACTGGCTCACCATCTCGCTCTGCGAGGAGATGGATTGCATCCTGATCGATGGGATCCCATTCATCTGCCGGATCGATATTTTGCTCCTCGATGAAGACTCTGGTTCTGATCGCCTGAAGTGCGTGTTGCGCCTCGCCCCAACTGACTTTACGTACCGTCGTTCGGGGACGGTATGAGCAACTGGGTTCGGATGAGGTCGATGACGGTGTCATACCAGAGCCCTTGGAGCTTCCGAATATCAGTCGATTGAATAATGCGCGTATTGGCCAATTGAAGCATTTCAGAGGGCGTTTGATCACCGATCCGTTCTCCATTGATGTAAAGCGTCCGATTGGCAAACGCCATTCTGCAGCCGGGGTCAAGTTCCCATTGTGTCATTGAAGCGATGAGTGGGTCGATGCCTGCGTCCTCAATTTCTTCCACTGGATCTGCATCGAGATAGGGCGCTGTTACCCGGGTCGCCAGTACNTATTCTAGAATATGTGGCTCTTCTAGGTATCGTATGATGGTCTCTCTAGCCTGTTCGAGATCACTTGCGAGGATTTCAGCCGGTGCTCCCCTGTGTTGTCTGCCTGGATCATCGAATCGGACGATTTGTTGACGGGTATCTAGAGTTTCTAGCGTGCCCTCAAGTAGAGCCCCTGCATCTGGTGCACGAAATCCGAGCGATAGCGTCATGCAATCTGGATCAAGGCTAACCCCATGATGAATCAGGTTTGGTGGCATGTAGACAATATCGCCAGGTTTTGCAGTCCAGGTTGTGAGTGGCTCTGCAGGCTCGACAAGTGAGATCGGTTGATTTTGGACGGACCTAGTCTCTTTGGTAGCCATAGGTCCAATATCCCATTTTCTGCGGCCATTTAATTGAATCAGGAAGACGCTAAATTGATCGTAATGACGTCCAACACTTCCACCGACCGAGGCCCATGAGAGCATGCAGTCCTCAAACCTCCAGTGNGGAAGCCAGGTCATAGATTTACGGATCTTGTCGTATTCTGGGAACAAATGCTCGAGCGCATGGATAAGCACGGTCCACGGCTTTTTAGGAACAGAGAACGACTCGAATGGACCGTGTTCCAACGTAAAAGATGAGCCCTCGACGCCTATTAGTAGCCTGCTCGGTAGGTCGGTAGCAGTCATAATTTGGGTCAACGTCTCGGTGTCTGGCGCCAAGGTGCTGACGTCCAGCGCCTGCTCCAGGATAACGGGTGTGGTCTGCCAGTAGCGTTTTAGGGTTTGTCCGTCAGCGAGTGAGACACCCTGAAGCCGCTCGACGGTCATACGTTCCGTGCCTGTGCCTCTGCAGATCCAGTATAGGTGAGGGGGGTCATANCGAGTAGCGCCTGCTTTGCGTCCTGTGGAATATCGAGACAATTAATAAAGGTGCGCAATGATTCTTCGCCGATCGTCTTGCCTCGTGTGAGTTCTTTAAGCTGCTCGTATGGCTTTTCGATACCGTAGCGGCGCATGACTGTTTGCACAGCTTCAGCGAGCACTTCCCATCGCTGTTCGAGATCTGCTGTTATCACCGCTAGGTTGATTTCGAGCTTCTTGAGTCCTCGAAGTGACGCTTCGTAAGCGATTAATGAGTGTGCAGCACCAACACCAACATTTCGAAGGACCGTCGAGTCTGTTAGGTCACGCTGCCATCGCGATACAGGAAGCTTGGNAGCTAGGTGCTCAAATACTGCGTTGGCCACACCGAGATTCCCCTCAGAGTTCTCAAAATCAATCGGATTTACCTTATGCGGCATGGTTGACGAGCCAACTTCGCCGGCAATCGTCCGTTGTTTGAAATAATCAAGTGAGATGTAGCTCCACAAGTCCCTGTCAAGATCAATCAAAACCGTATTGAAGCGTCTTAAGGCATCGAAGTACTCTGCAACACAATCGTGTGGTTCGATCTGTGTAGTGTACGGGCTAANTGTCAGCCCTAAATTTGTAACAACGTTCTCTGCATGTGCAGCCCAGTCGACTTCGGGGTACGTAGCCAGATGAGCGTTGTAGTTACCAACGGCGCCGTTCAGTTTTCCGAGCAACTGTGCTGCATTAAATTGGGTCAGTTGACGCTCAAGTCGTGCCACGACGTTTGCAAACTCTTTACCTACAGTCGTTGGAGATGCGCTTTGTCCGTGGGTGCGAGAGAGCATGGCGTGTGCGGCCCACTCATTGGCTTTTTCACGCAAAAACTCAATAATTTCTCGCATTTTTGGTGCGAGTACCTTATCGCGCATACGGTTCAGTATTAGGCTGTATGACAGGTTATTGATATCTTCACTGGTACACGCGAAGTGGACAAACTCAGAGACCGCGCTGAGTTCTGGGTTTTGTGCGAATTTCTCTTTGATAAAGTATTCGATGGCTTTTACATCA
Organism: Gammaproteobacteria bacterium; assembly: GCA_002705795.1. Taxonomy (GTDB): domain Bacteria; phylum Pseudomonadota; class Gammaproteobacteria; order Pseudomonadales; family Litorivicinaceae; genus HIMB30. The sequence goes on from PAHG01000019.1 coordinate 134,031, forward strand.
TGGTTGGTGGTACGTTCAATCTCCTTGATGTGGTTACCGTCTTCCTCGGCAAAATCGGCAACGATCGCATCGATTTGCGCGATTGCTTGTTCTGAAAGCGGGGCGACTTCGTCGATTTGTGGATGGTTTGACAATGATTTGATCCAAGCCAATTCCACCTCGACGCGGGCGCGCATTAAACCGAATTCGCTGGCAATTGGACGAAGTGCGTCGACTTTGGATGCGTAGCGGCCATCAATTGGTGAGATCGCGGTAAGGCGAGATAGATTCATTGTGTTCCTATAGCCCGATTGATTCCAGTCCTTTGAATACGCGGTTCCGCTGGAATAGCAGTGATAGACGTCCGCCACCGAGCTGTCGATACAGCATAGCGGCTCGGATCCCGCTCAAGAGAAGTACACGCACTTTAGCAGGATTGTTGCCTTGTTGCAGATGTCGACCATGGTTGCCTGTCACCATAATCCGGAATTTAAGAGTAGATACTGTTTCTTGATAGGCAGTGTTAAGCGTTTCCACCACCGACTCGTGGGTCGGTCCGAGTTGCTCGGCCTTTTGTACGGCAACCTCAAGATACCCACGCAGACGATCGAGTAATTGCGGTTGTTTAGCGAGCTGTCGTTCGACTTGCATTAGGCTAACAAAGTAACGGATCGCTTCAGGATATTTTCTGTTTCCACCGCGGCCGAGCATTTCTCTGATCTTTTTCGATCCTGGCTTCAGCCCATCGACGGTTCCGCCGTAGACATCCAACGGGGTGCCTGGTGTTAGATTTAGGGTGCTTCTGATCAGAAACTCGAACTCGTCATAAGGAACTAGCCCTGTGTTCGCAAGACGGTCCACGAGGTGTGCGCTCATTGCAAGTGCACATAGTGGGTAGAGACGGTTTGGGTCACTCATACAAGCGCTTCCTCGATTACAGCACCACCAAGACAAACCTCCCCATCGTAGATAACGACAGATTGTCCGGCCGTGACCGCGCGTTCAGGCTGGTCAAACAATATCTGGAGATCAGTTCCTCGCATCTCAATCGTACAAGACGTGTCTGGGGCGCGGTAGCGGACCTTTGCTGTAAATCGACCAGGAAGTTTTGGAGGCTCGCCAATCCAATTAATCTGACGCGCCAACAACCCGGTTGCGAAAAGTNTTGGGTGGTCAACGCCTTGAACGACAACGAGTTCATTTGTTTCGATGTTCTTGTCAGCGACAAACCACGGTGCATCTGAGTAATTTTTTAGGCCACCAATCCCCAGCCCCTGGCGTTGTCCGACAGTGTAAAACATGAGCCCATCATGGTGACCTACCACAACGCCTGAGTCGGTAACTATGGTGCCAGGTTTTGGCTTGACATAGGTTTTTAAAAAATCAGTGAACCGACGCTCCCCAATGAAACAAATACCAGTTGAGTCTTTTTTGCGTGCGGTAACAAATCCTTGATTCGCAGCGATTTCACGGACCTTTGGTTTGAGGAGATCGCCAATAGGGAAGAGTGAGGCACTGACCTGGTCTGCGTGTAATGCCCAGAGGAAGTAGCTTTGATCTTTATTTCGATCGAGGCCGCGATGCAGTGGATTTTTACCTTCGACTTTGCGGGCATAGTGACCCGTGGCGATTAAATCAGCTCCCAGCTCGCGAGCGTAATCTAAAAATGCGCGGAATTTAATTTCACGATTACACAAGATATCGGGATTAGGTGTGCGACCCGAGCTAACTTCAGAAAGAAAGTTCTCGAACACATTNTCCCAGTATTCGGCGGCAAAGTTGATGCGATGTAATTCAATACCCAGTGCGTCAGCGACCTGTTCAGCGTCTTTTAAGTCTTTAATCGCTGTGCAGTATTCTGTCCCATCGTCTTCATCCCAGTTTTTCATAAACATGCCGCTGACGGCGTAACCTTGCTCTTTGAGCAAACAGGCTGCGACTGATGAATCAACGCCGCCGGACATTCCGACGATGACTTGAGTATCTTTGTTTTGCATGCGCGGATTCTACCCGAGTTGTATCGATCACTCGATACTCGCCGGGTGATAGATCTCCTAGCTGATAATTGCCTATGGTGGTTCGCACTAGTCGGAGGGTAGGGAATCCAACTGCAGCGGTCATACGTCGTACCTGACGGTTCCGTCCCTCGTCGAGTGTGATTTCGATCCAGCTAGTTGGAACATCTTTGCGGAAACGGATCGGTGGATCGCGGGATGTAAGCACTGGTACGCTTATCAAACGGCATTGGACTGCGCGCGCGGGACCATCACTAAGTTGTACGCCCCGTTCAAGCCGACGGCAGGTATCTTGTCCGATCTCGCCATCGACCTGGGCAAAATAAATCTTATGCTTTCCGTGTTTGGGATGGGCAATACTATTTTGTAGACGCCCATCATCCGTGAGGATGAGAAGACCCTCAGAGTGTTTGTCGAGTCTCCCGGCGACATAGACTCCGGGGATATCGATGAAATCCTTCAGAGTTAAGCCTTCTCCCGTGAATTGACACAGAACACCAAATGGTTTGTTGAAAGCGATTAACACTTTGTCTAAACCCAGCCTTTCTAAATATGTATTTCGTCCAAAATTTTGTTAAGGCACTTACTCGGTCTCATTATTTTTGATACTTCGTTGTCGCCGGGTAGGAAATACCCGCCAATGTTAGCGGGCGAACCTTGGCCCGCATTCAGTTCTATCATTATTTGAGTTTCGTTTTCCTTTAACGTGTTGTAAATCGGTTTAAAACGAGCCGCTAGATTTGGATCTGCCGTTTGTTTACTGAGGGCCTCGGCCCAGAATTGAGCCAAATAGAAGTGGCTGCCACGATTATCGATCTCTCCGACACTGCGTGAGGGCGATTTACCGGATTCTAGAATTCTCTGCGTGGCTACATTCAATGCTTCCCCCAAAACAAGAGCCACTTTATTTTTCTTACAGGTGCCGAGATGCTCAAGTGATGCAGCAATAGCGGTAAACTCTCCAAGTGAATCCCAGCGGAGGTGATTCTCTTTAAGTAACTGTTCCACGTGTTTCGGAGCAGAGCCTCCCGCGCCTGTTTCAAATAAACCCCCACCCTGCATCAGGGGGACGATGGAAAGCATCTTGGCGCTTGTGCCTAACTCCAAGATAGGGAACAGATCGGTCAAATAATCCCTTAACACATTACCGGTCACAGATATCGTATCTTGCCCTTTACTTGCTCTGGTGAGTGATATCTTGGTGGCCTCGCGTGGAGATAGGATATCTATAGAAGTGCCATAGAGGTTCCGTCCGTCTAGCACTAACTTGATNTTCTTAATTAGCTCCGCGTCGTGGGGCCGGCCTTCATCTAGCCAAAAAATAGCTGGCTGCTGGGTTATTTTTGCTCGAGAAATACCCAGTTTGATCCAGTTGTCTATCGCATCGGCTTGCGTCAGACATAGCCGCCAGATGTCGCCTCTCTCTACCTTATGTTCGGTAACCACCGTGCCTTGTTCGCTTACCACTCGTATTGATCCTGCATCTGGGGCGAGGAACGTCGTGTTGTGAGAACCATATTCCTCGGCCCTCTTAGCCATCAGACCAATATTAGATACGCTCCCCATAGTCGCTGGATTGAACTCCCCGTGTTCGATACAGAACCTGATGGTTTCGTCGTAGACCCCCGCATAAGAACTATCGGGGATCACGCATTTTATGTCGGCCTCTGACCCATCGGCGGCCCATCCTTTCCCGCCGTTTCTGATAATTGCTGGCATCGAGGCATCTATGATCACGTCGTTTGGGACGTGTAGGTTAGTGATACCTTTATCCGAATTCACCATATGGAGATCCGGTTGTTTTTGAAGACAGGACGTCAGGTCAGACAGGATTTGCTCTCTCACGCTCTCGTCAAGACTATCAACCTTGGTTGCAAGGTCACCTATACCGTTATTAGGATTGAATCCTGAAAGATCTAGATTTTTCTGATGCTTTAAGATGAGTTCTTCGAAGAAGATCTTTACCGCGTATCCGAATATCACCGGATCAGAAATCTTCATCATCGTGGCTTTTAGGTGGACAGAAAATAGAACTCCACGTCTTTTGGCATCGACTATTTCAGCCCTGTAAAATTTCTGGAGGGCGTCCACGCTCATATATGTTGTATCGACCACTGCTCCGAGATCAAGTGGAACAGAGGGCGCTAGGATGGTCTTCTTACCATCGCCGTCGTAGAAGCATATTTTCGCTTTGCCGACGGACTGCTCATCGACAGTGACTGATTTTTCATTGTGTCGAAAATCGGAGCTATTCATGGTCGAGACATGGGTTAAAGAGCTTTTGCTCCATTCCCCCATCCGGTGAGGTGTTTTTTTTGCGAATTTTTTTACAGAGTCTGGCGCTCTCCTATCAGAGTTTCCCTCCCGTAATACTGGATTTACTGCACTGCCGAGTACCCTCGTGTACTTTTTTTGAGTTTCGATCTCTTCGTCTGTGACCGGTTTATCAACGAAGTCTGGGACATCAAACCCCTTAGTTTGGAGCTCAGCAATTGCACTTTTTAGTTGTGGAACCGAGGCGCTTATGTTCGGTAATTTGATGATATTGGCCTTGCTAGTCTTGGCCAACTCTCCGAGGTAATGAAGATCATCGGAACATGGATCGTGTTCAGGCAACCGTTCTGGAAACTGAGCTAGGATTCTAGCGGCGAGAGATATATCACGTGTCTCGACGCTTATTCCGCAGAGCGAGAGAAATTTTTCGACGATTGGAAAAAGCGAGTAGCTTGCCAGCCTCGGTGCTTCATCAACCAGCGTGAGAGTAATGTCAGGTTCCATAGTTCTTTCAATCACATTTATATCCCTTCAGTGCGTGTGGCAAGAATGTTTAGGCATCACCAACTTACTAAACAGATTCTAGTATTTTCGGTTTAGGACTTGATCTGATCCGTTCTGTCTGACGCAATTACCCGTATCGCACCATCGGGTTAAATCAGTCAAATATCGGTCGGGTGAAGCGCGTGGGATTATAATCAAGTTGGCTTTGTTTGTTAATGCACCGGTATCTCGGTAATTGCTCCTAGGTATACTGACAAGCTAAGCAAATTGTCGGAACACTCGATAGAAAAAGTATCGATCCCGCAAACTTAAGGGAACCTATTATTGATGCATCTGTGAAGGCCTCTTCCGATCGCGCGCTATCATGATCGTCTGTATGACTAACTAAAAGGTGCCCATTGAGAGCCTACGGACCGCCCCAAGNTGCGAGGCTCACAGCGAAATCTGTGAAGAGAATTGTCGCATTGGTTAGGCCATCCTCGTCGACCTCTTACCACACAAAGCCGGGAATGCTCGGGTGCGCGTACTTTTGCATACGGTACAACATTGCGACAGGGCTGCGTTTCTGGTGCCCAACTAGCGTTTTTACTTGCGCGATGTTTAATCGAAAAATTGTGGCTTTTGGAATCTTTTTTGTGATGGGCATTGGCACCACACTTTTTGATATGTTTCTATTTACACGGGCGGTTTTGTCCCCATGAANATGCTAAGTGACACAGGATTTTTCGATTCGATGAGTGAACCAGACATCCCGGGCTTTGATCCGGATGAGGAGCACGGGCTAGCAGTTGCCGAGCCGGAACTGAAAAAGCCGCCGATGTATAAAGTGATTATGCTTAACGACGACTACACGCCTATGGAATTTGTGATNCATGTTTTGGAGTTATTCTTTAACATGGATCTTGAAAAGGCGACGCAGATTATGTTGACCGTTCATACCAAGGGCGCTGCTGTCTGTGGGGTGTACCCGAAAGACATAGCTGAAACTAAGGCGGAGCATGTAGTCGAGTACGCAAAAGAAAATCAGCACCCCCTGATGTGTCAGGTAGATATTGCAGAGGTTTGATAAGGAGACCTTTATGTTGAGCCGCGATCTCGAAGTGACCCTNAATGATGCTTTCAAGCGCGCTAGGGAATTACGCCATGAGTACATGACAGTCGAGCACCTGTTGCTTGGATTGCTGGATAATGCGTCTGCTGTCCAAGTTCTAAATGCTTGCGGGGCCGATTTGACGAAACTACGTGAAGAGTTAGANCAGTTTATTCTGCATACAACGCCCGCATTACCTGACGACTCTGAGCGGGATACGCAGCCGACTCTCGGGTTTCAGCGGGTACTACAGCGCGCCGTCTTCCATGTGCAGTCGTCGGGGAAGCAGGAGGTCACCGGCGCTAATGTGTTAGTCGCTATTTTTTCCGAGCAAGAATCACAGGCTGTGCACTTCTTGAAACAAGAAGAAATAGCGCGTATCGATGTGGTTAATTATATCAGCCATGGGGTTGCCAAATCTGAAGAAGCGGGCGCAGATGGCGAGACTGAATCAGAAACGTCGACCGGTCAGACTGAGGCAGGTAACGAACGTACATCAAATCTTGATGGGTATTGCACAAATCTGAATTCGGAAGTAGTGGCGGGTCGTATTGATCCGTTGATTGGTCGTGACAAGGAGCTGTCTCGTGTCATTCAGACACTCTCTCGTCGTCGCAAAAATAACCCCCTACTCGTGGGTGAAGCGGGTGTTGGTAAGACCGCGATTGCCGAGGGCTTGGCTTATCGGATTGAGGAAGGGCAGGTGCCTGAAGTCATTGCGGATGCGGTCGTCTACTCACTTGATCTTGGATCACTGTTGGCAGGCACCAAGTACCGCGGGGACTTTGAGAAGCGCTTGAAAGCGCTCCTCGGCGAGCTAGAAAATGAAAAGCATGCCATTTTATTTATCGATGAAATCCACACAATTATTGGGGCCGGTGCTGCATCGGGCGGGGTGATGGATGCATCTAATCTCCTGAAGCCCCTATTGTCATCTGGTCAATTGAAGTGTATCGGTTCAACAACGTTCCAGGAATTCCGAGGAATCTTTGAGAAGGACCGCGCATTAGCTCGTCGGTTTCAGAAAGTTGACGTCCTGGAGCCATCCGTCGAGGATACGATCAAGATTTTACATGGTCTGAAATCGCGCTTCGAGGAACACCATGAGCTCCGCTACACCAAGGCTGCTTTGAGCTCGGCCGCCGAGTTATCCGCGAAGTATATGAGCGATCGGCATCTACCAGATAAGGCGATCGATATCATTGACGAAGCCGGGGCCATGCAGCGCCTAATGCCACCGTCGCGTCGCAAAAAGGTGATTGGGGTACCTGAAGTTGAGGCGGTGGTTGCCAACATTGCCCGAATTCCGCCGAAGCAGATATCCAAATCAGACACTGAGGTGCTTGAAAATCTCGAGCGTGATCTGAAACTGACCGTATTTGGTCAGAATGAGGCTATCGAGCGCATGAGTTCGGCGATCAAGTTATCGCGTGCCGGGCTGAAGCAGGAAGGGAAGCCCGTCGGATGTTTCCTATTTTCAGGCCCTACAGGTGTCGGTAAGACAGAAGTCAGTCGACAACTTTCGAGAACCTTGGGTATTGAGCTGGTCCGGTTTGATATGTCTGAATATATGGAGCGTCACACCGTCAGTCGCTTGATAGGTGCACCCCCAGGATATGTTGGGTTTGACCAGGGCGGTCTCTTGACCGAAGCGATTACTAAGAATCCTCACTGCGTGTTGCTCCTCGATGAGATTGAAAAAGCACACCCTGACGTTTTTAACCTGCTACTGCAGGTGATGGACCACGGCACCCTGACCGATAATAACGGTAGAAAAGCGGACTTCCGCCATGTCGTTTTGATTATGACTACCAACGCTGGTGCTGAGAGCCTATCCAAACGAACCATTGGGTTTAGTGAGCAGGATCAGACGACCGATGCAATGGAGGCGATCAAGCGCTATTTCACACCGGAATTCCGTAATCGTTTGGACGCGATCGTTCAGTTTGGTGCGTTGACTGAAGAGGCGATCGAACAGGTTGTTCATAAATTCATTGCCGAACTACAGGCTCAACTCGACGATCGCAAGGTCTCTATTGAGCTTGATGATTCTGCGATGCGCTGGCTTGCAATTCGTGGTTATGACAAGGCGATGGGTGCCCGCCCGATGGCGCGATTGATTCAGGATTCGATCAAGAAACCCCTGGCGGATGCGATTCTATTTGGTGACTTGTCCGGCGGCGGCAGCGTGCTGGTTACAGTCGAAAAGAATGACGAACTGGGCTTTGAAATAGCACCTCGTGAGGTAAAATCGAAAGAAACAGCATGAGGTTTGGTTACCCCGGAAACTCCGGGACGACAATATGTCAGCGTGCCCGGAACGTGATACGCCCCTTTGTCAGGTCGTAGGGCGTGAGTTCTACAGTCACTCGATCGCCAGTCAGGATTCGGATGTAGTGCTTGCGCATTTTTCCAGAAATGTGAGCTGTTACGACGTGACCATTATCGAGTTCGACACGGAACATGGTATTAGGCAGCGTATCAACGATCGTGCCTTCCATTTCAATTGAATCTTCTTTTGCCATTGGGCTCCCTTTGAGCGTGATGAAAGGCGCGATTATGCCCGCTTACTCCGCGCGAATCCACCTGCTGTTTATGAGCATCTCAATTGGGCGGTACTCGTTTTTGTACGCCATTTTCTTTGAATCACGAATCCAGTAGCCCAGATAGACGTAAGGAAGCTTCATTTGCCGTGCGATTTCGATGAGTTGCAACACCATTAAGCGTCCAAGACTTCGGGCATCAAACTCAGTATCTGGTTCAAAGAATGTGTAGATCGCAGAGAGTCCATTTCCCGGAATCTCATCGAATAGAGTCACCGCGATGAGACGCTCATTGACGCGGGCTTCGAGGAAGAATGCATGCTCACTATTTGACGCGAGGAACGATTCATATTGCGAAGGCGACGGCGGATACATGTCGCCATCAGAGTGGCGTACCTCAATGTACCGCCGAAAGAGATCATAGCGCTCTTCATCCAAGATTGGTGTTCTTGCGGTGAAGCATACGTCCCGGTTTGTCTTAAGTGTCCGGATCTGCCGTCGTTTAGGCCGAAATGATTTGACCGGGACCCGCACCGAGATACAGGCGGCGCATTGCGCGCAATGCGGTCTATAGATGTACCGGCCAGACCGCCTGAAACCGGACTCAGCGAGTTTCACTAGTTGTTCTGGGCTTATTGATGCACTTGGCTCCACAAATAAGGTTATTGCTTCCTGCTCATCTAGATAGCTGCACGGGTGCGGTGCGGTAGAAAAAAATTTTAGTGTATCAAGACTGCTCATAATGCAAGTTCGTTGATTCTCTCAATAAAATCAGCGCGAGCGATAAGGCTAGCACCTAGCGACTTGAGATGCGATGTGGGAACCTGGCAATCGATAAGATCAACCTGATGTAGTTCAGATTCTTGGCAAAGTGACGACAGTGCGGCTTTCGATGCGTCTGGAACGAGGGAGACCATCGATTCCCCAAACAGCACGCGTCCAAGTCTGACGCCGTAGAGTCCACCGACGAGTTCAGTGCCTCGGTAGGTCTCAAATGAGATGGCGTAACCCTGTCGATGGAGCTCGACATAGGCCTCGATCATGTCTTCATTGATCCAGGTCCCCCCACGATCCTGCCGTGTCGATGCACACAAACGGATCAGCTTCTCGAACTGCGCATTGATTCGGACCTCAAAACCTTGTCTTTTGATTGATTGTCTTAGGCTTCGTCTGAACTTAAAGGCGCGAGGCTCTAGAACTAGTCGGGGGTCTGGGCTCCACCAAAGGATCGGCTCGCCTTCAGAGAACCAGGGAAATATGCCACGGGAGTAGGCGAGTCGCAGGCGCTCGGGCGATAGGTTGCCGCCAGCACACAACAACCCGTTCGGGTCATCGAGTGCTTCGGTCACATCTGGGAAATCCAGGATGTTGGGTGGGATCCAGGGAATCAGCGCCTAGACTCGTCGAGATAACGTTCTGCATCGAGAGCAGCCATACAGCCGAAGCCTGCCGATGTAATTGCTTGCCGATAGATGTGATCTGCCACGTCTCCTGCTGCGAACACGCCAGGAACAGATGTTTCGGTCACAAACCCATCGAGACCTGAGCGAACGACGAGATAACCGCCGTTCATGTCAAGCTGGCCTGCGAAGAGGTCCGTGTTCGGTTTGTGTCCGATCGCGATGAATACGCCGTGTACATCGATACGCTGGGTTGAGCCATCTTGTGTTGATTTGAGACTGAGTCCAGTGACACCTGCATCATCGCCCAACACCCTGTCGAGTTGGTGATTCCAGATCACATCGATGTTGTCTTTCGAAAATAAGCGGTCCTGGAGGATTTTCTCTGCGCGGAGAGAATCCCGTCTGTGAACGAGTTTGACCGAGTCGGCTAGGTTTGCGAGATATAGGGCCTCTTCAACCGCAGTGTTACCGCCACCGACCACGGCGACTGACCTTCCGCGGTAGAAGAAGCCATCACAGGTTGCGCATGCGGAAACACCCCGTCCTTTGAATTCCTCCTCAGACTCAAGGCCCAAGTATTGAGCACTTGCGCCGGTTGAGATGATCAGCGCATCGCATGTATAGGTGCCTTGATCACCGACCAACTCAAATGGATTCCGTTGGAGGCTGACCGTGTGAATATGATCATTGATAACTTTGGTATCAAACCGTTCCGCATGAGCCTGCATGTCGATCATCAGCTGAGGGCCTTGCAGGTCAGAAACACCGCCCGGCCAGTTTTCGACTTCTGTGGTTGTCGTAAGCTGACCACCAACCTGTGTCCCTGTAACGACGACGGGAGAGAGGCCTGCGCGNGCTGCATAGACGGCTGCTGTCCATCCGGCNGGACCCGAACCAAGAATGATAAGTTGATGATGCACGATTGATGTGTCCTTCTCTGTTAAACTTCGCCAATGTATTCACAGGCGTATAGATTATAAGGTCATGAGTCGATCCTCCAAGGAGTTCGGTTGAACGAATCTAAACCACAGACCTGGTACAGCCGTTTAATACGCGAAGTCACCTGGCTTTTGGGCGTTGCGCTAACCGTTTTTCTCCTCTTGGCGCTCCTGTCCTTTGATGTGAAAGATCCGGGTTGGTCCTATCAGGGGGCGGTTACGGAAGTGCACAACGCGATCGGTTTGGTCGGTGCATTTGTTTCTGATTGGCTGTTGTCTTGGTTTGGTTATACGGCATTTGCCGTGGCCTCGCTTCCGATGGTTATCGTTCGCTGGATCACCCTCGGGACCCTGGATGGTCGTATTTGGATCGCGAGGATACTAGGTGTGGCAATACTGATTCCTGGCCTCTGCATCATGTTTGGACTGCATCTTGGGGCGGGCTGGAATTGGCTGCCAATAGGAACCACCGGTGGCGGAATCTTGGGTGGTGTATTGAATCAAGGCTTGGTCGTGAACTTCGGGATCACTGGGATGGCCCTGAGCGGCCTTGTTTTGAGCCTCCTCGGACTGACAATCGTTTTCTCTGTATCGTGGCCCGATATGCTCGCAGGGCTTGGGTATGTGATGCTCGAGACAGGGCGAGCAATTTCCGGGATACTGACCGGTAGGAGGCGCCCTGCGCAGTTAACCATGGAGAGTCGCCGCTCAATAGTTGGGCGTTTATTAGCGCCAATTAACCGCACGATCCTCCCGAAAACCGTCCGCAATACATTAACCAAAGTCGTACCGTGTCCGCCCGAGGCAGATGTCGCGCAGATTGAGGCGGAGCTCTTGGGACTCAAAGCAAATCGGGATATCTGTCGTCCTGAAGATTTGATGCCCGGGGCGAACTTAGATAAATCTTCATTTGCTGGTGGGCCTCGTCTTGATCTCTCTGCGCTGGACGGGCTTGATAACGATCGTCGTGAGCCACTTATCAGTGCAGATTCGCTGTCTGGGTCGGTTGAGCGGAACATCACCATTGCACCACTGAACGAGGCCCAGGCGCTTCTCGATGACGAGCCGTCTTCAGCGCAAGCGAGACCGAGGGCTCAAGCGCTTGAAGCGGTGCCTGGGCAGATGGCCTTGCCTGATTTGTCATTGCTGGATCCAGCTGATTCTTCATCAGATAAAGGCTTCTCTCAAGAGGAGCTGACCGAGATGGGCAGCTTGCTGGTCAGACGGCTCGGAGAATTTGGCGTTGAGGCAGAGATCGTCGCGATTAATCCAGGACCGGTAGTGACCCGCTTTGAGATTGATCCAGCCCCCGGTGTCAAGGTGTCGCGGATTGCTAACCTCGCTAAAGATCTCGCAAGGAGCCTAGCGTTAGTCAGTGTGCGTGTCGTTGAGGTAATCCCGGGCAAAAGTACGGTGGGTATTGAGATCCCTAACCAGTATCGAGAAATGGTGCGTTTGTCACAGATTCTTGGTAGCGATGCCTACACAAATGACCCTTCTGTTTTATCGCTTGCCCTGGGCCATGATATTTCTGGCCAGTCGGTGTGCGTGAATCTGGAGAGGATGCCACATTTACTGGTCGCAGGCACCACGGGGTCGGGTAAGTCCGTCGGAGTAAACGCCATGCTTCTATCGATGCTATATAAGGCACGGCCCGATGATTTGCGGTTGATTTTGGTCGATCCAAAAATGTTGGAGCTGTCAATCTACGAGGGCATTCCACATTTGTTGGCCCCGGTCGTGACGGACATGAAAGATGCGGCCAACGCGCTCCGCTGGTGTGTTGGTGAGATGGAGCGTCGTTACAAACTGATGGCAGCGCTTGGTGTCCGGAACCTTGAGGGGTACAACCAAAAGATCAGGGAACGTAAGCAGCTCGGAGAACCCATTGCTGATCCAAGCTTTGTCCCAACCGGCTTTGACCCCAACGAGGCCGCGCCTGAGCTGAAGCCGATGCCTTTTATCGTGGTCGTGATCGATGAGTTCGCTGACATGATGATGATTGTGGGTAAAAAAGTAGACCAGCTAATCGCGAGACTTGCTCAGAAGGCCCGCGCAGCTGGCATACACCTGATTCTTGCGACGCAGAGACCCTCGGTGGACGTGATCACGGGTCTGATTAAGGCCAACGTCCCCAGCCGAATTAGTTTCCAGGTGAGTTCAAAGATCGACTCTAGGACCGTCTTAGATCAGGGCGGGGCGGAGCAATTACTCGGCCACGGTGATATGTTGTACTTACCTGCCGGCAAACCCGTACCTGTGAGAGTACATGGTGCTTTTGTAGACGACCACGAGGTCCACAATGTCGTTAATTTCTGGAAGATGCAAGGTCCGCCTGCGTATGAAGAGGCGATCTTAAACGCACAAGCTTCAGGAGATGGGGACGCGCAAGGATCACTGCTGGAGGATGAGGCGGATCCGTTATATGACGAAGCGGTTGCCTTTGTCACGGAGACACGTCGCGCATCTATCTCCGCGGTTCAACGGAAATTAAAAATCGGGTACAACCGGGCTGCACGGATGATTGAGGCGATGGAAGCGGCAGGCGTGGTCAGTGAAATGGGCTCCAATGGGTCCCGCGAAGTATTAGCGGTAGGGTCGCGTTGATGCGTTATTTGGCCGGCCTCGGGTGCCTGCTGTTGTCAGTTCAGGTGGCGGCGGCACCGATTGAGAGCTTGGCAAGGCTTCTGGAGCCCTACCGTACATTTTCGGCTGACTTTAAACAAAGCACCCTGGATCCTGGAGGGTCGCCAATCAATCAGATAACAGGCGAGCTCGCTATAGAATCTGAGATGACATTTTATTGGAAAACTGATCCCCCACTTTCTCAGGTCATTGTTGCTGACGGTGAGGTGCTCTGGGTCTTCGATGAAGATCTATTCCAGGTTCAAGTGCGCCCACTAGACGACGCACTGGCTGCCTCACCAGCCGCAATTCTTGGCGGTGATCTCGACATCTTGGGGTCGCGGTTCCGAGTAACGGAAGAACGCTCGGGGACGACGGCTGTCTATCGGTTGGAACCCAGTGCGACAGATGAAGTGACCCGGCGAATTGTGCTCCGGTTTGATGGCAGTCGATTGCTGGATCTTGCGATCGACGATGCGCTTGGTAACCGATCTCTTGTGACATTGACGGCAGTGACACAAGGCACGCCACCGAGTCGCCTGTTTGAATTTAAACCGCCCGAAGGCGCCGATGTAATTTATGCGTTGGGTGAGGGGCGGAGATAATACAGCTGTAAATCGGTATGCGGGTATGCGGGACGCGCTGGGTCTTGCCCGTC
>PAHG01000020.1 GCA_002705795.1 Gammaproteobacteria bacterium
CCGTGACCCGGATCCTCCGGGTCAAGCACCGGGCCGGCCTGTGGGACAAGCCAAGCCCCGCGAACCGCGTCGGCGCGGGCAGACAGGACACGTTGGGCTCCAAAGACCACCGCGGGCTCGCACGCGAGGCGGTCCGGCGGTCGCTGGTGCTCATGAAGAATGACCAGGTACTGCCACTGGACGCGCAAGCGCAGGTCCTGGTGGTCGGTAGCGGGGCCGACGATATCCAGAAACAGACCGGGGGTTGGTCGCTGACCTGGCAGGGCAACGAGAACTTGCTAGAGAGGGACTTCCCGGGCGCGACCACGGTCCTGTCCGCTACGAGACAGCTGCTCGGTGAGGACCGTGTGGTCACGGAGATCGACCAGGCGGGCCCCGACACAGTAGCCCTGGTCGTGATCGGCGAGGACCCCTACGCTGAGATGCTGGGCGATATCGGAAAGACTAAGACCCTCGAGTACTCGGAGCTCAAGCGCCCTTACCGTAAAGATCTGCAGCTGATCCGCGAACTGAGGGCCCGGGGCCACCGGGTGGTGACGGTCTTCTACTCGGGTCGCCCGCTGTATGTCAACGAGGAACTGACACTGTCGGACGCGTTCGTCGCGGCCTGGCTCCCGGGGACCGAGGCGACCGGGATCACGGACCTCTTGTTCAGCGACGGGACGTACGACTTCACCGGCCGGCTGCCGTATTCGTGGCCAGCCAACAAGTGCGACAACACGATCAACAGTANCCCGTTACACCTGGCCCACCTCCCGGTCCCCGGGTTTGAGCAGACCAGGGCAGACGGCCATAAACCGCTGTTCCCTCTGGGTTACGGGCTGTCGCTCAACGAGGACCGGTCGGACCGACTCGGGGTCGATACGGATTCGATCGCTCTNGATACACGGGACTACGGGTGTGGGATGCCGGAGCCCGACCAGACCNTCGCGACCGAGCCGCTCGACCTGTTCGGTCACACTGCGTCCGACGACTTTGGGATGTATATCGGTGGGACCTCGACCGACTGGCGGGGTGTACCCGTCTCTCGGGGCGCGGTGACTGAGATCGACGGTCTCCGGACCACACCAATCGACCGCCGCCACCAGCAGGACGCGGTCCGGGTCGAGTTCGCCGGCAGCAACCCGGCACAGGTCTANCTGAGCGTCCCCGACGNGGACCCGCTAGACCTCAAGCGCTACCTGAACGCGGGCGGCTCGATCGAGTTCGAGCTCGCGGTCGATACCGTACCCCAGGGCCCTCTGCGGCTTGCGATGCACTGTGTGTGGCCCTGCATCGGCGAGGNCGACCTCGCGGGCTACCTGCCGGTGCCGCTGGGCGACGCGGGCTGGGTAACGGCCACGGTCCCGCTGGCTGACCTCGAGGAGTCAGGGATGGACTTCGCGTCCGTCACGACCCCATTTCTGATCTACGCNGACAAGCCGCTGACGATAAGGATCGGACGGATCCGGCTGGTGCCCTAGCAGACGGGCGGGTCTGTGGGACTGTGCCCGTTAATTGCCGCGTGACACCGGCCAGGGAATGATGCTGGGTGCTTTTTGGCGGGCTCGGGTGTACCGGGACCCAGCGGTAGGCCCATCTTAAGACCCGTGTTTGTCAGCCCCCGACCGCGGTCGCGAAGACCTTGGACTCGGTCTCGACGACACTTATCTCGCCACCGAACCCGGGTACCACGTGATCTACCCTGATCAGGACATAGTTGTTACTGTTTCCGGAGGCCTCGAATTGGATTTCTTGCGGGTCATAGACCAGCCTCGCGGGCCCGGTGGGAATAATCGTGACGACGTTCTCCCCCGTCTGCGCCATGGACGACACTGCCTGGCCTTGCGCCAAGATTGCGACCGGCCTCCCGTTGAGCTGTACCTCTACGGAGATAGCGTTCCCGACCCAAGCTGACTCCCGGCCGATGAATACTGAGCCAGTGGTGGTCATGGTCTCGTTCGCGATCCGTGCGTACTGTACCCCGTTTCCGCTGCAGCCGGACAAGAGCCCGACGAGCAATATCAGTGCATAGGTGGAGATTCGCATGTGTAGAGTCCTGTCTTGCGATTATTCTTTAGGCCTCGATACGGGTGCCTTGGGCGCAGAGAAACCACCCCATATCCCGCAGTCTGAGGCGTAACCCACGACCCTGTCGTCGTGAAACGTAAACCGGTCCGAGCACCCTCCGTCCTCTTGACGGCTCCAGCTCATCCAGTTGCCAAGTGCGTCTCGCCCCGTCGCGTCCGGCCACCGATCGAAGGCTGTCAGTACCGCCCCCTTGCTGGTCCCAATCCAGGCGGCCATCCGTTCATATGTCCCGCTGCAACCTGCGAGCATACTAGCCAGGAGGAGGGTAATGACTAATCTCATTCAAGTAATCTCGCCTGAAACTGTAGCTACCAAACATCCCACTAATTGTTCTGAAAATAAAGAAATTCCTCGACTTTGAAACTAGGCTGAATTCCAAATACGGCTCTCGATGGCTGGCATATCGAGAAAAAACGTGCGATAACAACGTTCAATAATAGATCAAAACACCAGTTGAGGACCCATGGATGCGTTACTCTGACTATCTCAACCAAGTCGCTGTCCGGCACCGGACCGCAAGTTTCAATGACCTGACCCGGCTCAGCCCGGGCGCTCCGCAACCGATTGACGTATCATTCAAGCAAGCCATCGGGCTACTCTGGCCGTATACATCGACCCGGATTATGGAGCAGGTCTCGGCGGTTGTGCCCCTGGCGGCGTACCTGATGCTGTTCCAGCTGTTCGTGTTACAGCAGCCTATCGACGCGGCGTTGACGCTGTGCCTCGGCCTGGTCGCCGTAATCGTCGGTCTCGCTGTGTTTATGGAGGGGCTCAACACGGGTCTGATGCCGTTCGGCACCATCATCGGTGACAACCTCCCGAAAAAGGCGACCATGGGCGTGGTGTTGCTAATCATCGGCATCCTGGGTGTCGGGGTAACCTTTGCCGAGCCGGCGATCGGTGCATTGCAGGCGTTTGGGGCATCGGTCGACGTCACGAAGGCGCCGTACCTCTACGAGCTGCTGAACAACTGGACTATGCCGCTCGTGTTGATGGTCGGTGGCGGTGTCGGCATCGCGGCGATCCTCGGGACGATACGTTTCGTCCGGGGCTGGTCGTTGAAGCCGATGATCTACGGGGCGCTAACGCCAGTTGTGATTTTAACCTTTTACTGTTGGATGGACCCTAACCTCAACACGATCCTGGGTCTCGCCTGGGACTGCGGCGCGGTGACAACCGGGCCGGTGACGGTACCCCTGGTGCTGTCTTTGGGTATCGGTATCGCGAACGCGGCCGGTAAGGGTGACTCGTCGTTGTCTGGGTTCGGGGTCGTGACCATGGCGTCNCTGTTCCCGATCCTCGCGGTATTGATCCTAGCGATCTATTGCTCGTTTGTGATCACGCCCGAAGAGATTATCGCCGCGGCTCAATCNGCGTCCACGGTTGTCGCCACTGAGCCCTCTGTCTGGGACCAGACACCGCTGGTCGAGATCGCGTTGGGTGTCCGTGCGATTCTGCCGCTGGTGATTTTCTTGATGTTTGTCCTGTTTGTGGTCCTGAAGTCTNGGCTGCCCAACAAGATGGTCACCACCTACGGGCTGGCGTTGTCGATCATTGGTATGTGTATCTTTAATGTGGGTCTAACCTACGGGCTCGGAGCGATCGGCGCGCAGACGGGTAGTATTCTACCCGCGGCCTTTATGCAGATTGGTGCGAGCGAATTCTCTCCCCTGTACTCGGAGGTGTCCGGGTTAACGATCGTGATCGTGTTCGCGTTCCTGCTCGGGTTTGGTGCGACGCTCGCNGAGCCGGCGCTGAATGCGCTTGGTCTGACCGTGCAGAACCTGACCAACGGAGCGTTCAAGAAGTCGATGCTGATGTACAGCGTGGCGACCGGTGTGGCGGTGGGCATCTCGTTAGGTATCGCCAAGCTCGTGATTGGGTTTGACCTCATGAAGGTCCTGTTGCCCCTCTATGCGGTGGGGATTGTTCTCACCGTCTTTTCGACTGAGGAGTTCGTCAACGTGGGCTGGGACAGCGCGGGCGTGACCACGGGCCCGGTCACCGTGCCGTTGGTGCTCGCGATGGGTCTGGGCCTCGGTAACGCGGTCTCCGCGGTTGAAGGGTTTGGGATCCTGTCGCTCGCGAGTATTTGTCCGATCGTTGCGGTACTCTCGATGGGTATCTTTATCCGGGTCAGGGCGTCAATGGTCCAGCCAGACGCAGAAGCTGCTTAAGAATTAGAAAGGAGAAATGCTATGTCTCAAAGGAATGTCACTTACTTAACGGATGCGATGCTGATTACCTGTATCCTTCAGACTGGGCTGGCTGAGGAGGTGCTTGAGGCGGCCAAGAATGCTGGCGCCCAGGGCGCGACCATTAACTATGCTCGGGGCACCGGGGTACGCGAGCGGATGGGTCTGATCGGTGTCACCATTGACGAGCAGAAAGAGGTGATCCGGATCATCGTCTCTGAGGAGCAGTCCAACGCCATTTTTGAGGCGATGTATTTGGCGGCCCAGCTAGATACCCCGGGCAAGGGGATCATGTATATGTCGCGGCTTGAGAAGGTCGGGACCTATATCCCCGACTCCGTGATTACGAAGATTGCGTGAGGGTCTGAGCTGTGCANATTGAACTGGGCGCGCTGATCCATAAGGCGCATACCGAGCTTGTCTTGGAGGGGCTCGCGAANCACCCGTCGGTGGTGGTCGCGTTTGTGGCTGGCGGTCGATCGAACGACCTGTTCGAGTACCGTGAGTTTGGTGATTATGGCGAGGCTTCAATTATTACGGTCATCGCGGACGAGGGGGCGTGTGACGAGATTTTAAATCTTCTGCATACCGTCTGCGGGCTCGACTCGTCGAAAGAAGGTATCGTGTTCGCCGGCAAGCCGCTGGTGAGGACNTCGTTACCGAGCTAATTAGCTGATAACGGCAGACCTAGCGGTCTTGTGTGCGATCCCTCGCGCCACGGCCGCTAGNCCTTTGTTGTGTTCTGTCAATTTATTATATTGATCTGTGATGGGGATAAACCACCCAGCGAGCGGGTGAGAGATACTATCTACTGCGATCGAGTCACTCGGGTCTTGACCCAAAACGAGCTGCGATGCACCAAGGCAAGTGTCTGAGCCGATTTCAATTGAATCGTTGCCTTGACGAATCAGTGCGTGACCACCGGTCACCAGGAAGGCATTGTTGTCTTTCCATCCCTCGATGAGCTGTTCCGGATGTCTTACCGTTTCAGCGAGCGTCGCGATCGAACTAATCGCGTTATTTACAAGGTCGGTCAGGACCGCAGATTTTGGTTCCTCCCTATCCGTTGACAGGGCTTGTGCTCTCCTGAGCTCGTTACTGTTAATCATCTCTATCAGCAGGCACTGGCACATCAGTTTCCCGTCGACCCATTTCTTGAACATGTCCTTGATCTGGTCGGCATCGAACGATTTTACAGTGACCTGTGTCTCGCAGCTGATCGTTGCCGATCGTTTCCCTCCGATCAGTAGCGCGCTCTCTCCGAAGGACTCGCCCTCTTGGATCGAACCGACCTCCACCAGGGGATTGTCTCCATACTTGACTCCCAGCTCGCCCTTTTCAAGGACATAGATATGTGTTGCTGGGGCGTTGGTCTCGAAGATGATATCGCCCTTCTCGAACTGGCTAGTGTTGACAGCGACGCTCATACATCCTCCAAAAACAATGCGTTCAACCTTGCATCAAATACCCAACGCGATCAGACTACCACCTTGCGGAGTAGTTTATGAAGCAACTAAGAATAACAATAATCGCTCTCGTGCTCTTGGGCGGTGTGCTGCACAGCTCGGGATCCTTGTTTCTGGCGCCGATTCATAGCCTTGATCTTGCGATTTATGACCGCCTTATTACGACCTACCCTCGCGAATTTGACACCGACGACGTGGTCATCCTTGATATCGATGAGGCGAGTCTTGCGAAGCCTGAGCTCGGCCGCTGGCCGTGGTCGCGAAACGTTCTGGTTGAGTTGTTTCAGACCCTCTTCGATGAGTATGAAATCAAAGTACTGGGTCTCGATATTGTGCTCGCGGAGGCAGATACCTCGTCGGGTCTCCCTGTATTAGAGCAGCTGGCGGACGGGCCGTTAGCCGACGACGAGGCGTTCACCCAGCTGCTTGAGGAGATCGGGCCGTCGTTGGATTACGATGGGCTGTTCGAGGAGCTCCTGATGGGCTACCCGATCAGTCTCGGTTACTATTTTGGATTTTCAGAGGGTAGCCCGGCCGGCGGACTTCCTATCCCCACCATATTTTCTGATGAGAGGGAATCCGCGCAGTGGTTCCCCCGGGCTGTCTCGTTTGGGTCTAACCTCGAGCGTTTCTCTGACTCGGCAACCGTGGCTGGGCACTTTAACCCGCTGGTCGAGACAGACGGTGTGATCCGACGGGTGCCATTGTTTGTTGACTATGAGGACGATCTGTACGAGACGCTGTCTCTGGCGATGCTTCGTCTGTCTGTCGGTCTCGATAAGGACCCCTCTGCTATAGAGCTCCCCGTTCTCAGTGCGGTTGATGTGGGCGCCGAGGGCGTGGCGTACCGTCTGGGCGACTCCGATATTAGGCTCCCGTTGGATCTGGAGGGTGCGATGTTTGTTCCGTTCCGTGGCGGGACGGGTTCTATTAAGTACATCTCGATCGCTGACCTGGTAGATGGGCGAGTCGATCCTGTCGAACTGAAGGGTAAGCACGTCATTGTCGGGACCACGGCGCCTGGCCTACTAGACCTGAGGGCGACCCCGTTCTCTGCGATCTATCCGGGGGTGGAGATCCACGCCACGCTCCTCGCGGCGATGCTTGAGCCGGGCAAGGCTCTCCTGATGGTCCCGTACTGGAAGCAGCTCGCTGACTACGTTGGTCTGGCCGGGCTGGCGGTCGTCTCTCTGTTCGTGTTACCGGGTCTCTCGCCGACTGTTTTGATTCTTTGTCTGGTAGCGGGTATCGCCGGGCTCGCTGGTGCCGCGGGATCCTTGTGGCTCGATGTTATCTACTTCGCGGTCGGGACTCTGTTTATCGGCTTTATCCTGTTGATGCTTTCTCAGCTAGTGCTGGGGTTCCTCGAAGAGTACCGGAAGAAGAAGCAGTTCACCGATCTGTTCGGTCAATACGTGCCGCCTGAGCTGGTGAAGAAGATGGCCGAGGATCCGGAACGCTATTCGATGGCAGGACAACGCCGGCAGATGACTGTCTTATTCTCAGATGTAAGAGGTTTCACGTCGATCTCTGAGCAGCTCGCTCCGTCCGAGTTGTCAGAGTTTATCAACTTATACTTGACCACAATGACACAGGTCATCCGCGACGAGGGCGGGACGCTCGATAAGTATATCGGTGACGCGATCATGGCGTTCTGGGGCGCCCCAATCGACGCAGAGGATCACGCTGAGCGCGGTGTCGTGGCCGCGATCAAGATGATCGAGGCCTTGGATGACCTCGCAAAAGTCTGCGTCGAGCGTGGTTGGCCTGCTATCTCTATCGGTATAGGGATCAACACCGGCGATATGAGTGTTGGTGATATGGGATCCAAGATACGGAAGGCCTACACGGTTATGGGTGACGCCGTGAACCTCGGGGCCCGTCTTGAGGGCCTTACCCGCCAATATGGTGTGTGGACAATCGTGTCAGAGTTCACCGTGGCTGAGTGCCCCCGTGTCAGATTCAGGGAACTAGACAAGGTTTTGGTGAAAGGTAAAGAGCAGCCGGTCATTATCTATGAGCCGATCGCGCTTGAGTCGGACCTAGACGATGAAGCTAAGCGAGAGCTTGACCGCTGGGATGATTTGCTTGAGGGGTATCGTAGGCAACAGTTCAAGCAGGTTGAAAAGTCTCTTGGTGACATGATCACAGAGTTTGGCGATAGACCGCTGTATGACTGGTTGCGTGGTGCGTGTGATGAATACATAGCTAATCCGCCACCCAAAGACTGGAACGGTGTCACAAAATTCACAACAAAATAGGAGTGTTGTCATGTTGAGATGGATAGGCTCGATATTTTTTGCGGCCCTGGTCGCGTTTTCTGGGACATTGTTTGCGGGAGAGATTGGGACCGTCTTGAAGGCGAAAGGGAACGTGGAGATTCATCGAGGGTCTGAGACACTGAAGGCAAAGAAAAAGTTTAAGGTAGAGGCGGGTGATCGCGTCGTGACCGGGAAGAAAGACCAGGTATTCATCCGCATGATCGACAAGAGCAAGATGATCATCCGTCCTGACTCCGAGGTGTTGCTGAAGGAGCTGGTCTATGAGAAGAAGTCGACCGACAAGCAAGAGACCTCTGTCTTGAAGGGTGGAATCCGTGCTGTCAGCGGAGAGATTGCTAAGAAGAACCGGGATAACGTGAAGTTCAGCGCCGGTACCGCGACGATCGGTATCCGTGGAACCGATATAGAGGTCGCGATGATCGGCGACGGTCAGGAAGACCGTGCGGGGATCTACAACTACGTGCATGATGGTCTGACAGAGATGCAGCTCGAGACTGGGCAGACGGCGATGATCGAGAAAGAGAAGTCAGGATTTACGCCCAAAGATCCGAAGCCGGGTGAGCCGCTCCTTCAAATTCTTGACGATCGTCCCGCGTTCCTGCGGTCTTCGGGTTTCGATACCCTGATGAGGCAGCTGACGAACCCACGGGTTCCCGGTATCCGCTGATCAGAAACGGAAGCCGATGTAGAACTGGGTGGTTTTCTTGTCCCGCTCGCCCTGCATAGCGACCATGCCGTACAGAAGGTCGTTCGAGAAGTTGAAGCCGACCGACAAGAGTGGCGTATAGTTATACTCCCGGGGGGCCGGACCGCTCCCCCCTGACGCGCTGAACGAGTTCCATATCAGACTCACGCCGAGGAAGGGAGCGATCCCGTCCATGTCCTGAGTGAACCGAGCCTCAGCCATCATCTGGGTGTGTTTGGTCCCAGACTTAGGGACCGCGGTACCGTCGCTCTGTGTGTAGGCCGGCACATCGTCTCGTGTGTGGCTGGCGGTGAACTTGTATTGTACAAGAAGAGTGTCAGAAAGAGCCTCCGCCGAGCTGTACCCGGTGCTGATAAAACTCCTGCTGGAGTTAAGTGATGCGGTGGTCGAAGTACTCTTCGTCTTTAAGCTGTTTCTACCGATCCCGAAAGAAACGTCATGGATCCCGCCCGATTCTGTTTGACGAACAAAGTAGGGTGCGATCGTGTACCCCGAGCCGTCGACGCTCGAGGATACATCGGCGGCCGGGGGGACCCGTTCTGTTGAAGTGATGTCCATGTTGTCGACCGTGAACGTCACCCCTTTGGCGGTTAGTTCAAGCTCGTCAAACCACTCTACCCCGAGGATCATCAGTCTGACCTGACCCTCGGTCAGTATGGGAGTGATCTGGTTGTCGATGTTTGCGACGGTCGGTGTGACCGAAAACGAACGGGTAACGAACTCGTCCTCAGTGTCTTCCTCTTGTTCGTGTTCGCCGGCGGCGGTTCCACGAAGGTCTGATTCATTGAGACCGAGACGGTACCGGAAGATAGGCATGGTGGGTCCGAATGATTGCACGGAAAAATTTGATATCAAGTTACGCGCGGCGCCTGCTGCCGCTTTAGCGGCGCTCACGGTCCGCTCTTCTTCGTCTCCCTGCGCAATCAACGGAAGCACGACGCAACCAAGAATCAAACTCAATTTCCGTAACATGATATTTCCGTTTCTTCATTTGGGTTAGTCGAAGTATCGCATAAACTAGCTTGTTGTCACGAAACGTTCACAGTTCAACTTTGTACTCAACCCTTAAATTCCAAAAGTATATACGTAGTTTCCGTAAATCTCAAGGAAGAGCTGAGATAGATACTATTGCGGCCGAGCCTGATGCTTTTCCCTACTGTTCAACTTAAACTATCTCGTAACCTGTCGATAACTAAAGTTAATTGGTCAGTCGTAACCTTCAGGAGCGCATTTCATGCCAGCAGAGCCTCTAGCCGAGCAGACACTCGCCGAGCACATCGCGAGCCTCCGCCAGCGTAAGTATGAGGTTCCCGTAATACGTGACCCTGATGATGTCACGGACGATTCCGCCGCAAATGCTGAGAAAAAGCGTGAAGAGATCCGACCTATCATCCGTAGGCCGTCGTCCCGTAATCCCGAGTTCTTTGAGGTTCTGATTAAGCCAGGGCACTACCTGTTTCATGAGGGTGACCCGGCCGATCATCTTTACGTTGTCCTGAGTGGCTCGATAGAGATCCGTCTTGATGAGTCAGACACAGTTATCGCGACCCTGGGCCAGGGTGAGAGCTTCGGTGAGCAGGCGATTCTGTATAAGGGGGTAAGGGGGGCATCTGCGTTTGCTAGAGAGCAGGCACTGTGTCTGGAGATCACGGCCGCTAGCCTGACCCGTGCCATCGAGGCCCAGCCGTTATTTGTCCAGAAAACGCTCCGGGCTATGATGTTGCAGCTCAATCAGCGTAACGAGATGCGGAGGCTGATCAGAGAGAAAGCTGAGTTTCCTGCTGAGCTGAGTTTTCCACCTGAGACGCCGGCGGGTTCGCTTTTTGAGCGGATTACTAAGGATCTCACCATGAAAACTGTCCACATTGACTCTACCGCAGCTTTGAGGGCGATGATAGAGCGCCAAGACGCATTGATCGTGTCTTCCGGCCAGTTGACGGTCAAGCATGGGAAGGGTGAGTTTCTTTGCGGGGAGGGGATGATCGTGGGGCTCTGTGAGGCGATTTCCGGTGAGCATTGTTTTGAGCAGTTTGAGGTCACGAAGACCCTCAACGGCTGGTTAATTAA
The DNA here is from genome assembly GCA_002705795.1 of Gammaproteobacteria bacterium. GTDB lineage: Bacteria > Pseudomonadota > Gammaproteobacteria > Pseudomonadales > Litorivicinaceae > HIMB30. The sequence goes on from PAHG01000020.1 coordinate 10,787, forward strand.
TGGGCCTAAGCTACTGCAGTATTTCTCTGGAATGAACTCGGGGCTTTTCGGTATCTGCCGGGGCATTATCTGTCGCACCCTAGACATTGAGCAGGCCCCGAATTTTAAGAGGGATGTCGCTCTCGACTAGTCACTGGGCGTGCTCCGATGTTTTTCTGCAGACCAGGGGGTCCTCGCCGCGGCGTTTGAGTTCCTCTGAGATCTCGACGAACACGTAGTCGCGGCGCGACAAGTAGCCCCACCGCATCTCTTTGTCGTGGGCGAGGCATAGCTCTATCAGGGTCTTTTCTGGAAGGGTCTGGGCAAACGCCTCCTGTTTTTCTTCGATGTTCCGCGGGTCGCTACTAACCAGCGCGTCCCACTCAGATTTTGCCTTGTCTAAGGTCGCGCACCCGCCCAGCACCAAGGATCCGATCACGCAAGTCATGAGCTTTAAGGATGTGGCCATAGCTATCACCGTTCATTGTATGTTTGACAGTTTAACACACGGCCTCTTAGCTTGGAGTCAATCAATTGTCGATGCCAACGTCTTAAGATATTTTTGATCTCAATGGGGAATATGAGTTGGCCGCTAGGGGTCCAGCAGGATCTCCAGAGTAGATTCAGATCTCGCCAGTTGACCGTGGCTTGTGTTAGCCAGCACCCGCGTCTGGATCGACAGCCCGGCCTCGGTGGCGACTCCCATGAATCCTTCCGGTACGACCGAGTCTAGGTCTCCGAACAATGCGAATACTGGGACCGTTCGTGCGGCGAGGGCACGCAGGGAGTCTAGATAGTTTTCCACGGTCAGGTCCGAGAATCCATTGGCCCGAGTCCACTCGTTGACGTCTACCGGCGTCCCGGTTATGACAATTTTTCTGATTGCTACCTTGTCCCCGAGACGTCCCGCCAGCTGGAGCGCCATCACGCCGCCCCCGCTATGCCCAAACAGTGTGACCTGTGAGCCTGGCGGCACTTCCCGGGCAAACGCTCCTAACAAAGCGTCCACATGTCTTTCCGCGAACCGTTCTGTTGTCCAGTCTTTGAGTCGACACTTGATACCGGTTTTTTTTGGGTACTGGCAGGGTCGGGCTAGGTAAAGCACATTCGTTTTGGACCTTTGGTGGATAGTTTTCGCGAGCTCCAACACGGCTGAGTTTTTGGGTGTCGGGTCGATCGGTGGCCGGGTCGAGGTGAGCCAGGCAGCGCCGTCGCCCTCGACCAAGACGAACCATCTTGCCGGACTGCCCTTGTTCGTTTCGACTGTGAGTTGCTCGGTGTGTATCACAAACCCACCTGTGGGCATCTTTTTTTCAATTGTCGTAACCGTACAACTAGTCAGAGCAAAGCTAAGGACCGTCGGTATTATTATCAGTAGACGCAACGACTAGACCAGTGGGAGATCGACCAAGAGCCCGTCCCGTGCCAGTAGGTGGGGTCCAGTTAGTTGGCCTTCGATCTGGCCGCACTCTTCGTCTGTTCGGTTGAAACGGTGACCAGAGATCGCCACCGGTGAGCCTATCGTGTCCCCAAACCTGACCCCTTGCTCCCATGTCGAGTGACCGAAGCCCTTTACGTTCGGGTAGATATCTGACTCGTAGCAGCCGTCCCACGCGACCAACGAGGATCCTCTCGCAAAATCCATCAGCCCGTGGTCTATTTGGGTACCGTGTTCATGGTCGAGGAGGTGTGTGAATATTTGTTCTGAATCCCGGTGACTTATTCGGTAACCGAATCCTCCCCCGGGATGATTCAGCGGGTGCGCGGAGACCGACCATTTCCCGATCTGTGTCTGTGTGTCGAAGTCATGATATTCGAGGGCCGGATGTATCACCTCGAGCGGGACCGGGAAGAACTCGGTCCCAAATATTTTGGCCAAGACGGTCTTTGTGCTGGCGCTCGAGGGCCCGACTGCTTTGACGATCGAGCAACTACCGCGTTCCTTGCGAGTGAGGAACATGGGTAGGCCGATCAGGTGGTCGAGATGAAAATGTGACAAGATTATCGTGTCGTCGGTGTCGCTGGGTGAAATGTTCTCCGTACCGGTACCGCCGTCGATTATCAGGCGGTCTCCTCCTACTGAGACTGTGACGCAGTTTGTGTTACCACCGGTCTTTTGGTTGGCTGGCCTGAACGTTGGGTAGGCGCCCCTGGTCCCCGCAAAAAAAACCTGCATAGCTGTCCAGTTACCTCTATCTCTTTACCAACACTAACAGAAATCCTCACACCTGTGCGGCACCGTCACTTCGTCTCCATGACCCAGATACCGTCCCAGTCTTTAGGGTTCCTTTGTTTCATCGTGTCGCAACGACCGATGTAGATCTTTGAGAGCTTGTCATTAGGGTTGGCCTTGAGGCACTCGTTAAACGACCGTATACCCTTGTCCCAGTCCCCTGCCTTGAACGCTATCCTACCCTCGTTGAAGTGATTTACGGTGTCCATTAGGTTCGGGAATGTCTCGGGGGTGTGGTAGTCGAGCACCTCTCTGACCCCGATCGCCTCTGTCTTACCCTTAACGACTACGTCGTCAATGTATCTGATTTGGTAGGTGCCCTTGAGCTTCTGGTAGGTGAAGTCACTGATTAAGATCCTCGCCGCGTAGGATTTACAGGCGCTCTCGAGACGGGCAGCGAGGTTCACACCGTCGCCGATCATGGTGTAGTCCATCCTCTTGGACGAACCGATGTTACCCGAGAGCAGCTTATCTGTATTGAGCCCGAGACCCATATCGATCGGCATCTTCCCATCTTTCTCTCGTTGCTTGTTCCAATCCCAGAGACGCTTAATCATGTTGATCCCGGCCCGGACGCCCCTGTCCTCATCGTCCTCGTGGGGGAACGGGATCCCAAACCCTGCCATGATCGCGTCACCGATAAACTTGTCGACCATACCCCCTTGCTCGTTTATGGCCTCGACCATGATGTCGAAGTACTCGTTTAGCAGGGCCACTGTACCCTGCGCGCCTAATGCCTCTGTGATCGTTGTGAAGCTTCGTACGTCAGAGAAGAGGACCGTCGCGATGGTCTCTTGCCCGCCCATGATGTCGCTTCCGTCGGACATCAGCTGGTCCGCGATGTTGGGATCGATATATCGAGACATGGTCGACTTCATGCGCTTCTCGTCCGATATATCTTCGACCATGATCATGGTCCCGAGGTGCCCACTGGACTGATCCATCCGCCCGTCGGGGTCTTGGTTTTCGAGTGGCAGGAAGCTGACGTTTGCGGACACTATTTCGACATTATCGTCCTGCTCTGACCCGACCTCAATCTCGGCGTCCATCAAAAACTCGGGCTCTTTCTCTTCGTCGCAATGCTTGATTCGCTCCAGGATCCAGGACCGGCCATTGGTGAAAAACTCTTCCGCGGTCTTGCCCAAGATATCGGTGTCTCGGATCTTGAGTATCTTAAGCCCCGACTTGTTACAGGTAATGATCTTGCCCTCATCATTAATCGTAATCACGGCGTTGGACATACTGGTTAGCATGCTGTAGTTGTAGGCACGCTCTTTGGCAACGTCCTCGAACAGCTTCGCGTTCTCGAGGGCGATCGAGACCTGCTGTGTGAACGCTTTGAGGCGTGACTCGTCCTCGTCCGTGAATCCTCCGCCTTTTTTGTTGAGCGCTTGGGTACAACCGATGCATTCACCGTCCTTGTTGATGATCGGTACGCACAGTATTGAGCGGGTGAAGTACCCGGTCTGCTTATCGAAACCGGGGTTAAAACGAAGGTCCGCGTAGGCGTGAGGAATGTTGATGGTTTCCCGACTCTGGAAGACGGCCCCGGCGATGCCGGCATTGTTGGGCAGGCGGATCTCTCCAATCCCCTCCCCCATCGCTACCCGAGAGAACAATTCATTTGTCTTGAAATCGTTCAGAAATAGTGTGGCCCGGTCCGCGTTCAGCATCTTTGTGGCCTCGACCATAACTCGCTGGAGCAGTGAGCCCAGCTCAATCTCAGACGTGACCTCGGCGACCACGTCAAGGAATTTCATTTCCTTTTCGCGTGACTTGACCATCTCCTCCATCCCCTGGGCATTCTGGAGTGAGACGGCTGCCTGGAGCGTTATACCCTGGACGATTTCGAGGTCTTCTTTGGTGAATCTTCCCCGTTTTTTGTTCAGGATCTGAATCACGCCGATAACGTCACCGCGGACCGTTTTGACGGGCGCACAGACGATGTTCTTGGTTACATACCCGGTCTGCTCATCGATCTTAGAATTGAACCGATCGTCGGCGTAGGCGTCGTGGATAATCTCGCCGACCCCGGACTGGAAGATAGATCCGGCGATGCCGGTAGAGTTGAGTATTCTGATTTCTCTGATGAGCTCTCCCTGCGCCACTCGAGAGTACAGCTCACCGGTGAGAGGGTCATTCAGAAACAGGCTGCCCCGGTCTGCGTTGAGTGTCTCGGTGGTGGTCTCGATGATGGTCCAGAGGATCTCACTGAGGTTCTTGAGTCCGGCAATTTTTTGTGAGACTGAAAGCAGTAGCTCTGATGTTCGTAGCTTCGAGTTTACGGTGTCCAGTCGTTTCTGGAGCTCGTTGGGGTCTGTGGCTGACGGCGCGTTCTTAGGCATGTTTTGCCTCCAATTCGTCGCGTAATTTTTTTACTGTCTGTTTGAGGTGTTGTATCTCGTTCTCGCTCTGAAGACGCATCTTCTGTACCTCTTCCTCCAGCTGGTAATGGGCGGACTCGAGCTCGTCTCTTAGGTTCCCAGCCGTATTTTTGAGTTGTGCGATCTCGTCAGTGGAGCGTTGGATCGCTTGCTGGACCGCGGCGTCTTTTTCAAAGCGCAGGTTCTCTAGCTCGTCTCGGAGGCTGGTCGCGGTACTCTTGAGCTGCTGGATTTCATCGCTAGATCGTTGGACAGCCTTTTGCACGGCCGCGTCTCTTTCAAAGCGTAAGCTCTCTAGCTCGTCTCTCAGGCTGGTCGCGGTGCTCTTGAGTTGGATGATTTCGTCCGAGGACCGCTGCACTGCCCCCTGGACGGCGGCGTCTTTCTCGTACCGTTGGGCCTCGAGCTCCTCGCGGAGAATCAGCGTGGTCTCCCGGAGGTGACGAACCTCGGCCTGGGCCTCAAGAAGCTCGTTGGGCTCGTCGCGACTTTTCTGCAATTGGGACTCCATCTCACGACCTTTATTTTTATTTTCTGCAGTTATACTACGTTCTGTCGGAGTACACATCCCCTCATTGGTGCGTTTTCAAAAGGCCAGGAGTACTGTCTAAGATACAACGAACTGGCTCTGTCTGGATTCATGCTCGTCATACGCGTAAGCCTGATTTAGGGGAACGAGGCCACTTGATTCCCAGCCTTATTGGCAAACTCACAGGGTGGTAGTGAGCTTACTCGACGCTGAACCGTATTGAGAACGGTGAGGTATCGGCGCCGGCGCTTCCGATGACTACCGCCTCTGATATTTTGACCCCGATATCGAGCGAGCGGGTTGACTCATCGAAGGTGGTCGGTGACCCGAATGTCTGTATCGCGAGGATAGCGTCGGAGGCACCGTCGGACGCTGACAATGTAGACGCAGCTGACTCGTTGGTTACGAGATCGACTGTCACATTGTCAGTAGTGAAGCTGTAGCTGTAGATCGCTGGGCTCAGATCGAAGAAGTTACCGACCGTATCGGTTACGTCTGCAGGTGTCTGCTGGGTCGCGTAGCAAGCCACGGTCATACCGGTCTCGATATAGCAGTAGCGGTTCGCCGCGCTTGCGTCCAAAACCAGCTCACCTTGCACGGTAAAACTGTTGTCGATCAGCATGATGCCGTGGGTGTATGTCCCGTAGGGCGGTATTGTCAGGTTTCCGACAAAGCTCTGCGTACCGCCGCCCGCAACCGATACCTGCGCACCTCCCGATGATCTTCCGTCATAGATAAGCTGGCACGAAGAGATATCGTAGCTCGCAGATGTCGTGGGTCTCGTCGGCGCGGACGTGCACAACCCGAAGGCGAGCACGGTCATCTTATGGTTGGTCGGTGTAATCGTACAATCGCTCCCGAGGGCGGAAATGGTCGGCGAGCAAGCCGTAGCGGTCGCGTTGACCGTGACCGTGACGTTCGCGGTATCCGAGACGCCGTTCGCGTCTTGCACGGTGTAAGCGAAAGTATCAGATCCGGAGAAGCTAGAATTCGGTGTATAGGTCACCACGGAGCCGTCTTGTGTGACCGTCCCGTTTGAGGGGCTCGTGACTGTCACAATACTCATGACCGAAGAGTCCGCGTGCGTATCGTTGGCGAGAACCGCGACCAAGACAGACGAGTCTTGCTTAGTCGTCACCGCATCGTCCACCGCGACTGGCGCATCGTTGACCGCGTTAACGATGATGGTCAGTGTCCCGGTATTTGTGGCGGTGCCGTCAGACACGGTATAGGTGATGGTGTCTGTACCATTGAAGTTTGCGGCCGGGGTATAGTCGATTCTGGCGTTATCCGCGTTGATGGTAGCGGTTCCAGTACCTGAGTAGCTGATCGCGCTGACTGTGAGCGAATCTCCGTCG
>PAHG01000021.1 GCA_002705795.1 Gammaproteobacteria bacterium
CGATTCCGTTACGCCCCTTTGGTTGAACATTCTATGGGGGGAAATTTTTACAAGTCTGCCTCGAGCTCCGAAAGCTCTGTGACCTGACCGTACTTGTGTTGCATATCGTACAGGTTGACCGCGTGGCTTACCGGATTCTGGTCAAACACGCAGTCCTCCACAAGACAGACCTGGTAGCCCAAAGAAAATGCATCAACTACACTGGCTCGGATACAGCCACTGGTACTCTCCCCGGCGATGAACAAACTCTCGACGTTCAGGTTTGCCAGGTGGTCGTTTAGCCCCGTGTTGAAGAATATACTTGCCCTGAGTTTCTTCACGAGGTTGTCGGTCGGTCTGAAATCAATCTCAGGAAAAATTTGATAGTCCTCGGCCTTGGCTATTTTTCTGGGACGTAGCGTCGCGTTTCCATCTTTTTGGGACTGTTCAAAATCCTTGGTTGAGAAAAAGATTGGTAGGCCGTTGTCTCTGAATAGACCAATTAATTGATTCGTGGGTTGGATTGCCTGATACGCTTTCTCGCCACACGTCGCGGGGAATCGATCGAGTAGCCCGTCTTCGTGCAACGATCTGTTGCCACCCTCGAATACCAGGTTATACAGGTCGATAACTAGCAACGCAGAGTTCCTGGTGATCTGAGGCGATTCTCGTTGTTGGGCTACCTTGGAGAGGAAGGGTTCAGGTATGTATGGGTCCCAGACTCTTTTTTTGTTTTGATCATCAGACACTTGAATGCCTCTTGGGTTTGGATTTTGTAATGAGAGCGAAAGCGATTGGGCCAATCATCGTAATCATCAGCGAGCGGAGCACGTGGAGTATCATGACCACGGCCAAGTTCGCGTTTAGGGCCATCGCGATCAGCGCGATCTCGGCCTGACCGCCTGGCGCTAGGCCCAGAATAATTGACACTAAATCAATATCGGTGAATTGATCGAGAAGTACCGCCATCATTCCCCAGATGGGTAAAAATAGGAGTAAGAGAACGAACACCTGTTTCAAGATCATGATCACCTCTTTTTTGGATACGCCCTTGAAGCGTGAGGCGATGCTCCACCCCAGAAAGTACTGACCAGATATCAGAATGAGGTCCGTCAGCCTCAGCTGGATATCGAACATCAGGTTCATCATCAGGCTCGCAAACATGGGGGCCATGAACGAGTGGGCTGGTATTCTGAGGTACTTGCCCCCCCAAACCGACACAACCATGGTCAGGAACACCAGTGGCTGAATTGTCCAGTCTGCCTCACCGAAGCCGAGCGAACCAGTTGTAACACCCGCAAAGAAGTAGCTCGCGAGCGATGCGCCGCAGACAAGACAAAATATTCTCAGCGAGTGCGATAGAGCTACCTTTGGGATGTTGGCCCCGAACGCCTCCGCGCTGGCGATCATCTCACTCATTCCTCCCGGAAACGCCGCAAACCATGCCGACGGCCGGTCCCACTTGCAGAAACGATAGAGCCAGAGAAACCCTATACCCCCACCGAGTGCGACATAGATGAATAAGCCGATACCCAGGTCGGGGTGGTCCAGCATCCAGTCAATATGCTCATGTGTGATACTGGCCCCGATCGCGACACCGAGTAGACCACGACCGCAGTCACCAAAAAAGTAGTCAGTCCCGACCGGTCTGCTGCGGACGGCGAGTATGAGTCCGATCGTGGCCGGCCCCAGTAACCAGGCGAGCGGTAGATCGAAGATTAGCCAGATAATGGCACCTGCCAGCATCTTAGCGTGGTCGCCTATTAGGGCGTACTTGTTGATCATCAAGTGTAGCTCTGACAAATAAAAAGCGCGCCCATGTCTGGACGCGCCTATTATTTACTCATGACTTACTTACAGTCGACCTTCGAAGCCTCTCGCTCCTCATGGCCTGGGTTATACTCAATGGCACATTCCATGCCCGCCTTGAGGTTGCCCCGCTTGGCCTCTTTACCCCCGATCGAGACCTTTGTACGGCTCTTGGATATCGATGAAGAGACTTGGCCTTTTTTCCCCTGGAATTTTATGACCTTTCCCTTCTTGCCGACCTCGTCCAACTTGGCGGTTACCTTCTCGACTGGTGTCTCGGTAAATTTCTTAATCACTTCGTCAGATGCCGCGAGGATATTCCCGTACAGGTCCGCGAGATCCTTTGGTCCCATGTAGTCGATCGGTCGTCCCGCTTTCTCGGCCTCAGCCAGCAGTGTCGGGTCTTTCAATGCGGCAGCGAAGGCGTCTTGTAGGATTTTCACGCGATCAGCCGGCACATTTGGCGTGGTCGCGAACGGTCTGCCCGCCGCCAACGGCGCGACAGCGACTGCCATTGTCGGCATCTGGCTGTCAGGCATAAACTTGGCCAGCTGCTGGAGCTCAGGACGCGACGGTACGCTGCCGAGCAGACCGATTACTTTCAGTCCCTCTGCCTCTGCCTGTTCCGCGATACTTCCAAAGCTTCCTGCCGTCCCTTCAACCTCACCACGGATTATGGCAAGGAGTTTCTCCTGGGTTCCTACGTAGCCAGAAATCAATTTGACTGGCATGCCCGCGTTTTGCAGGAGCTCTGTGTAGGTGTAGGAGTCAGAGCCGGGTCCCGTGGCACTGAACTTCTGTACCTCCGTGAGGGCCTTAAGCTCGCTCAAGGAATTGAATGGTGCGTCTTTGGCCGCGACGTACGCATAAGCCTCGCCGGTTGCGCTACCAAGAAGGTTCCACTTTGAAACATCATAGGCCACACCCTCTTTACCAACACGTTGGGTAAAGGCCGCGCCACGGTCGAAAATTGCTAGCACCGTCCCGTCTTGATCTGCCTGTGAGTCCAGATAGTTCGCCGCGACAATACCGCCCGCACCCGGCATGTTTTGCACGATAACATCTGGATTACCTGGGATGTGTTTACCGATGTGGTTGGCTATCAGCCTCCCATAGGTATCGTAGCCCCCTCCGGGGTTGGAGCGGACTACAATCGTCACGGTCTTGCCCTTATAAAAATCGCCGTGTGAGCCGGCGTTCGCGACCTGCGACATGATAGCGGCTTGGCCGAATAAACCGGCGAGTACCGCTGCTCCTACTAGTTTCTTAAATTGCATGCTTACGTTTCCTCTCTCGTTATTATGTTTAACCGCCAAACAGCATCATTGTCAGGATACCCTCCGGTAATGGAAGGACCAGACCTTTTTGAAACCCTCCGTAGAGGATTACCAAAACCATAAAACTCAAAAAAATCGATAATTTAAGGGGTTCTCGGTGCGCTAGAAGATAAATAAGAACCATCAGCGGGAGGCCGATCAGGAACCCCAAAAGATGCGCACACGCTATCAGACAAACAAACCATACAAAGAAGTATCGTACGCGTCGGAATGCGTCGACCGAGACCTCGCTCTCGGAAACCGCGAGGTCGCCGCTGGAGTCATCGGCTTGATTTTTTGTATCATTATCGGTCTTCCACTCGATATATATCGCTAGAAGCGTCAAAGGTAGAGCGAGACCGGACGCAAGAACCGGAAGCATACTTGCCCGGAAAGGCATATCTAGTCCTGCCAATAGCGTATAGGTGAACAATGCGAGTAAGCTGAGGCTAAGAACCGTACGACTGACCGTGAGACTCATACCTGCTCTCCCTGCTGCAACTTTGCAAATAACGCCTTCAGCGTTGGCCACCCCAGGATCAAAATGAGCAATATCAATAGCGACCCGGTAATGGGTCGAAGGACAAACTCCCATTCGTACAACTGGTAAGAGGTCCAGAGATGTCGCTCGGCCTCGGGACCTAGGACCAGACCAAGCAAGAGGGGGGGGCGAGGCCAGCCATGAAGCCTTAGCCAGTAACCGAAAACACCGAACGTTGCCATCACAATGATGTCGCCGAAGTTATTCGAGTTTGCGAATGCCCCGACCAAAGAGACAGCGCAGATCACCGGTACGAGGAGCGTAGGTCTCACCTGGGTGGCTTTTGCGAGAGGCTTAATAAAAATAATGCACAAGAGGGATGTGATGACGCTGGCGATGATCAGTAACCAGATGAATGAGAACGTTACATCGAGATGAGTGGTCAGGATCTCTTTTCCCGGCTTCACACCAACAATCAACAAACCGCCGAATACCAATGCCAAGGTTGATGAGCCCGGGATCCCAAACGCTAAGGTCGGTATCAGCGACCCGCCTTCCTTCGCGTTTGTCGCCGAGTCGACCGCAATCACACCCCTGACGTCACCCTTTCCAAAAGTCTCTTCGGCACCTTTTTCGGTAGCGCGTGCATGACCATACGCAAACCAGTCGGCGACCGAGGAGCCGAGCCCCGGAATCATACCTACCCACACACCGACTAGACTGGATCGTATCACCAGCCACCAGTGTGTCAGTGAGTCTCGCATGCCTTGACGGCGGCCACTGTCAAGGTTGTTGAGTTCCATTTTAGAGATCGAGGACCCCGATGCGACTAGGGATATCAGTTCGGGTATAGCGAATAAGCCAATGGTTACTGGGATGAGGTTCAATCCGTCCATCAGGGTAAGATTTCCGAAAGTGAACCTCGGTATTCCGCTGACTAGATGGATCCCCACCGAAGAAACCAGTAACCCAAGGATACCAATCACGAGCCCCTTTGCTTTGTTCTTTCCGCTCAGGGTCGAGACCATCGCGATACCAAATAAGATAAGCACAAAGAATTCTGGTGGGCCTAGCAAAATGACCAGAGGTTTCAGGACAGGAAGTGATATCGCCAGCACGATAGCCCCGAAAATACCGCCAAGCGCGGAGCTGGTGAATGCGGCCGACAGGGCCCGGGACGCTTCCCCATTTCGTGCCATCGGATAACCGTCGAGGATTGTCGCCTGGGAGCCCGATCCGCCGGGAACCGCAAACAGAATGGAGGTGATAGAGTTAGCTGTGTTACTCACCGCCCAGACACTCACAATGAGACAGATGGCCTCGAATTTATCCAACGTGAACGCCAACGGAAGGAGGAGTGCGATTGCTGTCTTCGAGCCGATCCCTGGGAGCGCAACGAGGGTAGAACTGATGACAATCCCGAGCATCATGTAGAGAAATGCTGTCGGCTCTAGAATATGTATCAAACCCGCCCAGACGGCGTCCCACGTATTCATCTTATAATACTTCTCCGACCCTAGCGTCCAAGAGCTGTGTCGCTTTGTCAAGGGTGGTCACGTGTCCGTACTTGTGGTGCATATCGAACAGATTGATTGCGTGACTGATCGGGTTTCTGTCGAAGACGCACTCCTCGATGAGAACAGGTGGAAGACTCCGGGAGTAGGCGTCGACAACCGACGCNCTGACGCAACCGCTGGTGCTCTCGCCACCTACTACGATTGAATCAATACCCTGCTCCTTGATCACATCATCGAGCTCGGTGTTGAAGAAAACGCTGGCCCGGCTCTTTCGTATCAGGGTATCACTCGGCTCCAANGGGAACTCTGCGTAGATATCGTAATCGGCTTCAGAAATATTTTTCCGTTGTCTCTGGGTCGAGTGTGTCCCCCCAGTGTGGGCTTCCCAGTCTCGGGTAGTAAAGATAACTGGGAGATTGTGATGGCGGAAGAGTCCGATAAGTTTCTTTGTTGGTTCTATCGCCCGGTACGCGTGTTCCCCACACCCTGATGGATTCGTTTTTATGACCTCTGAAACCGGTAAGTCTCCGCCTTTGTAAGACAGGTTGTATAGATCGATGAGTAACAGGCAGGGACGTGCTCCAATCCTTGGCTCGGAGCGATAATGCTCGTACATCGATTTGACGTCAGACGTAATGTACTTATCCCAAATACGCATCCAGTGCACTCCCTACACACCGCCAGAATACATGGATGCGGTATTTTGTCAGTTACCGAGCTAAATCTTTTTACTCTTTGGGGGTCACTGAATTTTATGTGGTCAGGTGTTAGTGGTGGTGGTGATGTTCGTGGTGGTGGTCATTAGAGTGCCCATGCGCGATATCGGCAGCCACCTCTTGATCGATTGACCTACCCACGCTCACTCCCTCCAAAAACTTCTGGATCCCGATCTGTTGAAGGGTGCCGTCGTCTAATAAAACACCGGTCAAGATACCGGAGAGGTACGCGTGTATTTGGGCCATTTGAGCTATCGATTCGAGCTGCTCATTTTCATCACGACGTTTGCTGACGGCGGACCCCATAGCCATAAAGTGAGCCAGGAGTTCTTTATTCGACGCGGTCAGATCAAGGTCGGCAATGTCCTGAGCCCAGGAGCCCGAGGAGGCCATGCGTGGGGTACCGATATGCTTTTTTATCCCGTCAAGCAGCAGCTCAACGTGTTTCCNTGGATCGTAATCATCTAAGTCACCACACATACGCATCTCCTCATTAAATTGTCTGACTGATTTTGTTCGCAATGTCCACCATACGGGATGCGAACGCATACTCGTTGTTGTACCAAGCGCTTATCAAAAGCGTACAACCATCGACGACCCGGATTGATGTACCGTCGATCACGCAACTTCGTGGGTCGGTCACGTAGTCACTACTCACTAGCGGCTCTGCATCTACACCTAAAACGGTGGGGGTAATGCTGGTGCTTGCAAGACAGTCGAGTATCGCGTCCTCCTCGATCCGGTTATCGACCTCAAAGCTGCAGGTGACATAACTCGTGTGATTAACGGGTGCTCTAACNGTCCTGCCAATCAATTTTCCTTTCATCTCTGGAAAGAACTTATCGACCAGGGTCATACTATCGTGCGGAGCAGGGATCAGGTTCGATCCCGATGCTCGGGACCAGCGAGCCGTGCGCTGCAATCTATCGAGACTCGGCTGTGTGTTTGTGACGCTGTGGACAGAAACAAACGTCCCTCTATTGATCTTAAAATTGTTGGACAGACATGAAATCAATGGGATCAGACAGTTGTTGAGACATCCCGGGTTGATGATGTTTCTAGGAACCCGGCCCTCAAAGTCAGAATCATTCACTCCATACACCCATACCTCCACGTCATCCGTTTTCTTCACTGGATCCAGCGCCTGAGCGAAGAGGTGATGCTGTGATCGCTTGTGCTGGCTGCTGACGAGTGTTTGTGCTGATTGGTGAGACCCGGAGCAATCGATTACCAAATCTGGAGTTGTATCATTTACCGCTAGACCGATATCGTCGAACAACGGCACATCGTCTCGTCCCTCGACCCTAAAAGAATCTTTGGTATAACCAATTTTTTTTGTTACAGCGCCATAAGTTGAGTCATGGTTGAGTGTATAGCTTAATAGTTCCGGGTCGATTGTCTGTTCGACTGCGCCTACCCAGTCAAGCCGAGTCTGATCCTCGGCCACAATTTTGCGGGCCACTAATTTGCCGATCCGGCCTAACCCTATNAACAGCACCTTCACTTTAAATTCTCAGAGAAAACCACAACAGATAGCCCAGAAACTAATTCGTTTTTGGACACCTGTGAAGTGCGATAGCAATATACCGACAAACTTAAATAAGTTTGGAGCGCAACAATAATGCATGACCAATACCTGGATAAACTTGCCGATGACATCATGTCATTAATCGAGGACGAGAAACCGTCAGAGCAGAATATAGGCACCCGTGGTACCGCTCTCATAAATGATTTCGTCCGCAAGCCGGGGGTTCAGGAATCGTTGGCACAACTGGACGTGGCGAAGAAGGTCAGGTTGTGGGGAAACAAAGGCTCGGGCATGCAGATTCTGTTTCACGGCGCAGACACGCCAAAAAAGGGTTCACCGCATGATCATGGCCAATCCTGGGCGCTCTATTTTCAAGTGACGGGTGTGACCGAGATGACCACCTATGATAGGACCGTCGGTGAANCCGGTCAGCCAGGGGAGGCTATCCTTGAGAAAGTTGACGAAAGAGATGTCACCCCCGGGAATGCGATGTTTTTCGGGCCAAAGGTAATCCACTCGACACAGCACTCCTCACCACCGGCGAGATGGATTCGGGTAACGGGGACAGATTTAGACTTCGCAGAGCGGCTGAGGTTCAGCATCGAGCGGAGAGAAGCAGTGATTGAAAAGAAAAATTAAGCAGGAAAATTGAGTATGAAAAGTTGTGTAGTCGGTATCGGAGCAATGGGCCTTGAGATGGCTCTGCATATTCAAAATAAGGGTATGGACGTTGTCGGCGTTGATCTCGATACAAAGCAAATCGCTGAGGCAAAAAAACGGGATCTGAGCGCAAGTGATGATCTGGCTAGCCAGGTGTCTGATATTGACGTGTTCATCGTGATTGTAGCGACTGACAAGCAGACCGAGTCGGTCGTGGAGACCGTTCTTAACAACAACCCAAAAAACGGTGCCGCAGTCGTCGTTGCAGCCACAAATCACCCAGATACCATGAAAGCCCTTGCACCGAAGTGCGCCACAGCCGGGGTCCGTTTTGTTGATGCTCCCGTAGTGTTCGGGATGCAGGGGGCGCGTGATGGAAACCTGGCAAGTCTTTGTGGTGGTTCTGAGGATGATGTTTCGTATGTGACGCCGGTATTGATGTGTTACAGCAGAGCCGTTCACCGTGTCGGTGGCGTCGGCGCGGGCCAACTCGGAAAAACTTGCAATAATATGATGCACTGGGCGGCATGTTGCGCCAATTTTGAGGTCCTGGCGTTGGCGAAACGTTACGGGGTAAACGCCCAGCATATGCGCGAGATCTTATTAGAGTGCCCGGCCCGAAATACGACCCTTGATCGTTGGGATAACACTAGGTTCACGTGGCAAGAGAAGGATATGGATGTCGCGATGGAGTTGGCCCAAACCGCAAAGCTACCCCTACCGCTGTTTGGCACCATCGACCAGTTAGTAAAGATGTTTTCAGCGGACGACGTCAGTGCCTTATTGTACGGCGAAAAAGCAGAGTACTTGGGCGTTGATATCTCGGCGATGAAGGCGCAAGATTGATCTTTGATCGTTAAATCTCTGAGGTTCTTCAGTTGGACATTAAAAGCCTGCGTCTGTTTCTCGGTATCATCAAACACCGAAGCATCACAAAGGCGTCACGTCATCTCTATATCGCGCAGCCGGCCCTCGGTTTGTATCTGAGGCGTCTTGAGGATGAACTTGGTGTGGAGCTTGTGACGCGTCACGCCCGAGGGGTGACACCTACCGCTGCGGGGCTGAAACTTGCTGAGCATGCTGAACGACTGATCAGCCAGATGCATTACATCAAGAATGAACTACAGAACCTGCGAGACACGCCATCGGGTCCAGCTCTTGTCGGCCTAACCCACGGAACCGGTCAATTACTTGCCGCTCAGTTGGTGAAAAAAATCGCGATCGATTACCCGGACGTGTCGGTGTGCCTGCGAGACTCGATCAGTGAGTCGCTCGCCAAAATGCTGAATGATGGTCGTTTGGACCTAGCGCTCTGCTACGCCCCATCGGATGACCAAGACCTTCGATTCAAGCCGCTAGGCACCGAGACGTTGGTTCTGACCTACTGGAAAGACTCGGTTGGTCAGGATGTTCCGGAAGAAATCCGGTTCAAGGATTTGGTGAATTATCCACTCATTCTGCCCTCGCAGAAATTCGAGTACCGGAAACTTGTCGACGGATTCGCTGAGCAGGTGGGGGTGGAACTAAATGTAGTTCACGAAGTGGAGTCGGTGCAGCCTATTCGATACCTGATCAGGGAAGGCCTGGGCTTCTCTGTGGGTTCCCTTGGCGCAATGAAGTGGGAAGTAGAGAGTGGACACGTTGGAACGGCTAAGATCGTGGATCCAACCCCAGTGAGGACCGTCTACCTAGCAGAAAATATGAGTAAGCCGTCCTCGAGGGCCGTCGAGGTTGTGAGAGACCAGCTGGTAGCGCTTGTGGCGGAAGTCGCCCACGAAAATCCAGATATTTTGTGTGTGGAAGGGTTCGATTTATCTGATGATTCAGAGCAANTGAACTAGTTTTTTGCCTATTTTTTGCGGTTTTGGTAGACGTGTCGACGATTCCGCGCATCGCGATTTGATATTAGTGGACCAGCGTTTTCCTAAGTACTCTACAGGGTAGGAAAGGAGAACCTATTGGTCGATTCTATTACCGAGGAAATTCTAAACGCTTCCCTCGCTGGTGTCGTAAAACAGATGCAGGAGGCGCTGTTTCGTACGGGGTTTTCTACAATCATTCGTGAAAGCCACGATGCCAGTTGTGCAATCCTTACAGCGGGCGGTGACGTGGCGGCACAGCATATCGTTTTACCGCTNCACTTAGGTGTCTTCCCTGTTTCGATCAAGGCGGTACTAGAGCGTTATTCGTCCGACAACATTCGTGAGGGTGACGCGTTTTTGGTAAACCACCCATACATCGGGGGTAGTCCTCATGCGCCTGATATGTGCGTAATTGTTCCGGTATTCATCAAAAGCGAATTGGCTTATTTTACCGCTAGTATTGCGCATAAGAGCGATATAGGAGGATCCGTCCCAGGAAGTTGCTCGGGTAAAGCGACTGACATTTACTCGGAAGGGATACATTTTCCACCCATACGTTTTGTCAGAAATCGAGAAATATCCCCCGAGATTGAGGCACTGATCCGCGCAAACAGTCGCTCGGCCGATCTAGTGATGGGAGACATACGCGGTCAGCTTGGTTGCGGGTGGCTCGGATCGGATAGAATCGTAGAGCTCGTGGAAAAGTACGGCAAAGACACTATCGACAGAGCTATTAGCCAGCGTGTGGCAAATGTTGAACGTATTATCCGTAAAGAAATTGAACAGTGGTCAGACGGATCAGCGAGCGGTGATCGTCTTCTTGACGATGATGGTGTCAGGATTGGGCACCCGATTAGAATCGTGGTAACAGTCAAGAAAGATGGCGATCAAATCGTTTTTGATTTCTCGGATAGCGATGACCAGGCCATAGGCCCTGCTAATATTAGACCATCCCTTGTGAAGGCCGCTTGTGCCTACGTCGTGATTTCATCATTAGGAAAAGAGATTACAGTCAACCAGGGCGTGTTAAATGCGATCGAAATAATAACGCGTCCCGGATCACTACTGGAGCCGGAACTGCCGGCACCGATGAACACCTACAACCCGACTGTCCACGCTGTCATCAATTCCGGCTTTGATGCACTGGGTCAGCTGACAGAAATGGTCCAACGGGCTGATGGCTCTGATTCAAGGTCCTTGATTTTTGGATTCCCCAAAAAACGAGACGAGGTAAGGCCCAGTATTTCGTATGAGATTTTTGCGGGTGGCTCTGGGGCCTCGAGTTCGAATCCCGGCCTGACTGGTTGTCATGTGAACCAAACCAATGGCCGCATTACTCCGATCGAGATACTCGAAACAGAGTACCCACTCCGGATTACAGAGTTTAGCGTGCTGAAAAATTCGGGTGGCCGGGGTCTCTTCTCGGGTGGTGACGCATTTCGGAGGGTCTATCAATCCCTCGAGGATGGGATACGCCTCTCGATTCGATCGTCGAGACATCAAATTCCACCCAGAGGTGTTAGTGGTGCTCAAGATGGTAAGCCTGGCAAAGCTACTTTGTATCCTGATGGGGAACCGAAATTACTCTCATCTAGGGAAGTAAATATTCCCTTGAACCGCGGAGAGTCTTTTGCTCTTGATACTCCCAGTGGTGGTGGGTGCGGCAATCTATCGGAATCGAGTCAAGGGAGTACACGGGTCGCTTAAGAACCCCGAGGTGTAAATGAAAAAAGTGCAAGTTGCTGTTGATACAGGTGGAACCTTTTCCGATTTCACCTATCTCGATGAGTCAGGGGCTCTACAATCTTTTAAAGTCCCGTCTACCCCCGCTGAGCCTGAACGTGCGGTTATCCAAGGCTTGACAAGGATCGTTGAGGGTGGAGTGAGACCTGATTTGATTGATCTTTTTATTCATGGTACGACCGTCGGGACCAATACCTTGTTACAGGAGCACGGCAGCAAGACCGCACTTGTTATTACCGAGGGATTTGACGCGATCTATGAGGTTCAGGAACAAGCACGACCCTACGGTAAGGAGATTTTCAATATCCGATACCAGAGGCCAAGGCTATTGGTTGATCGCCAGAATGTGGTCGAGATCCCGGAGCGGATCGGCTCAAAAGGCGAGATTGTTCAGGAAATCGATCTTGATTTAACGCGATCTAGGCTTGAAACACTCAACACTGAAAATATTTCAGGGATCGCCATTTGTCTTCTGTTTTCCTTCATCAATCCGGAACATGAGCGCGCAGTTCGTCGTATCGCAGAGGAGGTCTTACCTGGAGTCCAGGTGACCTTGTCTAGTGAGATATGTCCGTTTATACGAGAGTACTATAGGTTGTCGACAACCGTGATCAATGCCTATCTCAGACCAAAAATGGATAGATATCTATCGCAGTTAGATCGTGCCATTTCTGATCTCGGAGTGCTGACCAAGAAACGTTATGTGATGCAGTCGAATGGTGGTGTCGGGTCTATTACGAGCACCGCGGAGCGGCCTGTCTCCACATTGATGTCGGGTCTGGCTGGCGGTGTCATGGCTTCTTTGGGCATCCTCGAGAAGTCCGGCTTAGAGCATGGAATATCATTTGATATGGGTGGGACGAGTTGTGATGTAGCAGTGACCGAGGGCCGCGTCGTTGAGATAAGGGACCGTTTTGATATTGATGGTCGTCATATTTGTTTGCCATCGGTGCAGGTTGAGACCCTTTCCGCTGGGGGAGGCACGCTTGCCTGGGTGGATGACGGGGGTTCACTGCATGTAGGACCTGAGAGCGCGGGGGCTGTTCCTGGTCCGGTCGCCTACGGGCGTGGTGGCGAGATTCCGACCGTGACTGACTGCAACGTGACACTCGGATATTTGGGTAACCGTGATGAGGTTAAGGAGCACCTTACGTTAGATGTGCAGGCGGCGGGGGAGGCGATTCGGGAACGGTTGGCTAAACCACTGGATCTTTCTGTTGAAAGCGCCGCATTGGGTGTTCTCAAGGTCGTGGATATCAAGATGGCAGAGGCGGTCCGAGCTCTGGCGACTAGCAAAGGGCTAGATTTACGAGAGTTCACGTTGGTCGCGTTTGGGGGTGCGGGTCCTCTGCATGCATCCAGAATTATGCGTGAGCTTAATTTGAAGCAGGTTCTGGTGCCGGCCCGCCCTGGTGTCACCTCAGCCTTAGGCTTGTTGCAGGCTGATGTGAAACATGAATTCATCAGCACGAAGCCGCAAGGTTTGTCGCAAGTTAATGCGGATACAGTAAGTGGTATCTTCGATGGCCTTGAGCAAGAAGCGTTTGCTAAGTTCGATGAAGAGGGCTTCGCTCGGTCTGCTCTGATCCTTGAGAGATATATGGATCTCAGGTATCAGGGTCAGGGTTATGAGCTGTCTGTGGCGGTAGATGTTGAAGCGCTGAATACGCAAAAGGTCAGGTCTGACTTTGATGAATTGCACGCAAAGAAATTTGGCCATGCCGCGGGTTCTCAACCGGTTGAAGTCATGTCATATCGCCTAATCGGTCGCGCTGCTCCCGACCGTGACCAGTCAGTCTTCGACGTATTACCCGCGTCAGGAGTCAGAGATCTCGAGGCTCGCGTGCGATCCGGGATCTTTGATGTTGATGGTTCACCGGAGATTTTTGCGATGCCGGTCATGCAACGCGATATGATGGAAACGAATGAGATCTATGAGGGCCCCCTTGTTATCGAGCAGTCGGATACAACTACATTAGTTGTTCCTGAACAGAACGCCGAGTTAGACACTCGAGGGAATATAATAATTAAGGATAAGTAGTAGAGGGATTGATGATGCCTGCGGTTGAACGGTTATCAGATGAAATTGGTGTAAGAGTCAGTGGGATTGACCTTTCCGAACAACTCAGTACCGATGATTTCGACTTTGTATACCAGTCACTTGTGGAGCATAAAGTGATCGCATTTTCTGGACAAACAATGTCACCAGAGCAGCATGTCGCTTTCTCTAAGCGGTTTGGGAACTGTGACGTACACAGTAATAACCAATATTTGTTGGATGGGTTCCCGGAAATTCTGGTGTTATCGAATGACTTGAAAGACGGGAAACCAATCGGTGTTGTTGATGCCGGTGTCGAGTGGCACTCCGATCTATCTTGGCAAGTTGATCCACCATTGGGNTCCATACTTCATTGCCTCAAAACACCCGATTTGGGAGGAAATACAGGGTTTGTCAATATGGCTGCCGTGTATCAAGAGTTACCAGATCATCTAAAGGTAGCGGTGGAGAAATTGGAAGGAGTCCACTGTGTNAGCAAACTTNTAAATAGACGGGTCACTATCTCTGAGAACCGAGTTAANGCCCGNGAGTTTTATGCGCAGCAACTCGAGAAACATCCNCCGGTAAAGCATCCGCTNGTGTATAGACATCCTGAGAGCGAAGAGATCATCCTATTTGCTAGCCCGAGGTTCACGATCGGAATCGCTGACATACCTGAGGATGAGGGGCAAGCAATCCTCGACGAACTGTTTGCCGCAGTCGAGGAAACTAATGCCAAGCTTGAATATCAGTGGGCTCAGGGTGATGTCGTGATGTGGGACAACAGAAGCGTCCTGCATTGCGCTATGGGAGGCTANAGTTATCCGGATATTCGCTTAATTAATCGGACAACGGTCCTTTGCAGTGAAACCACCCGCCTTCAGCAGGTGNTTTGAACGTACGATTAAGAAAAATTCGCCTGATCTGGTTCAGGGTCATANGATCGTTCNGCTCTGCGTGCCCAACGCTCCCATGCNCGTTCGATAGTGAATGATGTGCGTGTTCCGATAATTTGTTCTACCTCACCCTCGCTCAGGAACGTGACGTCATCACCGCCAAGAAGATGCGATTTGAGCTGGATCTCTGCGTTCATTTCTAGGTATACAGAGGCAAACACGGCCAACCGCAGGGACTCCGCTACGACGACGCACCCGTGACCTCGCATCAGTGCGGCCCGCTTGTCACCCAGCGCGTCCGCCAAGTCGTAGCCCATATCCATGGAGCGAACCAATAGGTTTGTGTCGCCAAACTTGTCGCGTGAGTCCCATACGGGTACGTCACATCCCATGGAAGCACACATGTGGAGAATTGGCTTGATTGGGGTCTTGGTAACACCAAAAGGAATCACATTCATGCTGTGGTTGTGGACCACCGAGTGAACGTCTGGCCTTTTTGCGTAGATCGCGCCGTGGATGAACCGTTCCGCGTATGGAGACCGACCTTTTTGATCGATGGGGTCACCGTCAAGAGTGAACTCCATCAGGTCATCCACCTCAATTCTTTCAGGGGCCCGGGATCTTGAGAGAAAATACCTATCATCCCGGTCTGGGTGTCTTATGCTCACGTGTCCAAAGGCATCGCAAACATTCTCCCGGCCCAGGATCCTGTTTGCGGTCACGAGCTCATCAAGCTTCGCCTCGAGGTAGTTGGAAAACTCACTCATCTTTTGGTCCTTTTCTTTGTTTTATCTGTTTAATCATGTGGTCCGTGGCCGGTGGAGATTGAAGCTATTTCCTGGGAATTGTGTGGCACGTCAGTACCCCGCCACACCACATGCATATCTGGTCTGAGTATGAGGAAGTCGAAACCATATAAGTCTCGAATACGGCTTGATTCGATCCGTACCTCAGAAACTGGTGCACCTATCGCCCTATAGCTCTCCCGCAGTTGTGAGGTATCTAGCGATTTATTGCCAAGGCATAGCAGAATATATGTTTCGGGTAATCTATCTTGCAACGCTGTCCCGTCATCTAACCAACAATGCGGAAGCCTCGACCCTGGCCAAACATTAGGACGATATTCACCGACTCGGTGTTCGGGCCCACCGGGGATGTTGTCGATGCACGGAGAGTCAACATATCGGTACCCAAGCTCTGCACCGATCATCCGGTTTCCCTTCCGTTGCTCCGAGTCCGCTAGTTGAACCAGCTTCTGCTTTGTCGATTCGCCGGCATCAGTGCCACTGAAGATATCGTCGGTCGCGATGGATCNCCATTTTTGACGGCCGACNTTTGCATAACGCGANGCGCCAACGTTTCTATCACCGATTTGACGACGCTCTATNTCGTAAGAATCTAGAAGCTCTGGNCCACCCCAGCCTTTGAGTGTCCCGATCAATTTCCAGGCAAGATCGAAGGCGTCTCCCACACCGGTGTTCATGCCTAGNCCGCCCGTCGGAATGACAAGATGAACCGAGTCACCAGCCAGGAAAACACGTCCGTCTCTGTATCGATCAGCGAGCAATAGATTCTGACGCCATGGGGCGCATGAGAGTAACTTATATTCGACTGGGAACCCGACAATTTCCTCAAACTTATGTTTCATCGCCTCCGAGTCTGGCGCCGTCGCGTGGAGGCTCCANTGCTTCGTTGAGTCTTGCATGATGAGAAACGTGTGCTCGGTATCCGCCCTGTGATAGTGCCGTCCCTGGCCTGGTCCGTTTCCATGAGGTAGCCGCGCAAATAACTCTTCACAGTAGAACAGTGCTTGCTGGAGCTCGAGAATGCCGCCCTCACCACGAAGCTTGATTCCGAGTTGTTTGCGTATCGGACTCGATCCGCCGTCGCAACCGACGAGATACAAAGCTGACAGAGTCATCGATTTGCCGTCTGGACCCTTGTAGCGGACTTTTACCTCTCCAGCGATTTGCTCAAACTCGACGAACTCATGGCCAAACCGTACGTCGACAGAATGCAGAGCCTCAGCCTCCGCCTTNAGCAGGGGCTCGAGCGTATACTGGGAGATCAGTTGATAGGGTTCGAGGGCCATTGACAGATCCTTGCAGTCTCGAATCCTCTCTTGGAACGCTTTTATGGATGGGTGCTTTTCCTCCAGGAGCGCAGGTTTTGTAAGGTCCTCTACGATAAAGACGTCCATGGGGCAGTCTGCACGCAGACCGGCATCACGAATCTTTTGAGATAGTCCGATGCGCCGGAACATTTCCATCGATCGGGCGTTGCAGCGCTCCATCTTTGGCAAAAACTGTGGCTCTGGATTCCGCTCAAGAAGAACCGTTTTAATCCCAGCCCTGCCAAGATTGATGGCAAGAGACAGGCCAACAGGCCCGGCCCCAACCACTATAACGCTTGCGTCCAAACTAGGTGCCTCGTATTTAGTTGCTTGTCAGTCGATTCCCATCAGCTCGCAAGCGTTCCCGTAGAACAGCTTTTCTTTGATCGCCGTGTCGAGCTCCATCGCGTCGATTGCATTAATCGTTTCTCGGATATACATCGGGCCACCCTCTGGATCAAACGGGGCGTCTGACGCGAACACAATGCGATCTTCACCGAAAAATTCTAACGCGTGCTCGATTGCTTTCTTTGAGCCAAAGCTTGCCGTGTCAGCATAGAATTCTTTGAAGTACTGGAGGTGCGGCTTTCTCAATGCATCCTTCGCAGCCCCGAGATCTCTATCGCTAGTCCGTTTACCCATCTGGTCCCAGCCAGGGCCAACACGCCCCTCAAAAAATGGGACCATTCCACCCGCATGGTGTGTAATGATCTTGAGATTAGGGTAGCGATCAAAAATTCCAGAGAACACGAGACGCGCCATGGCTGCTGACGTCTCGTAAGGCCAGCCGAATGTCCACCAGATTTCATACTCAGATCGGTCTTCGGACTGGTAGTCAGCAAAACCTTGACCACGCGCCGGGTGCATCCATATCGGCTTACCGCTCTCGTTCATATACTCGAAGAANGCTTCAAAATTTGGATGATCTAATGGCTGCCCCTTGATGTTGGTGTATATCTGCATGCCAGCGGCGCCCAGCTCCTCAATCGCTCGCCGAGACTCTGATGCCATGCCCGTGGGGTGATTCATGGGTGCTGTTCCGACAAAAGCGGGAAATCGGTCTGGGTACTTTTCACAAAGCGACGCCATTGAATCTGAGCCAACCATACTGAGTTCCAGTGCTTTTTCGGGGTCTGCGATCTTCTCGAGTGGCGGCGAGGCCAGGGTCAGTACCTGTTGGTAACCTTCGCCAAACATATCCATGACCTCAAACCGACGGTCGAGGTCTGTGATCATGGGCACCGCACCACTGCGTAACGTGATGTCAGTCATTTGGCCAATATGACCAATCAATGCGTCAAAGAATTCGGTGGGCCAGATGTGATTAAAGATGTCTATTTTGCGCATATCGCTTCCATTCGTGCGTTTTATATTTCTATGAAAACCTTACCGTCCTGTTTGCATACGACATATGATTTGACTGGATCCATACATGGTGGGGCGGTGACTTCTCCGGTCCGGATATCAAATGCACCGTTGTGAAAATCACATTCAATATTGAACCCGTCCAAATAGCCTTCACTCAAGGAGCCAGGGCCATGACTACACAAATCGTCCAGGGCGTAGAAGTTATCCTCCACCCTGAAAAGCGCGATATCTAAGCCATTTACGCTAAATAATCTAGACTCGTTGTGGTCTAGATCAGATTCGGAGCACAATTCTATTAGAGCCATAGTGAAATTGAATTACCTTTAGATTTCTAAGTGTTGATATCGTACCATTGTACTATAGTCGTGGATTACCAAATCTAAATCGTTTTTGGCTGAAAGGGGTTAAGAAAAACTATGCTTTCACGTGAAGATAATGACCTACTCACCTTGACGGGTCCGGGAACAGCGATGGGGGAAATGTTCCGCCGCTACTGGTTACCCGTGTTGCTCTCAAGCGAACTCCCGGAGAATGATTGCCCACCGGTTCGCGTACAGGTTTTGTCTGAGCGGCTCATAGCGTTCCGTGATAGTGATGGTCAACTGGGCCTGATTGACGAGTTCTGTGCACACCGTGGCATTAGTTTGTGGTTCGGTAGAAACGAAGAGGGTGGACTCCGTTGCCCCTATCATGGCTGGAAGTATGACGTGAATGGAAACTGCACAGAGATTCCCTCCGAGCCAGAAGAGAGCGGTCTATGTAATCGCATCAAGCTGACCGCGTATCCAATGATCGAAAAGGGTGGAGTAATCTGGGTATATATGGGGCCGAAAGAGCACATGCCGCCTGAGCCCGAATATGAGTTCGCCAGCGTTCCTTTGAAGCAAACTTTTAGCTCCAAGCGCATCCAGGAGTGTAATTGGTTGCAGGCTATGGAGGGCGGTATCGACTCATCACATGTGTCCTTCTTGCACCGCTTCACGATGTCTAAGGATCCCCTGTTTAAAGGCGCCGAGGGTAACAAATATAACCTGAAAGACTCGAAGCCGGCGTTTGAGGTGAAGCAGATCGACGGGGGTCTTCTCATCGGAGCACGACGTAACGCAGAAAACGATCACTACTATTGGCGAGTGACTCCGTTTGTTGCGCCATGTTTTACAGCGATTCCTCCTCGGGGTGATCACCCGATCCACGGGCACTTCTGGATCCCGATTGACGACTACAACTGCATGGCGTGGTCATACGATTACCATCCCGTCAGAGCGCTGTCTACAGACGAAAGAGATGCAATGGAGCGTGGTGAAGGAATTCATGTGCCGTATGTGCCTGGAACATTCAGGCCCCTCCAGAACAAAGATAACGATTACCTCATGGATCGTGACGCTCAAAAGCGTGGTGAGTCATACAGCGGTATCGAAGGGTTCGCGATGCAAGACGCATCTGTGCAGGAATCTATGGGCCCGATTGTTGATCGAACCAAAGAAAATTTAGTGTCGACGGATAACGGGATCATCATGGCGCGCAAGGTACTGAAGCGTGCTGTTGTCGCGCTGCGTGACAAGGGGCAAACTCCACCAGGCGTTGAGGTTGAGGAGCAGCGCGTCCGGTCAGTCTCCAAGTTGATTCCGCGGAATGAAGACTTCCTAGAAGCGGCAAAAGAAGACTTCAAGGTTCGTGAGGGCGTCAAGCAGACCTCTGTATGAGTAATGGGGCTTCTCAGGCAATCGTAACCAGTGGATTCTGTGCAGAGCGCCACTCGGCGCAAGCCACTCGGTTCCGGATACAAAAACCCAACAGCTCGGAGAGATCATTTGCGTTCGTGGTGCATCCCAAGGTCATGGGTATATTCACCGACTGCATCGGATCTGATTATTCAGGACCACCATCCCAAGCTGTTCTGTATACATCAGATGAGGGTTTCGGCGATGTCGATCTTTTGTTCACAATAACACCACCAGATTTTCTCACATTTGTTTGTCCGGATGCGGGCTGCGACGAGAAGCACTTAGACTCAGTGATCGCACGTATAGATCGTTGGATGCAACATCGATTTATAACGACCATCATGGTCGACCTGGATCGAAGTAAGACTGGATCGTTTACTTCGGATCAACTCACTGGTGAACTTAGGCGTATTTCCTCTCAATTAGTGTGGGTAACCGACGGTCAGGATCTCAAAGAAGTACTGACCGCGTTACGGTTCTTCTCGGAAAGCTAGTCTTTCAAAAATGTTAGGGCGCGTTTGAAGGCTAATTCAGCTGATGGCCGGTGATAACGATCATCGCGCGTATCATTGAAGAATGCGTGCCCAGCGCCCTCATAGATGAAGGCTTCGTGTGAGATGCCTGTGTTTGTNAGTGCCTTGAGATAATCATCGCGTCCAGCATTAATCCGATCATCATTTTCCGCGTAATGGAGCTGTAGTGATGCTTTGATATTGTTCATTAGAGAAGGGTCTGGTGCCGTCCCATAAAACATGACGGCTTTCTTTAATTCGCCGATTTGAGTCGCGCAATGATTTACTACCCCGCCGCCCCAGCAAAAACCAAGTATCGCCTGATCGTTGATTCCGGTGAGTGTTGTAAGACTGTGTAGCCAATACTGACTGATTTCAGTAACCTGTTCACGCGATACGTCCTTGATATTCGCAATATTTGTGTCGACGTCTCCTACTGAACCACCGACTGGTGCTAAGTAGTCTGGAGCAGCCACGGCGAACCCTTCGCTGGCGAACCGATTTGCCACATCACGAATGTGATCATCGAGTCCGCGATTTTCGTGGATGATGACAAGGCATCCTTTTGGTGACTCAGGTATTGAGAGGTGGGCTTTGAGTTCCATGTTGTTTCCTCTATAAGTTAGTCATTAGGTGGGTTACGAATCCGGCGACGAACGGTATTGGAGCTGCGGATATGCAGCGGATCATCAGAAAGCGAGGGCCGGCTAGGTGAGTTTCATAGATGAGTATTCTATGAATCGCGAATATACACCAGGCGGTAATGAATGCCACTAAAGCCGCCGGAGCCGCGCCCGATCCCGCCAAGGTCGCAGCAGTGGTAAATGCGACGGCGGGCCCCGCTGGAACCAGCATCCCGGCGAAGCCACCATAAAGTATCGGTACCCATCCAGCATCTTTTCCTAAATGTGTCGATATCAGTTCGGACGGAATAATTTGTAAAAGGAAGCCGGTCCCTATGACCACCAGAATCATCCGGGGAAGAAACTGAGCTATCTGTTGTTTGAAACGTTCATAAGCTCGCTCAAGTGATCCGTCATCTCTCTGTTTCGCTTTGAACCCCAGGATAAGCAATAGCGCGACCAGTAGCAGTAGAGATGGACTCATCATGGTCGCTTATCNTCCTCATATTTACCAAAGACCCACGCGGCGAACAGTCCAGCGAATGCGGGTAACCAGATACCGGAGATAAAACGAAGTCCAGCTTGTTCCGTTCCCATCAAAGGGATATCCCATATCAAAATACGTTGAACTCCTAGCATGGACCACGCGGTGATGTAGGTGATCCCTATTAAGTAACCGAGACCACTATTCAGAAACATATTGAGAATCGAGAATGAACTGGATGGTCCGCCAGGTGTAACCGCTCCGAGTATCGTCGCGTAGACGACCTTGACCCAACCCCTACGTTTCTGAATCNTTTTTTTAAGTTTCTCTGGATCTAGCAGTACCCAGAGCAGTGACGCAACGCCGAGTGCCATGGTGATTCGGGGCAGCATTCCCAGAAGCATTTCTTCTTGTACCACAAGGGCCGCCAGGAAACCGTCTTGACCCTTGAGGTGATAACAGTAGTAGGCGCCTAAAATGCAAAAGGCGCAGTAGGCGACCAACTCGACCGTCCTTTTTTTTGATCGCTTTTTCTTTGGCTCTTTCACGCTCATGGCTTTAGTNAGTCGGCATTCCCTAAACTTGAATTTGTTTACTACGTATACTCTTTAATCGATTAACCTTCACTCCCAAAGTGAAAAGATTTTGTTATGGGCCCAGGTGTCATTTATTAGCAGAGTTGGTGTCCAAGATCCCTTACTATCTATCNGCTAATTAGGAGAACTTTATGTCTGAAAAAACTGACTTGGTTGCCGGAGGTTCCGACGGGGAAGTCGTCTGGGAGAGGTGGCAGAAGAAGCGGGTCTTCGTTAGGGCGCTCGAGGGTACCTACGGAGAGTTAATGTCAGAGCTGTTTAATCAGCCTAGGGTCTACCGTACGCCGGACATGAAATGGAAGGGGGGACCACAAAACTATGGCAAGAAGGTCATTAACCCGCAGGCCGCGAAGGTTGCGCAATCGATCGAGACACATATCGATGTGTACGCGCCGGGTGGCTACGGACAGAAGCATGGTCATATGAACTCGGCTGTCTTTTTCGTTTTGAAGGGGAAAGGGCACGACGTCCATGACGGTCGCCGGATCGACTGGGAAGCAGGAGATGCGCTGATTGTAGAAAATGGCTGTGTCCACCAGCACTTTAACGATGACCCAGACGAGGAAGGCATCGTTCTCATTATGAAAGCCAAGCCACTGTTTCTCTTTATGCACATGATCTTCCAGAAGATGGTCGAGTATCCGCCGAAGACCCCAGTACCGGGCCACGAAGATTACGCCCCACCGACATCGATTTANGAGGAGTTTAAANATGTTTGTTGATCCAACCGAGCGNGCTCGGGCAAAGAATGACTCCTTGTCTGCGGATTTTTACAGCCAGGCACTGGAGGCTTCTAAAGAGTTTCGTAAAGAATATGTGACACGTAAAAATATTGTGAAGTCGGATGAGATGCCGATGGAGCGCTCGGCGGATGGTCTGATTAAGCACATCATCCGTGAAGAGATGGATACCAAAGAGTGCTGCCTAGACCTCTACATGCAGTTCATAGAGTCAGGTAAAGCGACCGGTACGAGTCGCCACTTATCGGAGGAAGTCGCCTTCGTAATCGAAGGGGAGGGTTATGACCAACACTTTGACGTGAATTTCCATTGCGCCGACGAATTCGTCTGGGAGTGGGAGACCACGGCAAAGGTCTTCGAATGGAAGGCCGGTGACTTTATTTACATACCGCCATATTGCGCCCACAAGCGCTTCAACACCTCAGACACTGAGGCACGTATTGTGGTTATGAATAGTCGCATGCCTCGGTTGATGGGATTCGACTGGTTTGATCAGTTGGAACCAGCGGTAGGATTTGAAGATTGCTGGGTGCCGCCAGAGGAATAAAAAAAAGCCGTTGGTGACGAAAGTACCAACGGCTTTGAGATTTGCTATTTAGATAGATGCGATGATTTTGCAAACAGCCTCATGGCGCATTTGTGGGTCGTCGACCTTCTCGAATTCGTCCTTCAATTTCATTGCCAAGCGGATCGTATCCGCGAGGCCGGAAAGCATTCCTTTTGGCTCTTCCGGTGCATAGTCAACTGTAGTTGCCGTCATTACTTTTCAAACTCTCACTTGTAGTCAATTTAGGTGATCAAGTATATGACGCAACGCAACAAATTTCAACTAAAGTCTGTAGCGAAACGAAACAAATCTACGTTTACAGGGAGTACGATTCCATTGACGATGGGTGGAATAGTTCCTCTGCGTCTAGCCGGCGGCTTGATAGCCGTTGATGGTGGTGGTAGTCGAGGAACTTATCGATGACGTGTCTATTGTTACGGAAACCATACGTCCAAAGCTCTGGTCCGAGCTCCTTCCGAACGAAATCAATCTGCTCATCGAGAAGTGGCATGGTCATTTTACTCGCGGAAGTATCGAGAATAGCCTCGAGTGCGACTTTTCTCGCATCGTCGAACGCCTTGTATAGAGATGCGGGTAACCATGGATATTGATTTACGATCTCTTTTTTGATTCCAAGGACGTGCATGATCGGGAAAATTTGGGTGTTTTGATAGTACTCGGCCACCGCACCGAACGTGTCGGGGAATAATCGGCCATAGTTTGGATTTGTGTAGAAGTCTCTGGGCGGTCTCGGGCCGATGAGTCCGTCAATCTCTCCGGCCGCCATTAACTCGTTCAGTGTGGTTCCCTCAGGGGCCTCTCTGTAGTCTAGGCCTTCGGGTAGCTGTACCTTGATTTTTTCTGGACGCTTGGGATCGAACAAGCCACCCCGTATCCAGTGGATCTCGGTCTGCGGGACCCCGTAGTAGTCCTCGAGGATACCCCTCAACCANACGTTAGCTGTCAGTTGATACTCAGTCACGCCCAAGGTCTTTCCTTTCAGGTCTTTAGGCTGACCAATATTTGCGTCGTTGCGTGTGAAGATCGCCGCGTGCCTGAAGGCTCTTGACAGAAAGACCGGTACCGCGATGTAAGGGAAGTCGGGATCACAGGCGCTGACACAATAGGACGAAAACGATAGCTCGCACACATCAAACGACTGAAACCGAAAGGCACGATAAAACATCTCCTCCGGGGAAAAGAATAAATGATTCGGGTCGACGCCCTCGATATCGACGCGACCGTCAGAAATCGGCCGGGTACGGTCATAATTTCCGGTCGCTATCGTAAGATTCAGTTTGCTCATGTTGTATTCCTAAGATTTATTGCGTTAGTTCGGTCAGCTTTCGTTGCGCAGTTATACCCTGGTCCACCTTGAGATCAATCCCATTGATCGAGGCCGTTGCTGGGTTTGCCAGGAACCAGATCGCTTCAGCAATTTCATCGGGGGTGGTCTGCCGTCTGCGTAGATTATCATTATTGAGTTTTCGGCTCTTGAATGCTTCCTTGAAGGTTGGAGTGAGCCGTGTCTCGACTGAAGATGGACTGACCGTATTGAATCGGACGGGTTGTCGGGTCACTGCTCGACTCATGGACCAGTAAATTAACAATTCTTTTGACAGCTCGTACGCGCGCGNCGGTGTAAGGGTGTCAATATCTAGCGTACTTGTGAGGTCACCCCACGATGTGTCCAAAATTTGGCGTAGCTGCGCAACATTATCTTCCCATTTGGCCCCGGCCCGGGAAGCGACCGTAGTGACAGATCCGGTGGATTTGATTTTTGTGAAGACAGCATCAGTGAAAGATTTCG
Source organism: Gammaproteobacteria bacterium (assembly GCA_002705795.1). GTDB lineage: Bacteria > Pseudomonadota > Gammaproteobacteria > Pseudomonadales > Litorivicinaceae > HIMB30. The sequence goes on from PAHG01000021.1 coordinate 25,063, forward strand.
TGCCGAACCAATTAATTTTGAGGACCGCAGTGTTTGTTTGGGTTATCGGTGCTACCCCGGCGCAATTGATTAGCGCATCAATCTGACCTGGGAGAGACCGGACGCATTCTGATATCGATTCAGGGTCTGACAGATCGAGGAACACATAGTTTTTGTCATCGGATGGCTCTCTGTCACAGACGATGGTCGATATCCCATGGGACTTTAGGAGTTCTTTTGTCGACAGTCCGATACCGTTTGTTGCTCCAGTTATGACTACAACCAATGGGCATGATTCCTTCATTAGTGTTCACCTGACAGATTATTTCTCAATGTCTCCAACATCGACTTTAGGTCAGAAACTTGCTTGAGGCTGAGTTCAGCTAGGGGGCGATCGTTAACAGCTTTGGCGATTGGGATAAGTTTTGACCTGAGCCCCCGTCCCTTGTCGGTCAACCTTACTGTCATTTTACGTCGATCGTTTGAGTCTCTCTTTCGGGTGAGTAGCCCCTGCTTTTCCATACCGGCGAGCGCTGTGAAAGTTGTTGACTCTTTCATTCCGACGGCATTGGCTAGCTCACGTTGCGTTATCTCATCCTTCTCCCAGAGCACCCGCAAGAAATGGTACTGGCCGATCAAGATACCGTGATCTGCGATCGCGTCTTGCAGGTTTCGCGTGTAGATTCTTGTAATTTCGCGGGCCAGATATGCAATCGAGTGGTCCGTCGGAAACGTTGACTGGCGTGTTATATCTGTCGAATCGTAGGCAGTGTCTGACATGTTCTCGGCTACCATCCTAGTAAGTTCAATGAGGATCGATGAATAAGGGATAGCGCGATGAGCCCCAACGTGATCATCACCGCTCTCTCAAATAGCGCCTCCGAGACTTTGAATCGCATCCTTTCTCCCAACCAGATCCCGATCAGCATAGGGAAACAGATCGCAAACGAACCGAGAAGCTGTGTCCAGCTGAACGATCCGAGTAACGCTAACCCCCCGTACATTGGTAGAAACCCACCAAGATACAGTAGTGCGATAGCTTTCACGAAGTCATCTTTCTTAAGGTTCTCAAGAGAGGATAAGTAGAGCACGAGCAGTGGCCCGACGAACGATGTAGTGCCTCCAACTATTCCCGCGGCTAACCCACCGACGGGGCCACTGATCACCTCTTTCTCTGATGGTATCTTGAGTTTCCATTTGATGGTCCGTAGTGCGATGTTGATCAGTACGATCAGTCCNAGACAGATTTTGAGTACGTTTGAATCAGCACTCACTAATACCTGTACACCCAGGCTGACACCAATAATCTGTCCGAGTCCTAGCGGCCAAAATCTTTTGCAGTACTCTAGGCTCTTCTTTGAAAATTTGGCTTGGTAGATGTTAGACGCCAGAACTGGGACTGCCATCATTGGTATGACGCTTAGGAGAGGCATAAATAGGGCGAGCAGTGGGGTCGCGAAGAGTGGCATACCGAACCCAAGAAATCCCTTGATTAGGCCACCGAGAAACACGATAAGGGTGATCAAAAGTAGGGCCTCGAAAGATAGCGACACTAGTGCGTCCATTGGTCTCCGTCCCACCTCATTTTGATTTGCCTATTATTGGTCGACCTCGTTGACGATTAGATACCTAAGTAGTAGCGTTCTGCAAGTGGCCTATTTTAATAATAAAAACGCATTCAACTTACGGGGCATTCATGCTGAGACTAACATTCGCCTGCCACGACTATGATCACGTGAGAGACATCTTTGAGCCGGAGGTCGTGACCGAGGGTGTTGAATTAACCCAACTGAAGCTCCCCGTTGAAGAGATTTTTTTTAGGTTCATAAAGTTTGGTGAGTTCGAGATCTCCGAACATTCGTTTGCCAAATATGTCAGCCTGAGATCAAAAGGGCAGGCCCGCGGGGTCGCGATCCCAGTCTTCCCGTCGCGAGTGTTCCGCCACTCAGCTATTTATGTTCGGGCCGAATCAGACGTAAGGACCCCAAAGGATCTAGAGGGCCGCCGGGTCGGTATCCCTGAGTGGGGTCAGACCGCTGGTGTGTATGTTAGGGGTGCCCTTGTGGATCAGTTCGATGTCGACTTGGGTTCTATCACATGGGTGCAGTCGGGTGTCCATCAGCCGGGCAGGGCTGAGAAAGTTAAGTTTAACCTACCCAGTTGGGTGAATCTTCAGCCAGATACGCAACATAATCTAAACGAACTGCTCCTCTCTGGTGCTGTTGATGCAGTCATTACCGCTCACCCGATACAGTCATTCAAAGACGGGGACCCCCGTATCGTAAGGATGTTCGAAGACCCGAGAGAGATTGAGCGTGAGTATTTTGAGAAGACAGGGTGTTTCCCGATCATGCACACAATTGTGATTCGTGACGATATTCTTGGACAGACCCCGTGGGTCGCGCAGACGATCTACAAAGGCCTGGATCAGGCGAGAGAGCGTTGCGTTAGGCGGCTCTGTGATGCGACAGCCTCGGCTGTCCCGATGCCATGGATCTTTTCAGCTATGAACGATTCGCGGGCCATGTATGGCGGCCATGATCTCTGGACCTACGGGGTCGAGGANAACAGAACGACGCTGGAGACATTTGCCAGGTACTGCTATGACCAAGGGGTGGCCGACTGTTTAATGTCGCCGGAGGATCTATTTTTTGAAAACACATCTGAGTCTTTTAAGGTTTAGTGGATGACGTTAGGCGGTTTTTTTAGTTCTGGATATACGCGAAGACCTGACGGTGTAGTCGGTAATTTACTTACTGCCTATGGGGCCATATTTATTCTGTGGTCTGCCTATGCGGCGGTTTTTTCTAGACTCGACGCGCTCGTGCTGGTGACTTTGTTTTTGTCGTTCATGTTGGTTCTCGTGTTTTCCACAATCGCGGCAAGGAGTGAACGGCTCGAGGATGATCCTGACCGAGTCCCTATCTATGACTGGGTTTTTGTTGCTTCCAGTATAGCTTGTGGTCTGTATTTCGCGATTAACGCTGACTCGATCGCCACCCGGATCACTTTACTGGATCCTTTATCGGCGATAGATATAGCGTTTGCCAGTCTGCTGATTCTTCTGTGTCTTGAGGTGTGTCGTCGCACGGTTGGTTTATTGCTGACGGGTATCGTTATCTCGTTCATGATCTATAACCTTTACGGTCACGTGTTGCCGGCCCCGTTTGGGCATGGCTATATCGGCTTCGAACACTTTCTAGACATCATGATCTTCACGACGGATGGCTTGTTTGGAACACCACTCAGGGTAGCGGCTACGTATGTTTTATTATTCGTCTTGTTCGGTACATTTCTGGCGAACGCGGGTGGAGGTGAGTTTTTTAATAACCTCGCGGCCTCGGTTGCAGGTGCACGGGTCGGGGGGCCGGCTAAAATTGCGGTGGTATCTTCGGGCCTTTATGGGACTATTTCTGGTAGTCCGACCTCAGACGTAGTGACCACCGGCTCAATTACGATCCCAATGATGAAAAAAATTGGCTATCCGGCGACGGTTGCGGGCGCCGTTGAGGTGGCGGCCTCCACAGGTGGGAGTATCTTGCCACCCGTGATGGGCTCTGCTGCGTTCATCATGGCCGAATACACAGGTATCCCATATCTCGACATCGTCGTTGCCTCAACAATCCCTGCTCTTTTGTACTACTTTTCTGTCTACTCACAGGTCCACTATACCTCGGTCCGGTTGGGTCTAAAGGGACTGGATAAAAGCGCGGTACCACCGCTATCGGAGACCATGAAAAACGGTGGATTATTCTTGGTGCCGTTGGCTGCGATTGTCTGGGCTCTGTTCGAAGGATACAGCCCCACGTTCGTCGCCCTGTTCGGTGCGGTCGCCGTGATTGCGATCTCATTCTTCAGGAAACAAACCCGCCTGTCTGTTACGCGGATTGTTGAGACCTTGGCGGAAACGGGACGACGCCTGGCACCCGTCGTTGGAGCATGCACCGCTGCAGGTTTTGTGATCGGTGGGATCACGATGACAGGATTGGCTGCAAAGTTATCGGCACTCGTATTCCTGATGACGGGCGATGTTGTGTGGCTTACTCTCATCGTGGCGGCAATCATGACGATCATTCTCGGGATGGGAATGCCNACNGTNAGTTCNTANATCNTGGCNGCNGTNNTAATCGGNCCNNTNCTNATNAAGCTGGGNNTACCAGAGATGGCTGCGCATCTATTCTTACTCTACTACGCAGTCCTTTCTGCGATTACTCCACCTGTGGCTGTCGCCGCTTTCGCGGCTGCCTCGATCGCCGACGATAACCCGATGAAGATATCGTTTAAGGGAGTCCAGTTCGCTGTGGGAGCTTTTTTACTTCCTTTCTTTTTCGTCTTGGATCCTACGCTGCTGGGGGAAGGAACAATGGTCGAAGTAACGTGGGCTACACTGAGAGCCGTACTTGCATTTCTTTTAATCTCTGTTGCATCAGCGGGGTGCTTTAACAGTCCGTTGGGGGCATTTCAGCGATTGTTAACTTTCGCTCTAGTCGTCCCGCTGTTGACGCCTTTTCTTGCATATCAAAGCTTAGGATTTATCGCTGGTATTGGAATTTTGTTTTGGTTCTGGTTAAGTGGCAGAGATAATGTAAAAGTGGTGTAGTAAAACTGAAAAATAAGAAGGAGAAGTTATGCTGGGCATAAGAAAAGTAATAAAAACTGTGGTCGTTGGAACTTGTATAGGTCTGGCGTCTGCCAATGTGGTCGCCAAAGATAATTATATTTTGGCAGGGGCTAGTCCAGGCGGCTTATGGTCGCTTCTGGGAGCCGGTGTTGATAAGGCAATGCGCGCTAGTTACCCAAATGCGACAGTAACCTATCAGACCTCGGGCGGTGGTTTCGCTAATGCCGTGCAGGTTGCGTCTCAAAAGGTGGATTTCGGCATAATGCATGATGCTGAAGCGAAGATCGCTGCGAAAGGCACAGATCCTTACAAAGCGCCGGTAACTAATCTGCGTGCAATGGCTGTGATGTATAACTTTGGCGCATTCCAACCGATGGTAACCAAAGACTTCGCTGACAAGTATGGTATTTCTTCATATGAAGATCTGAAATCGAAGAAACCACCGGTTCGGTTGATTATTAANAAGCGAGGCATTATNGCGCANAANCAGGCGTTGGAAGTGNTNGCNGCNTACGGNATCACNNNNANNGANATNGAATCATGGGGCGGTAGCGTTCAGTACTCNGGATCAAAGGGTATTGTTGAGCTGATGAAAAANCGTCANGGNGACATGGTNATGAATAATCTNTTCGTCGGGCACTCGTCGATTCGTGATATGTTGAATTCGATGCCGATGGTCATGATGCCNGTNTCACANGCGGTNAGAGATAANGTCAGNNGTNCNATGGGNACCGGTCAGATGGTNATACCNGGCAAGGCCTACGATATCNTGTCNGATGATTACCCCACGTTGGCATTAACAGCNATGCTAGTTGTNAATTCNGATACGTCAGANGATGAGGTCTATAAGGTGACTAAGGCTCTCATAAANAATATCGGCGAGATTCAGGGNGTACATAAGGCNATGCGNNCGNTGAATCCGNANATGATGGTNAAGCANAACGCNATNCCNTTCCANCCNGGNGCNGTNAAGGCGTACAAAGANGCNGGGCTNATGTAAACGGTCNNCNTCTCGNNNAAAANGCCCGGNAANCGTCCGGGCTTTTTTGGTTAGNCTAGTTTCGGCAGAGTGTNTTCCANTCTGTCTCNTTNGAGTGGACACCCTCNTANGACTTNATCTGAGTGTGTNTNAGNNNCGATNNNGATCCAAGNGCNNCCCCGCCNGNNNCNATNGTNTTNGCCGCGTCNACCATNAGCTTTCNAAACTCNACTACAGCCATATCAGAAGCNNCNAGCNTNTCGGTNGTNCTNTCGACTATNGCNCCCATCGANACCCACATNANGATGTCNTGNTTNGGGATACCNGGAACNCCTGTAAANTTTCCNTGNTTCATCAGGGCNCGGTCTTGGAGGAANNTGTTNTCTGGTTGTCTTTTNGATANCCAGTTTTCGTCNAGATCNTCNCCNGGNACNGAGTGNTTAAANCGNCTCCACTCCGCNGNNTCNGGGCANGTCTCGCCNCCCCANGCNATNAANTTNANNATNGAGTTCTNGTCATCNATCGGGACNACNACNGTCGTGACGTTNTAGCTNGAATTCGGNGGGATNAGGCAGGTNAATGGNGCNATATACTCAGTAACNCGGAAATANTCNTTNAGTGNNGGCTGNTTNATNGGATGCCNAANNGCCGCNTANTGGAATCCGTANTCAGTCCGNTCGACCTGCATNCTNGGNGANCNATCAGTCGANGGCCGNTACCACGCTTTATCNTCNGCNGCNGCNCCNTCGACCTTNGCGGGNACCATATCTGANGANTGGAGGCTNGACGAGTGAGANGANTCNATCTGNCCTTCCATGATNTGAGCCCAGTTNGCNGGGATNCGNATTTTNGTNACNGANACNNNGGTNTCNGCCGTNGGNGCNAANGCNGGTGGTTGAAANTCNGGNANNTCAGTCCTCGTNNCCNAGCCATGCCCACACGAACGACCCCCACTCTCGAGTTTGGTATGCGTTATGTCTAACCTTATCGATCAGGTCACTTCCCTGCGGTTCGGAGGGCATCCCCACACATTTTCCAGTCACATCGAATTTCCAACCGTGATAAAGGCAGGTCAGACCGCAGTTTTCGTTGCGACCATACAGCAATGACGCGTGTCGGTGCGGGCAGAGTTCGTCTAACAAACCCACCGCCCCATTGGTATCCCTAAAGGCGACGTAACGACACCCAAAAACCTCAATAAGCAGCGGGGTCCCATCATTTTCCGGCAGTTCCTCGCTAAGACAAATTGGGACCCAGTGGCTCCGCATAATTCTCTCCATAGGAGCCCCGTCGGTGACTTTAGTTAACAGCTCATTCTCTTGTGGGGTCAGCATATTGGTCCCTCGCTTGTAATAATATTGCCACCCGTATTTACACCAAACCGGCAAACGTTTAGATTTCTAATTATATTTACTTAGATATCGAAATCAATGAATAAGAGCAATGAACTCAATCTGTTAGTTAGTGAGAAACGCGAGGTAGCGAGAGACATAGTGGAGTTTCGGTTCGCTGTCGATGATGGGTCAGAACTGCCATCGTTTGATCCGGGATCGCATGTCGCGGTGATGACCCCTTGTGGCGCGAACCGGCAGTACTCACTGATCAACGACGGACGTCAACCAACGTTCTATCAGGTCGCGGTCAAGCTAGAGCCAGAATCTCGTGGTGGATCTCAGTCGATGCATGGGGACCTCGCGATAGGGGATCCTGTGCTTGTGCAGCCGCCTGAGAACAGTTTTCCTTTGGTCGAGGCGCCAGAGTATCTGTTCATCGGCGGTGGTATAGGTATTACTCCACTGATCAGTATGGCAAGATTTTGCGACGATAATGGAGCATCCTTCCGGTTGATCTACTGCGCCCGGTCAGCTGATCATGCAGCGTATTGGGATGAACTGCAGCGCGAGTTCGGAGACCGTGTAGTTGTCCACTTTGATGACGGTGACGCGGAGAGGGCCTATGATTTCTGGGAAGACTTTATGACCCCTAGTGCGAGCCATGTTTACTGCTGTGGACCAAGACCGTTGATGGAAGAGATCAAAGCCTTAAGTGGTCACTGGCCAGAAGGTCAAGTCCATTTCGAGGACTTCAACCCACAAGCCGGCAGGGACTTCGTGAATTCAGCGTTTTCGGTGTCAGTTAAGTCTACCGGTGATAGGTTTAGGGTCGAAGAGGTCAGCACTATATTGGAGACATTACGAGCGAACGGTTTAAGGGTCCCGAGCTCCTGCGAGAGCGGTACCTGCGGCTCATGCAAGATGAAGCTGGTGGCCGGAGAGGTCGAGCACAGAGACTTCGTTCTCGAATCAGACGAGTATAATTCTGCGATCATGGTCTGTGTGTCCCGAGGAAAGGGTGATATCGAGATTGACTTCGAAGACTATTGATCCGGTCCGAGTCGGAGTGGTCGGTTTGGGGAGAGGATTCGCACTTACCGCGCCGTCTGCGCTTGAAAGTCAGTTCGTTAAATTTGTTGCGGCGGCGGCACCACGTGATGAATCACGTAAAGCGTTTCAGTCGATCTTTCAGGGACAAGCATATGCGTCCTATGACCAACTACTCTCAGACTCATCGATAGAGGCTGTCCATGTAGCGACCCCCCATCAGTTCCACGCCGAGATGGCCGTGGCGGCCGCTGAGGCTGGAAAGCATGTGCTCGTTGAGAAGCCAATCGCAATCTCGTTAACCGATGCCAAACGGATGGTCGCGGCATGTGAGGCAAATCAGGTCACGTTGATCGTCGGTCCGGCGCACTCGTTTGATGGACCGGTACTCGCCGCGAGACAGCTGATAGATAGCGGCCAGTTCGGCCGAATTTTAGCGATCAACACGTTTAACTACACTGATTTTATGTATCGACCGCGCAGGGACGAGGAGCTTAGGACAGCGGATGGTGGTGGTGTCTTGTTCTCACAGGGCGCTCATCAGTTTGATATTGTCAGATTGCTTGCCGGGGGCCCCGTGAGCGAGGTTTATGCGTCGATCGGTCGCTGGGACAAGGATCGGGACACAGAAATTTCCTACCAAGCGATGATAAAATTCACGAACGGTGCGGTAGCTCAGTGTACCTACTCAGGATTCGGTCGGTTTGATTCTGATGAGTTGCTGGATTGGGTCGGTGAGACGGGATATGACAAAGACCAGAATGACTACGGAAAATCTCGGAGAGCGTTGGCCGAACTGACTCGTGACGAAGAAGTCAGCGCGAAGCGGGGCAGAACGTTCGGGGCATCCGAGTTACTGGGAATCGCTCCCAACCACGAACATTTCGGTCCATTGATAATACAGTGTGAGTACGCTGACATCAAAGTCGGGCCCCGCGAAATCAGTGTTTATAAAAATTTTGAAAAAGAAGTTATCGCGGTCCCGTTGGTCACTAGTCCACGAGAACCCGTATTCGGGGCACTATATGACGCGGTCCGGTCGGGGACCCAACCGATCCAGTCCGGACACTGGTGCCTAGGTACACTCGAGGTCTGCCACGCTGTGATAGAGTCTGCGACGCAAGGGAGACCTGTTCAATTGAACCGTTCCCCAGAAAACTTTTGAAGGGAGAGTGCTCGTTGGATTTACCCAGGGTTTTGATACAAGACGAAGTCAGACGTGCTTTGTTGGAGGATCTCGGAAGAGCGGGGGACCTATCCACTCAGGCGACAATAGATCCAGAGAAAATCGCAACGGCCATGGTCGTTGCACGAGACTCAGGTGTCGTGTGTGGGTTACCACACGCGGCGATGGCTTTTGAGGCGATCGATCCACAGCTTTTATTTGATCAAAAGATTCCAGATGGCGATCAGGTTTCGCCTGGAACTGTCATCGCGTCGGTGTCGGGTCACGCGAGATCAATCTTGTCGGCGGAGAGGACCGCCTTGAACTTTATGTGTCATCTGTCAGGGATCTCTACCCTAACCGCTAAATTTGTATCTCAGATTGCTCATACAGACGCGAGGATGTGTTGCACCCGGAAAACGATCCCTGGGCTTAGGGCCTCTCAGAAATATGCCGTCCGCTGTGGAGGTGGTTCAAACCACCGATTTGGTTTAGACGACGCGATTCTCATCAAAGATAATCATGTCGTGGTCGCCGGAGGCATCACTAAGGCCCTGACGGCTGCAAAGGCATCAGCGGGACACCTGGTGAAAATCGAGATTGAGGTCGATACGCTAGAGCAGTTCGAAGAGGCGCTGGTCGCAGGAGCCGACTGCGTGTTGCTGGATAATTTTTCACCCGAACAACTAGGAGAAGCGGTACGGATTAACCGAGATCGAGCTGCCCTTGAAGCATCTGGTGGCGTCAAGCTGGATACCGTTAAAGCGATCGCGGAGTCTGGTGTTGATTACATTTCGTCCTCACAAATAACGATGTCGGCGTCGACGTTTGACATTGGTCTCGATGTAGAACTTCGTTAGAGTTGGCTTTATGAAAGTAATCAACAACGATGACGTTACCAGGCTAGTCACCCAAGACCAGGTGACCCGCGCGTTGGAAACTGCCTACCAAGATTTTTTTAACGGGACAGCTGTGTGTCGCCCGAGAGTCGACGTCGAAATTCCATCATCATCACCTGACCGGTTCTACAGGTGGGGTACGATGGAGGGCGGCAGCGCGGGCAAATACTTTGCGATCCGCTGTAAGTCGGACATCATCTATCATAAGGCCACCGGTGCCTCGGTCACCCAAGAAAAGTACTGCGTCGAGCCCGGCACGTTTTGTGGATTTATCTTGCTGTTTTCGGTCGAGAATGGTGAGCCGTTGGCCTTAATAAATGATGGTGTTATTCAGCACATGCGTGTCGCCGCAGATGGTGCGATCGGGGTGAAGTATGCGAGTCGTGAGGACTCTACGACTATCGGGTTGCTTGGATCTGGAGGGATGGCCAAGGACCATCTACGGTCGGTTATTCATGTTCGTGATATCCGGCGTGTAAAGGTCTTCAGCCCGACCAAGGAAAATCGAGTAGCGTTTGCTGAGACGATGGCTGAAGAGCTGGGGATGAGCATAGACCCTGTAGACACGCCAGAGGACGCGGTCCGTGACGTGGATATCATCATGGGGCTGACCGACTCAGCTATCCCAGTTATAAGGCCAGAGTATGTCGAGCCGGGTCATCACCTGCTAAATGTTGGCGGGGGCGGTGGTATTCCCCCAGACGTGCAGGCGAAAGTGTCGAAATTCCTTCGTTTCGGCAACACCGACTCTCCGGTCGGTTGGTCGGGTACAACGTTCGATGATGAACACCTGACCTGGCAAGCCAGATCGGGGTTTACAGAGAAAGCGATGGCATTCAAGGGTCGAGCCCATGGTGTGGTTGGAGGCGACAGACTTGTTTACCTCTCTCAGGTGTTATCTGATGGTCGATTCGAGAGGGAACCCGACGATGTGACCTACTCCGAGAGGGGTAACCTGCAGGGCAATCAGTTCCACGCCGTCGCTGGCTTGCTCTATGAAAAGGCGACAGAGACCGGTATCGGCGCCGAGATTCCAACAGGTTTGTTCTTACAGGATATTCGGAACTAGCGGGTGGGCCCATTGATTGTCTGGTACTGGTAATACTCTCTTAAACCAAACACAGACTTCTCCCATCCGAGCCCACTATGTTTGTGGCCACCCGCGGGAAGCCCACCCGAAAATCCCCCCATCGCCCGGGCAGCGTTAACGAAAACGCGTCCGGCTTGGATGCTACTTGCAACGTCTCGCAGTTCTCCAAGATTAGAGCCCCAGACGGATCCGCTGAGTCCATAGTCTTGGTCATTCAGTTCTTCGATGAGTTGCGGGAGATTCTCGTACGCTATGATCGGAAGTATTGGCCCAAACTGCTCCTCAGCTACCAAGTGATGTGATTGATCGATGCCCCACACCAGCGTCGGTCGGACATAGCAACCATTGGTAAGATCTGCCGACTCTAGAACTGACCCGCAGGGACGAACGGTTGCATTTGTAGATTTGGCTGTGGAGATAAGCTTGCTCAATCGTAGCTGAGCATCGTTGTCGATCACGGGGCCAACAGTAGCCGCTGGATCTGAGGGTGCACCCATCTGTAATCGGTCTGCAGAGGCTATCAACGCTCCTATCATCTTCTCTTTGATTGAGGTGTGGACATATACCCGCTTAGTCGCGTAACAAAACTGTCCGGATCGCCGGAATGCAGAGTCAATGAGCTGGTTCGCTGTTATCTTGATATCAGCGTCGGGGAGCACAATTGCTGCGTCGTTTCCGCCGAGTTCGAGCTGGACAGACTTCAGTTCAGAAGCTGCAGCCGCAGCGACTCTCTTCCCCACAGCCGTACTCCCGGTGAATGATATTTTTCGGATATCTCGGTGCCTGATCATGGCCTCGCCGAGTTCATCTAGCCCGTGTAATACACTAAGAAGGCCTGGCGGTAGGCAACTTCTAAGCAGGTCTAGGAACAACGTCACGCCGCTCGGTGCGCGTGGTGAGGGCTTGACGATGACCGCGTTACCCGTCAGAAGTGCTGGGACTACCTTGGCGGTCGCTAGCGAAATTGGTGCATTCCAAGGGACGATCGCAGCTACAGTCCCATACGGGACCTTTTTAATTTCAGCGAAGAACGATTCATCGGTCAGATCGATGGAAGCAAGCTCTGCCATACCAACCTCGAGTGTGTGCCTGATTTGACCAATCGACTCCTGTACTTCCCGTCTCACAACTGAGTCAAGCATCCCTTGCTCGGTTTTCAGGGTCACTACGAGCTTGTCTAGATTGGCCTCGATCATAGGAATAAATGATTCGATCGCCAAGGCTCGCTCCTCAACCGTTCGTTGAGACCAATCCTTCTGGACAATCCTGGACTGTTCAACAACATCGTGGAGATCATTCTTCGAGCAGACTGGCATGGTTCCGATAACCTGCCGCCGGTCGTGGGGCGCCCTGAGTTCGATCGACTCTCGGGTCAGAAGCTGGGTTGCACCAAAAGACTTTAAATGCATCGAATTCTCAGTGGTTGTCTGTTTTGTGTTAAATAATATCGGATCGAGTAGCCCCATTTACAAGCAACGGGAGAGGGCAATGACTAAAGAGAACATCGGGTTTGTCGGTTTAGGTCGCATGGGTATGCGAATGGCGCTTCGTCTGGTTGACTCATTTTCGGTGTTCGGTACAGACAAGAACTCGTCACTCAAGAACTCTTCAGAAACAAACGGTGTCACCTGGGCCGATGATTCCCGGTCGCTGGTAGCTATATGTCGTCATATTTTCATCGTGGCCGGCTCCGAGAGCGACGTGACGGAGATTATCTTCGGCGAACGAGGTCTCATCGGTGGGATCGATTCAGAAACTACAATCATCGTCTGCGCGACCGTTCGACCAAGTTATATGCGGGCATTGGCGGAGCGGCTGTCCCAAAATGAATATATCAAGCTTCTTGATTGTCCAATTGCAAGGGGCGAGATGGCCGCGGATTCAGGTGATCTGCTTCTGTTCGTTGGAGGTGACAGGCAGCTGCTTGACTCGCTGACTCCTATCCTTAACCACATCGGTAGTGATATAGAGTTCTTGGGGCCAATCGGTTCAGGACAGGTCGCCAAGGCGGTGAACAATTATCTACTCTGGGCGTGCCTGACGGCCTCCATGGAGGGTCTAGATTTTGGAGAACGTATGGGTGTAGACCGCGAACGGATGCGTGCCGCGCTCGAAAAAAGCAGCGGGGCCAACTGGGCCATGTCGACTCGCGCCGACGATAGACCAGCGTTGTGGGCAGAGAAAGACATGGCGCTATTCTTGTCGGAGGCTGACCGATTAAGATTTTCCACACCAATCGCCGGACAGGTCCGCGAGGCAATAAAACTCTTCAAGCTCGACCGACACCTCGATAGATCACCTGACCTCGAAGAATTCCAATTCCCGGGGTAGAGTCTTTTCTTATTTAAGGTAGATGATTCCACTGTATCTCAGTTATGGTGGAAGCTCTGCCACCTGTGGTAGCGTGAAAAAATAAAAAATTTAAGGATCGAGTGATGGATGCTTCCCTCCTGGACGTCGCATTGGCCGCGCTCTCTGTTTTACTAGAACCAGAGCGACTCTTTTACCTGGGAATGGGCACGGTAATAGGCCTCGCATTGGGCATTATGCCGGGTGTGGGCGGCGTGGCCGGTCTAGCATTGCTTTTACCTTTCACGTTCAATTTAGACGCGTATTCTGCTTTCGCCTTCATGCTGGGGCTGGGCGCGGTTACATCGACCAGCGATACCATTCCGGCCGTCTTGTTTGGCGTTCCCGGGACCTCCGCGTCTCAAGCAACCGTCCTCGATGGTCACAGTATGGCAAAGAATGGGGAGGCAGGCAGAGCGCTCAGCGCTGCCTATGCCGCATCATTAATTGGTGGGCTGTGGGGGGCATTCCTGCTTGGTTTGACGATCCCGGTACTTCGCCCGATTCTGATGCATATCAATTCCCCTGAGTTGCTTGCCTTCTCAATCTTTGGTCTTTCGATGGTGTCCGCGCTTTCTGGGTCGATGCCCTTGCGTGGTTTATCTATGGCGGGGTTCGGGATCTTATTGTCGATGGTGGGGGGAGACCCAACGACTGGGCAAGAACGATGGACCTTGGATACGTTGTACCTCATTGATGATCTGCCCCTTTTGCCGGTTGCGCTCGGGCTCTTTGCTCTGCCCGAAATCTGTGATGTCGCTGCGCGAAGAACGGCGATCTCCGACACAAGCAAATATGAATTGAAAGAGGGCATGATGGTTGGCCTCAGAGACGTATTTAAAAACTGGTGGCTTGTTGCGAAGTGCGGATCGCTTGGTGCAATGATTGGGGCCATCCCCGGACTTGGTTCGGCGGTAGTCGACTGGTTCGCTTATGGTTATGCGGCAAAGACGGTGAAGGATGCGGATAAGACATTCGGAAAAGGTGACGTTAGGGGAGTCATAGCACCGGAGAGTGCAAACAACGCAAAGGAAGGTGGATCGCTGGTGCCAACGATAGCATTCGGGGTCCCAGGATCAGCATCTATGGCGCTTTTGCTCGGTGGTTTCATGATTCATGGTCTGGTCCCGGGCAAGTCGATGGTGACCGATAACCTCGATGTTACCTACTCTATGGTGTGGTCTATAGCGATAGCGAATATCCTAGGTGCTGGGTTGTGTTTTGCTTTTAGTGGCCAGTTCGCGAAGATAGCGACGTTGCGATATACGCTCGTCATACCAGCGATTATCTCGATCATGATGGTGGGGGCATACCAAGCCTCCGCTGATTGGGGCGATTTGTTCACGTTACTTATCTTCGGCGTGGTTGGTTGGACTATGAAGCACCTCAAGTGGCCTCGCCCGCCTTTAATACTAGGGTTCGTGTTGGGTGGGATCGTTGAAGACTACATGCGAATCTCTTACCAGATCTACGAGTGGGCATGGATTCTTAAGCCGGTATGCGCAGTGATGCTGATTCTTGCGGCGTTGAGCCTACTGCAGCCGCTATTTACTAAGATCTTCATTAAAAAAGAGAAGGTAGAGTTTTTTGCTTTCTCTGGGCCACAAGTCCGGTTGATCGATCTGTTCCCTATCGGTTTATTAGTGTTATTGGGGTGGGCACTGATCAGCTCGTTTGGATGGGACGAAGACTCCCAAGGCGCGCCGCAGGTGATCGTCTTAATCACGCTGGCCATCACGGCCATCACCCTAACCAACGCGATTTTCAGAAGAGGGCTGGCTGGATATTCAGAAGGTTCAGCGCTGGACTTATCCTCAGATCTTGGGGGGTTATCCCGGGGCTCCTACAACCTGCGCGTGCTTGAGTTTTTTGGCTGGCTGTGTGGGTTTATGTTCGCGTGGTGGGTCGGTGGGATTCTCCTGGCGTCGACATTGTTCGTGATCGGTTACATGCGGATTCGGGGTAGCGAGTCAGTGGTCATGACGGCTGCCTACGTCCTCGTGATTGGATGTCTTATCTATTTCGTTTTCGATCAAGGTTTCCATATCGCGTGGCCAGAATCCCTCGTGAGAACGTTGTTCCCCGAACTTCGAGGAGTCATTCCAACCATTTGATGGGAGTCAGACGCGGTTTTTTGTTGACCTATATTAAAACGGTATGAGCAGGGTCTTACATTTTTAAATGAATTATCTAGGCTGGTAAGTGCAGTAAATGCACAAAAATACGAGGAAAAATAATGAAAAAACTTTTTCAATCTGCAGTGATCGGTCTGGCCTGTGTTACCGCTTCGGCGGGGGTGCTCGCGGACGCCGTAGCAGACTTCTATAAAGGAAAAGACGTCGAGCTCTACATTG